>JANDJG010000038.1 GCA_024331085.1 Nitrospira sp. | reverse complement strand
GCAAAGCGACTGGGTCGACTCCTCGGCAAGGAGGTGATTTTCGCGCCGGATTGCATAGGACCGACCGTCGAGAAACTCGTCGCCAAGATGAATCCCGGCGACGTGCTCTTGTTGGAAAATCTCCGCTTCCATCGCGGTGAGGAGCAAAACGACGACGCCTTTGCCAAGGCCCTCGCCTCGCTGGGCGACGTCTATATCAATGACGCTTTCGGAGCCGCCCACCGCGCCCATGCTTCCACGGTCGGCATTACAAAGTTCATCAAAGAAGCCGCGGCCGGTTTTTTGCTCAAAAAAGAAATCGAGTATCTGGAAGGCGCCGTCGCCAATCCCGTTCGGCCGTTCGTGGCGGTTCTGGGAGGGGCCAAGGTATCGGGGAAAATCGGCGTCATCGAAAACCTGGGCAAGAAGGTCGACAAGGTCATTATCGGAGGCGGCATGGCCTTTACCTTTCTGAAGGCAAAAGGCATGGAGATCGGCAATTCATTGGTCGAAAACGACATGCTCGATTTTGCCAAAGGCATCGAAGATCATGCGCTGTCGCGGGGGGTCAAGTTTTACCTTCCGGTGGATTGCGTCGTCGCGGCCGACCGCGGACCGGGCGCCGAATCGAAAATCGTCCCCGTCCAGGAAATTCCCAAAGGATGGTACGGCCTCGACATCGGCCCGGCTTCGGTGAAGCTGTTCAACGAGGCCGTTCAAAACGCAAAAACGATTCTCTGGAACGGCCCGATGGGCGTCTTTGAAATCGACGCCTACGCCAGAGGCACGCTCGCCATGGCTCACGCCATCGCCGACGCCTACGCGCTGACGATCATCGGAGGGGGCGAAACGGCGTTGGCCGTGCACCGAGCCGGGGTTTCCGACAATATGTCTTTCATTTCCACCGGCGGCGGCGCCGCGCTGGAATTGCTTGAGGGGAAAAAGCTTCCCGGCCTCGTCGCGTTACCGGATCGGACGAACTGACACCCGTCATCGCTGGATTCCATAAGGCAAACGGCAGCACCGTGCGTTCGCTCCTCATCGTCGGCAATTGGAAGATGAATAAAACCCCCTCCGAGGCTGCTGCTTTCCTGCGTGCCGTCGGGCCTCGGCTTCCCGCGTCTCCGGCGGTTGAATTCGTGGTCGCCCCTCCCTTTACCGCGCTCGAGTCCGCCCGCATGGCCCTCAGTTCTTCATCGCCGATTCAGCTCGGCGCGCAAAATATGTTTTGGGAAGACCATGGTCCTTACACCGGCGAGGTCTCGGCCCCCATGCTTAAAGATCTCGGCTGTCGATACGTCATTCTCGGTCATTCGGAACGACGCACCCTGTTCGGCGAGCGGGACGAGTGGATTCACAAGAAAATCCGCGCCGCGCTCGCGCACGATCTGAAACCGATCGTGTGTATCGGAGAATCGTCGGCTCAACGGGAGCAGGAACGAACCGAAGAAGTGCTCCGTCAACAATTAAACGGCGGCTTAGGGGACCTGTCTCCCCAAGCGATGGCGGGCGTCACGATCGCCTATGAGCCGATTTGGGCCATCGGAACAGGCAAAGCAGCCACCGCCGATCAGGCGGCGAACGCCCATCAAACGATCCGGTCTTTCTTGGAAGACCGTTGGTCGGCCGACATTGCAAAGTCAACGAGAATTTTGTACGGCGGGAGCGTCACACCCGACAACATCGGCGCGTTCTTGCAATCAGAGCAAATCGACGGCGCATTAATCGGCGGGGCTTGTCTGCGCGTGGAATCCTTTGTTACAATCGGCGCCGTTGCCCAAGTGATCGCGGATCGAGGATAAATGTTATACACACTGATCATCATCCTTCACGTGTTCATTTCGTTCCTCATGATCGGAGCCATTCTGCTTCAGTCCGGAAAGGGCGCGGAGATCGGTGCGGCGTTCGGAGGGTCGAGCCAAACCGTCTTTGGAAGTCGAGGCCCCGCCAATTTTCTCAGCAAGCTGACCGTCGTGGTCGCGGCGGTGTTCATGCTGACGTCCCTCAGCCTAGCGATTTTGGCCAAAGAACGGAACTTTTCATCGACCGTTATTGATCTGAATAAAAAGAGCGAGTCCCCGGCTTCTTCCTCGCCGACTCAGCCGGCAACCGAGTCCTCCTCTACAGATAGCGCCGGCTCACCCGGCGAACAACGTTGATCCCGCCTTAAGAACCGGAAACGACCCGCAATCCTTTACAACTCTTCCCTCTTATCACGGCCTCTTATCACGGTTGGGTCAGTAAGAGGCGATGCCCTCTGAGGATCCCTATAGCAACCACGGACCGTCGCTTGACGAGTAAGATTCCCTTTGCAGGCAGAAGCCTTCTACCAACCTAGACGGGCGTCAACCACGAGGCGTAGGCAGGATTCTCTCCCCGCACGATGGAAAAGAACGTCTTCTGGAGCATTTGAGTGATCGGCCCGGGCTTGCCGTTTCCGATCGCTCGACGATCGATTTCACAAACCGGCGTCAGTTCCGCCGCCGTGCCGGTCACGAAGACCTCGTCCGCGATGTACATTTCATCCCGCGTAAATCGCTCTTCTTCCACGACAAGTCCTCGCTCCCTGGCCAATTCGATCACCGAATTTCTGGTGATGCCTTCAAGCACCGATGTCAGAGGAGTGGTTTTCAACTTTCCTCTCCGGACGATGAAGACGTTTTCTCCCGTTCCCTCGGAAACGTATCCCTCGGCATCGAGCAAGATCGCTTCATCGTAGCCGGCGGCTTTGGCTTCCCGTTTCGCCATGATCGAATTGACGTAATAGCCGGCTATTTTCCCCTTCGTCATGGACACATTGACATGGTGACGGGTAAAGGAAGACACACAGGCGCGGATGCCGTTCGCCAACGCGTCCTCTCCCAAATAGGCCCCCCATTTCCACGCCGCGATGGCGACGCGAATCGGATTGTCGCCGGGATGAACCCCCATCGCCCCATAGCCGATATAGACCAGTGGACGGATGTAGCAGGCATCCAGACGATTGACGCGAACGGTTTCGAGAATGGCGTCGGCGATTTGTTTTCTGTCATAGGGAATCGCCATCATGCCGATGTGAGCGGAGTCAAACAGCCGGTCGACGTGCTCCTGCAGCCTGAAAATGGCCGATCCGGCCCGGCCCTTATAGCAGCGGATTCCCTCAAACGCCGCCAAGCCGTAATGCAGCGAATGGGTCAAGACATGCGTATTGGCCTGATCCCACGCGACGAACTTGCCGTCCATCCAGATTTTTTCACTGGGTTCCAACATTGAAGGCGACTCCTGCCCGCGATGACGGTTTCGATTCCGCGATCCCGATTCCGTTCGGCGCGCGAACTATAACGCGAGGCCGACCATGCGTCAAGCAACCGACCCTGTCTTTCTCTTTGCAGAGAGAACACGGCCTTGATTCTGATGATTGTGGTAAAAAACCGATTCAACGCAACGGACAAGACGATCGAAGACAAGTGCTGAGAAACGTTCCGATCCGTTCCTTGGCCTCCGGATTCAGTCTGATCATTTTCGCCCCGAACCAGTGTCCGCGCACCCAGCGAACCAAGGCAAGCCCGACGTCCACCGAACCGGCGCGGCCGGGAAGAGACAACCGAGCGACGAGTTCCATCCCCGGCATCACCTGATGATCGCCGAGCGCTCGAAATCCGATTCGAGATAAATTCGTCACCGTTCCCTTGCCGAGGAACTCCTCACCCATATAGTAGAAGTTGCAACGGACAGGAATGCGCTGGTGCGCGCGAATCACAAACCGGGTTGAAGGCATACCGTCGTCTCCTGAAGGAACCGCCCTCCTCTTTAACTTTCCACTGACCACTGAAGCGCTGACGGCAAAATACTCCTTTCCATTCCACCTTTCTATCCCTTCTGAAGAGGGGGTAAATGACTCAGCCCCGCTCGCACGGAGCAAGACGTACCGAAAACTCAGCGGCTTACTTGACATCATATAAAAACGCATGGTATCAAGGTCGGTCCGCTTAAGGAGATATGAGCATGTACGCAATCATTGAGACAGGTGGAAAACAGTACCGAGTCGAGGCCGGGTCCACGATTCAGGTTGAAAAACTGCCCGGTGACGTCGGCGGCACAGTCGAATTGGACCGCGTGCACTTGGTTCACGGGGATGCTGGTCCTATTATCGGGCAACCGCTCGTGCAAGGCGCCAAGGTCACGGCTGAAATCTTGCGGCAAGGCCGGACGAGATCCATTACCGTCTTTAAGAAGAAACGCAGGAAAAACTATCGCCGGACCCGCGGTCATCGGCAACACTTTACGAAGCTTCTTATCAAGGACATCACGACAAACTAACGGCTACAGAGGGGACTGCCCATGGCAACAAATAAAGGCGGCGGTTCGTCGCGGAACGGTCGGGACAGCAATCCGCAGTATCTGGGCGTCAAGGCGTACGGCGGTGAAACCGTAACGGCGGGGAGCATCATTGTCCGCCAACGAGGCACGAAGTTTTTCCCCGGCTTCAACGTCGATATCGGACGAGACCATACGCTGTTCGCCCGGATCACCGGCACGGTGAAATTCGAAGGCGGGCGCGGCAGACGGAAGGTCAGCGTGTATCCGCTCCCCGCTGAATCTTGACCCTCTCGCCCTTCACGCATCCTGACCTCAATCGTCCGATACCCTGAACGTCCCTTTCCACCGGCGATAGCAGGTCGGGTATACTCCAATCTATGGCACGCCGCGATACGTTCAACCCGATACAGGCACACCATGTTTGTCGATGAGGCAATCATTACCGTTCGTGCCGGACGAGGAGGAGACGGCATTTGCAGTTTCCGCCGCGAGATGTACGTGCCCCGCGGCGGCCCGGACGGAGGGGACGGCGGCAATGGCGGCGACGTCGTCTTAACGACGTCGCATCGTCTCACGACTCTGCTGGATCTCCGTTATCAAAAACACTACCAGGCTGAAGACGGGCGACCCGGTGGGAGCTCCAAATGCACCGGCCGGTCGGGCGCCGATGTCGTCGTGACGCTCCCCGTCGGCACCGTGGTGTATGACGCCGCGACAGGCGACGTGCTGGCCGACCTCGTCACCGACGGGGAAACGGTCGTGATCGCCAGAGGCGGGCGAGGGGGGCTCGGCAATTGTCATTTCGCCACCTCGACCAATCGGGCCCCGACCCGTTGGACTCAAGGAACGGACGGCGAAGAGCGAACGCTTCGGCTCGAGCTGAAGCTGCTCGCGGACGTCGGCCTGATCGGCTTTCCCAACGCGGGAAAATCGACGCTCATTGCGGCCGTTTCGTCGGCGCGCCCCAAAATCGCCGAGTATCCGTTCACCACATTGACCCCCCATTTGGGCGTCGTGCGCTGGGGATCTGACCGCAGCTTCGTCGTCGCCGATATTCCCGGTTTGATCGAAGGAGCTCACGATGGAAAGGGGTTGGGACTTCAATTTCTTCGCCATATCGAACGCACGGCTTTTTTGCTTCACCTCATCGACGTCTCGGAGTGGACAGCCGTTGAGCCGATCGCTGGCTTCGAGACCATGAGGCGCGAACTCGCGGCGTACGACCACACGTTGATCGACCGTCCCTTCGCCGTCGTCGCGACGAAGATCGACATCGGCGGAACGTCGGATCGACTCGCACGACTCCGGGACTATTGCAAGCGTCGTCGCCTTCGGTGTTTTCCCGTTTCATCCGCCACGAGAGAAGGTCTCGACGACCTGATCGCCTTCGTCGGCGCGCAAGTGGACCGCCTCAGAAGCCAGCCATGCGAGACGAAATCTTAACGAAAGCCAAACGCATCGTCATCAAGATCGGAAGCAGTCTGATCACTTCCCGCGCCACCGGCTTGCGTCTCGATCAAATCGAGCGGCTTGCCGACGAGCTGGCCGTTTTACGGACAAGCGGCCGCGAAGTGCTGGTCGTCTCATCGGGAGCGATCGTGTCCGGCATCAAGAAACTGCGGTTGAAGGAATATCCGAAAAGCCTTCCGGTCAAACAAGCCGCCGCGGCCGTCGGACAGAGCCGCCTGATGTGGGCTTATGAAAAAGCGTTCGAACGGAGCGGCATTCAAGTCGCGCAAGTTCTCCTCACCCATCAAGATCTGGCCGATCGCCGCCGATTCTTAAACGCCCGCCATACCCTCGCGGCCCTGATCGGATTCGGAGTCCTTCCGGTCATCAACGAGAACGACACCGTGGCCGTCGATGAAATTCGAGTCGGCGACAACGACACGTTGGCGAGCGAGGTCGCTCACTTGGTGGACGCGGAGTTGCTCGTCATTTTATCCGACGTCGACGGTCTTTATACGGAAGATCCAAGAAAGAACCCGGCCGCGACGCTGATTTCGACCATTCCGGAAATCACGGAAGACATCGAACGACGGGCCGGCGCCTCGAGCACCTTTGAGGGAACCGGAGGGATGGCGACCAAGGTCCGCGCCGCCAAGAAGGTCGGCGAGTACGGCGTGCCCACGTTGATCATCAACGGCGAGCGGCCCGGACTCCTTTCAAGCGTGCTGGCCGGAAATCCCGGCGGCAGTCTCTTCTTGGCACGGGAACGGAGAATGAAGAGCCGCAAACATTGGATTGCCTTTACGCTGCGTCCCCGCGGGCGCGTGCGGGTGGATCAAGGAGCGGTCGAGGCCTTGGTCAAACGGGGAAAAAGTCTCCTGGCTTCCGGCATCGTCGAGGTCATCGGCGATTTTGAGGCGGGAGATCCGGTCGCTTGTCTGGATCCCGACGGAAAGGAATTCGCCAAAGGACTGGTGAATTTTTCCTCTGACCTGTTGGATCGCATGAAAGGCCTCAAGACAGTGGACATTCATGAGCGAATCGGGCCGCAGGAATACGAGGAAGTGATCCACAGAGACAACCTGGTCGTTTTTTAGACTTCGCGTCGCACGCGCCGCCGTTCGGTCATGAGCGCTTCTCCTCCCGCCTCACCCCCCCCGCCGTTCAAGCTGGGACTCCTCGGCGGCAGTTTCAATCCCATTCATAACGGCCACTTGGCAGTTGCGAGCGAAGCCCGAGACAGGCTGGGACTCGACCGAGTGCTCTTTATTCCTGCCGGCGATCCGCCCCACAAGCGGAATGGATCGCTGGCACCCGCAGCGGATCGCTATGAAATGGTCCGGCTTGCCGTCGCCGGAACGCCGTCGTTCGATCTCTCCGATATCGAAGTCCGCCGCGAAGGAAAATCCTATTCCATTGATACCGTCCGAGCCCTGGAACGGCAGTTCGGCCCGGCGACGGATCTCTATTTCATCATTGGGCTCGATGCCTTTCTCGACATCCACCATTGGAGATCTCCCCTGGAATTGCTGCAAGCGTGCCAATTCGTCGTCGTGCCTCGACCGGGGCAATCGTACCGTCATCTCGCGAGCGTTCCCTTGCTGCCAAATCTCGATCCCGATATGTTGGTCAAGCTTGACGCGGGAGTCCTGCCCCGGCTGGACATCTCAAGCACGTCATGCCGAGGCGTGATCTGTCTTCCGATCCCGCTCTGCCCCATTTCGGCATCCGACATTCGGCGGCGGGTCAGAAACGGTGACACACTGGTAAATCTGTTGCCGCCCCCCGTTGAATCTTATATACTTCGGCATCGCTTGTATCAGGAGGACCGCGATCGGACAAACATCTAAGGCCGTCGCACTCGCCATCGGAAAGGCGATGCTCGACAAGAAGGCCGTCGATGTCCAGGTGCTGCATGTCGCCCCGTTGACATCCATCGCCGATTACTTGGTCATCGGCTCGGCGGAATCGGACCGGCAAACCCGCGCTATCGCCGACCATATCGATGAAGCCATCTCCCGTCTGGGGCGTCGAGCGCTAAGCATCGAAGGCACGACGACGGGACAATGGGTCTTGATCGACTTCGGCGACGTGGTCGCCCATGTGTTCAGGCAGGACGCTCGGTCCCACTATGCCCTCGAACGGCTCTGGAGCGACGCGAAGTCGGTGCCGATTCCCCCGGACTCAAAGATCGTTCCTGATGGGCCCCAACAGCGTGTCGCGACTCGAAAAACAACCGCCCGCAAGTCGGTTTAGTCATGCTCAGACTGTTGATCACGATCTTTTTGATCAGCGCCGGTATTTTCATCTATAGCTATTTCCGCGAACTGAATCCCGGCGCGGTGACAATTCATACAAGCCCCACGACCGAATTCGAGCTCAGCCCCGTCAACCTGGTCTTGATTTCCATGGCCGCCGGCTCGGTCTTCGTCGCCTTTCTGGTCGGCCTCCAACAGACGGCCCACGCCATCGTCAACTGGCGCAGCAACCGACAGATCCGTCGCAAGGAAAAGGTGGACGTGTTGCATCGGGACGGCACCCATGCCTTGATGTCAAAACGCACGATGGAGGCGATTTCGCTGTTTGAGAAGGCCCTCGCCATCGATCCCAATCGCATCGATTCGCTTCTATGGCTCGGGAACATCTACCGATCCGAGCGCAATTTCTCCGAAGCCATTCGGCTTCATCAGCACGCCCATCGGGTCGACGACCGGAACATTGAAATTCTGCTCGAGTTAGGCACGGATCTGGAGTGCGCCAAGCGATATGAGGAGGCGCTTCAGGCTTTCGACAAAATCCTAAAAATCGAGTCGGACAATTTGATGGCGCTGATCCGCAAGCGGGACCTCAATATCCGCTTGGAACGGTGGAGCGAGGCGCTCGAAATTCAACACCGGCTGCTCAAGGCGTCTCTGCCGGCCCAGGAAAAACGGGCGGAAGCGGAATTGCTGGTCGGTTGCATGTACGAAGTCGGGCGTCAACTGCTGGAGCGCGGACACCCGGACAAAGCCCGCCGCTATTTTCGAGGCGCCATCAAGAAGGATCGCGCCTTCCTCCCCGCGTACATCGGGCTGGGCGAAATTTTGATCCACGAAGGCAAGACCAAGGAAGCCGTCGAAATTTTCAAGAAGGTCTATGCCAGGACGCGAAGCATGATCATCCTTCACCGGCTTGAAGAATTGTTCCTGGACCAGGGAGAACCCGGGGAAATCATTCGTGTCTATCAGGAGGCCTTGCAGCACAATCCGCAGGACCCCGTGCTGCAATTCTACTTGGGCAAACTCTACTACAGGCTTGAAATGGTGGATGAAGCCTTCGAAATCCTTTCGACGATCGAAGGTCCTCAAGATTACCTGCTGGACTATCACAAGATCATGGCCAATCTCTTCTTGCGCAAGCAGCAATTCGAGCAGGCCATCGTCGAGTTGAAGAAAGCGCTCGGTTTCAAAAAGCGCGTTGTCGTTCCCTACATTTGCACCCAGTGCAGACAAGAGTCCGCGGAATGGTCTGGGCGCTGCCGCGGGTGTGCCCGCTGGAATACGCTCACCGCCCTTCCCTGGCTCGAAGCCGGTCAACCTGTCTCCCATCCGGAAGGGGAAGGAAGCCCGCTTGTTCGCACCATCCCTTATCAAGGCATTGCGTCGCCGTTTGAAACCGTGTAGGGTCTCGCAACCGGCCCGTTCCTTGGCAACGGGCCGGTTGCCGATGAGCAATGGAGAAACGATTCGCGTCGAACAATCCGGAACCACCTGACAAGAGGCCGCAGTGATGACCATCTATTCGCAACTCGCAGAGAAAGCCCTTCACGACCGACCGCTGACCACAGCCGAATCGCGCGCCGTGTTGAACGCGCCGGATGATGATCTCTTGGCCTTGCTGCACGCCGCATTCGTCGTTCGATCGAAATATTTCGGTCGGACCGTCCGTCTTCAGATGCTGCAAAACGCCAAAAGCGGCGCCTGCCAAGAGGATTGTCACTACTGCTCGCAATCGTCCGTTTCCACCGCTCCGATCGAGCGATATAATTTGTTGCCGCAGTCTCGAATGATCGAGGGCGCGCGGCGAGCTTCCGCTTCAAAGGCTCAACGTTACTGCATCGTCATCAGCGGCCGAAGCCCCCTGGATCGGGAAATCGAAGAGATCGCCGGCGCCGTCCGGTCCATCAAACAGGAGATTCCCATTCAAATTTGCTGTTCCCTCGGCCTGCTGAGCGAAGCGCAGGCCAAACGGCTCAAAGAAGCGGGAGTGGATCGGGTGAATCACAATTTGAACACCAGCGAAGCGTATCATTCTTCCATTTGCACTACCCACACATTCCAAGACCGTTTGGCCACGATCAGGAATGCGCGCGCGGCCGGTTTGGAAATCTGTTCCGGCGGCATCGTCGGGATGGGCGAGCAAGACGACGACGTGATCGAGCTGGCCATGGCGCTCCGCGACGTGAAGCCGGATTCGATCCCTCTGAACATGCTCAATCCGGTGTCGGGAACGCCGCTGGCGGACTCCGATTACTTAACTCCGCAACGGTGCCTGAAGGTGTTGTGCCTGTTCCGTTTCCTCCATCCGAGAACCGAGATCCGAATCGCCGGGGGGCGGGAACACAACCTTCGCAGCCTCCAACCGTTGGCGCTTTACCCGGCCGACTCTCTCTTCGTCAACGGCTACCTGACCACTCCCGGATCCCCGGCGCCGGAAGTCTGGAAGATGATCGAAGACCTGGGGTTCACCATCGAAGTAGACGACCGGCAACCGACGGCCTCATGACCGATGAACGCTCATGATCGGTTCCACACCGTTCGTGAGCCTGTCGGCGTTTTCATAATCACGCCGGGCCTTGCGATGTCGCCGATGAAGTGACCGAAAGCAAATCGTTTCGGAATCACCCATAACAGGACCCTGAACAGAATCCCGGTGCCGAATGCGCGGAGGACTGATCAGGAAAAAGATCGCGGCCGGTTGCCTCGCCGGCATCGTGCTCTTTTTTCCATCTCTTCCTGAATCCCTGGCGGAATTCGATCCCGTTCAAGTGCCGCCTGCGAAGGGAGTCCTCTTGGTGGCGCACCCCTCGATGGACGATCCCAACTTCCGCCGCACGGTCGTCCTGCTTGTCGAACATGGCCCTCAAGGAACGCTCGGTTTCATACTGAACCGCCCCTCCGGCATTCCTCTGTCTCAGGCATTGCCGGATCTCGCCGCGATTAAAGAGACCGGCTATCCGCTGTTCATCGGCGGACCTGTGTCCCCGAACCGCATGATGATGTTGGTCCGTTTGACGGAGCCTCGCCCCGACATGCGTCGGGTGTTCGATGGAATCTATGTGGGCGGCTCCTTGGAACTCCTGGAACGTTTGGTGACGCGACCCAAGCCGACGGAGACCTTTCGAATCTTCGCGGGAATGGCCGGTTGGGCGGCCGGACAACTGGCGTTCGAACTACGCCAGGGAGCATGGGCGACCTTGCCACCGGACGCCAGCATCATTTTCGATCATGACCCGGATACTCTTTGGGCCGAGAGTCTCCGGCGCCTTCAAACGCCGAGAACCATTTCTCGTTGAGAGTGGATGCTCTTTCTCCCAACGGTCCGGCCCAAGCCGCCGTTTTTTCGATTGCCTTCCAGGAGAGCCCCCGCTAGAGTAGGTAAAACTATGAGAGGCTAACGACTCTAAGGAAATGATCGATCGCCCCGCCAACAAGACATCCAGCCGCTCGGCGCCGGTGAATCATTGACAACGGGAGAAATCGGTGAAAGCCATACTATGGAAGAGTTTGATTGTGTTCAGTCTGGTCGCGACATGCGGAACGCCGGACTTTTCGTTCGCCCAATCGCCCGACCCTGCCCCGTCGAGACCGGATATTGTCACCTTGAAAGACGGCGGTCGCCTTTATGGCGAAATCATCGAAATGACCGGCGGGGTTCTCTCCATCAAGTCGGCGTCGAGCGCCGACAACATGATCAAAATCAAGTGGGACGACGTGGCCGCATTGGAAGTCACCCATCCGATCCCCTTCCATCTCAAAGAAGGGACCATTCTCAACGGCACCGCCGCCGCCGGCCCGGATCGCACCATCAAGATCCAGGCGGATCCCCTTCAAGGAACGATGACCGTTCCGTTGTCCTCCATCGAATCCATCAATCCGCTGGCTCAGCCGCCCGTCGTGTACATCGGAAGCTTGAACGCCGGGTTCTCGCAAGCCACGGGCAACAGCCGTCTTCGCAACGTCAGCGTGGTCGGCGACCTCGTCGCCCGCAGCGAACAACTCCGATTGACTATGCTGGGCCGTTATGTCTACGGTGACAACGACGGCGTGCTCATCACGCGCAACGCCCGGGGGACCATCAAACTGGACTTTTTCATCACGAAACGGCTGTTCTGGTTCGCCTCCGCCTACTTCGAAAACGACCGGTTTCAAGACCTGAAACTCCGGACGGCCATCTCCAGCGGCCCCGGATTTCAGTGGATCGACCGCGGAGACTACGGCGGACTTTTCAAGGACATGACGTTCTACACGGAGGCCGGCTTGTCGTATTTCAACGAGGATTTCCGCACCGCCGCCGACCAATCGAGTTTCCGCCCCGCGTTTCCATGAAATTGGACTGGCCGCTCTTCGACGGCCGGATTACGCTCTATCACTACAATGAAATTTTTCCGTCCATTGAGAACGCATCGGATTTTTTCCTCACCATGGACAATGGCATCCGTTTGAAAGTCGTCGCGGGCCTGGCCAGCGGCTTTCAGGTGACCACGCGCTACAACAATCGGCCGCCGGCCGGAACGACCGACACCGATCAGCTGTATCTATTCACCTTGGGATATAGTTTCGACACCACCCGCAAACGATAACAGCGGATACATCGCACCGAACCCCGCTTTCGGAGGAGGAATACCATGCTGAAAGAATTCAAAGAATTCGCGATGAGAGGCAACGTGCTCGATATGGCGATCGGTGTCATCATGGGAGGGGCGTTCGGCAAAATCGTGTCGTCGCTTGTCAGCGACGTGCTGATGCCGCCGTTGGGCTTGATTCTTGGCAAGGTCGATTTCTCAAGCCTCTTCATCAACCTCTCCGATACGTCCTATCCCTCGCTGGTGGCGGCCAAGGCCGCCGGGGCTCCGACCCTCAACTACGGAGTCTTTTTACAAAGCGTCTTCGACTTTCTGATCATCGCGTTCGCGATTTTCATGGTGGTCAAACAGATCAACCGGTTTAAGCGCGAGGCCCCTCCTCCGCCTCCGCCCGCTCCACCGGAGCCGACCAACGAGGAAAAGTTATTGATGGAAATCAGAGACTTGCTGAAGAGCCGTCAATCCGGTTTACAATGACCATCGAATCGGATCGGCCAAATTTTCAATCGCACCGCGCGTGAAGCCTGACACAAACAAGGAGGTCGTTATGAAGAAACGCCATGCCGGACTTGTGGCGATGGGCTTGGTGACTCTCATCGGTTGTTCTTCCTATATCAAGCAACCGACCGTTTGCATTGACCGATGGTACGGGTACGTCCAAGAGGGCGGATGCCCGCCCACCGTCAAGGCGGCGGCCGTTGATGAAACAGCCGCCCGCTTGGCCGCCCTTGAGCGAGAGCGGCAACGACTGGCCGATGAGTTAGAGGCGGCGCGACGTCAAAACGGCACGTTGAACAGTCGAGTAAGCGATCTGGAACGACAATTGGCCGACCGCGATCGGGAACTCGCGGCGCTTCGTTCCGACAGCGGAGATCGGAATCGATTGGCGTCCCAGCTTACCACTGCGCAGAGCGACAGAGATCGGCTGGCCGCGGAATTGGCGGCGGCCAACCAACGAATCGGGGATCTCGAGCGGCAACTGGCCGAAGCGCGGGCTGCTCAAGCGGCTCCAGCCCCCAAGCTCGAAAGCGCACGACAAGGACTCGTTCGAGCGCTCAGGCCGCAGATTGCAAAGGGCGACATCTCGATCGATCTCAACAGCGAACGGCTGCTGATCAATTTGGCGTCCAATTACCTGTTCGGCTCAGGCCAAGACCAGCTCAAGCCTGGCGGCGTCGAAGCGCTCAAGAAAGTCGGCGAAGTGTTGAAAGACTACCCGGAGTATTCGGTGTCCGTTGCGGGACACACGGACAACCGGCCCATCCGGAGCACCTTAAAAAAGAAATTCGCCTCGAACCAAGAACTGTCTGAAGCCCGTGCTGCAAGCGCGGCCAAAGCGCTGGCGGAAGGAGGACTGACTTCCGTGACGACGGCCGGCCACGCCGACACTCAACCGGTCGCTTCAAACGACACCGAAGCAGGACGAGCTCAAAACCGACGGGTGGAGATCATCGTCAAGTAGGAGAATAGGAGAAAGCTGACCAGACGACTTCTCCGTGCCTCAGTGCGGCTGGAAGAGATCTTCCATGTGTGAGGATCTCTTCCAACGCACTCCCGATTTTTCCCCACGTCAAAGTCTGACACTCATCCAAGTTTGCATAGAGAGTGCATCGGATTTCCGGGGTTTTGCTTCCTCAGTACCCGTCAGCCTTACCGACGCGCTCCTATCGACGCCGTCTGGAAAATCGTCAAGGCTGGGACCGATCGACGATGCGGAACCGGACTTCATCGACCAGTGTATAGGCGTTGGCTCGCTCCCCGGCAAAAAGACCGCAGCGATAAAGACCGGGCGTCCATCCGCTTGCAGGGCGTGACAGCATGAAATAACCCGACTGATCGTTTGTCGCGGTCATCACTCGGTCCTGAGCCACGATCCGTTGCCCCTCGCGTTGTCCGTCGGATTCCATAAAACACTGGGCGGCAAGCGGCACGGCGTCGTATGAGGCCGACACGAGTCCGAAGACCAAGTAGATCTCCGGTTGGGTCGCCGGAAACGTATCGCCGGGGTTCAAAGGAATGAACTCATGGGCTCCGGTGGGAAAATCATCGCGCACGACCTTCCCCGCGGGAATGACGAATCGAAACCAACTAAAATCGGCATCGCGCCCCATGAGGGAGGCGCCCGCGTCCAACGCGCTTTGCGGGCTCACTTGCCGAGCGGCCTCCGTGTAGAGCGTTTCCTCCGACGATTCCGCATCGCCCCGATCGCCCACCGGTGCATCGGATTTTTCCGATTCGAGCTCGTGTCTCACGGCGTCCGGAACATGCGGGCGCACCGTATCGAGCCATTTGGCGAGCTTCTCCTTGGAAAGCACCCGCATGCCCGCGGGAAGGGCCACGTCTTTATTCGCCGCCTCGAATTCGACCGCCGCATCATACAGCATGTGAAATTGAACGAACGCCTCCTCCCAACGTTCCAATTTCACCAGGCATTGCCCCATGCGGAACATCGCATCGGCATAGTCCTCCTCACTGAGATCGAGGCTGAACAAATTTCCGAATACGGCGAGCGCCTCTTCACATCGTCCGAGCTGCATGAGCGTGATCCCCAACTGATGCGCCGCCAGAGCATCACGAGGATTGAGGGTGAGCATCTTCCGATAGATGGGCTCCACTTCCCGATAACGGCCCGCCACAAACAGTTTCCAGGCGTCCGCCCGAATGGCGGCCCACTCTTTCAATTGCTCGGCCGTCGCCCCAGGGGTCAGCACGGGGGTGAATCGCCGGCCGCGATCCATCGATTCATAGAGCTGAGCCAACTGATTCCGAGCGGTCAATTCCAAGAGGGAGCCGGACGGCGCCCGTTCCAGCACGAAACGAAGCTCGGCTTCCGCGCCTGAATAATCCAACACGTCGAAGCGCGCCCGCGCCAAGGCCAATCGCCAATCCGACAATTCCGGCGCAAGCTCCACCGCCACTCGATAGGACTCGATCGACTCTTCCAACCGATCGACCTTCCGCAGTTCCTGTGCCAGCCTCAGATGCGCTAGCGGATTTCGGCCGTCGATCCGAGCGATATGGCGCAATTCCTCGATCGCCTCTTCAGCCCGTCCCCACCACACGAGGACGCTCCACTTGGCCCAGCGAGTCGAGAGTGAGGCGGGATCCTCGGCCAGCACGACGTCATACTCGTGAACCGCTTCTTGGGGGCCTCGAAAGGCGGCAAGAATGTCGCCCCGCAGCTTATGGAGCACAAGCGAGCGAGGATTCGCGTCAATACCTTGGTCTAGCAATTCGAGCGCGGAGAGCACCGCCCCGCTATCCCAAGCTGCTTTGGCATCTCGAGCCGTCCGCTCTTCCGACGATCCGATGAAGTCCTGCGCCAACACCCGCGCGGCAATCAACGTGAGCAGGAGGATTCCCCCGCCGACTGTCCGGCACAAGTGCGATTTTCCGTTTCTCATCATCTCCTTTCGGAAACAAACCGATTCTTCACTCACCGGGAGCTCGTTTGGAATTTACTATACCAAGAAGCAGAACGGGGCGAAATGAACCTCGACGGAGAACCCTGTCGCACGCCGGCCAGACGATTTTCACGATCCACAGAGAACGATCGGACGACGCCCGGCTTTCCCGCCTTTCATGGTATAGTGCCGAACGTTGCTCAAAACGAACAATTGCAGTCCCGACCGTGTTCGACATCATTCTCTATCAACCCGAGATCCCGCCCAACACCGGCAACATCATTCGGCTGTGCGCCAATACCGGCGCGAGGCTGCATTTGGTGAAGCCGCTGGGATTTTCTCTTGAACACAAACAGTTGGTGCGAGCCGGATTGGACTACCATGAATTCGCCGCCCTCACCGTCCACGGCACTTGGGCCGAATGTGCGGACCGTTTCAAGGATCGCCGCATATTCGCCCTCTCGACAAAAGGGAGGCAACGTTACGACCAAATCTTCTATGCCGAAGGAGATGTCTTTCTGTTCGGCCCAGAAACGCGCGGGTTGCCGGCCAGGTTGCTCGAATCGTTTCCAGAAGAACAGCGTGTACGCCTGCCGATGCTCCCGGAGAGCCGCAGCCTGAATCTGGCCAATGCCGTGGCGGTCGTGGTGTATGAGGCCTGGCGGCAAAGCGGGTTTCTCAATGGGTGGTAGCATACAGGGCGTCTCTGTTCCTTTCCTTGACGCTCGTGATGAATCTGCTACCCTGAGCGGCAAAGATCGACTGCGACTCCTCACCCTACTAAGAAGACAATGATGATTTTGGTCACAGGCGGCGCCGGCTATATCGGCTCCCACACCTGTGTCGAACTGCTCCGGGCCGGCTATGACGTCACGGTATTCGACAACTTCAGCAACAGCCGGCCGGAAGCGTTGCAGCGCGTGCGGCGGATCACGGGAAAGTCGTTGCGTTCGATCCACGGCGATGTCCGAGATCAAGCGGCCCTGGTGACGGCCCTGCGCGAGAGCGGCGCCCATGCGGTGATTCACTTCGCCGGGCTCAAGGCGGTGGGTGAATCGGTCGAGCGGCCGCTCGCCTACTACGACAACAACGTCGCGGGCTCGCTTCGTCTGCTGGAAGCGATGAACACGGTCGGTGTCAAAACGTTGGTGTTCAGTTCCTCTGCAACCGTATACGGCGATCCTCAGCGATTGCCGCTGACGGAGGATCATACCCTCTCCGCCACCAATCCCTACGGCCAGACCAAACTCACCATCGAACACATGCTGCGGGACCTTCAGCGGGGGGATGGAGCTTGGCGCATCGCGATTCTCCGTTATTTTAACCCGGTCGGCGCCCATGACAGCGGCTTGATCGGCGAAGATCCCCGCGGCATCCCGAACAACCTGATGCCCTTCGTCGCACAGGTTGCCATCGGCCGTCGTCCCCACCTCAACGTGTTCGGCAATGACTATCCTACTCCAGACGGTACGGGCATCCGAGACTACATCCACGTCGTGGATCTGGCGATCGGCCACCTCAAGGCATTGGAGGCGCTCGAACGATGGGCGGATCGGACACAATGTCTCACGGTCAACCTGGGAACCGGCAAGGGATACAGTGTGTTGGAGATCGTGCGCGCCTTCGAGGCAGCCAGCGGGCGATCCATCCCCTATCGCATCGCTCCGCGTCGTCCCGGTGACGTAGCAATCTGTTACGCCGATCCAGCCAGAGCGGCCGCTCTGCTCGGATGGAAAGCCGAACGGTCCCTCGCCGACATGTGCGCCGATGTCTGGCGCTGGCAGCAAATGAACCCACAGGGATACGACTCGTCGGCTTGAAGCGCCGTCTCAACACCTCCGCCTCTTCTCGCGCTTGCCGTGGCAGACGCTTCCTCGTGCCTTTACATCACGCCGCCGTTTCCGTCAGGCCGGTCACTTCCTCGTCTTGCTGAGACGTTCTCTTAACACCCCTCAATAACGAACCGCCGGCCAGCTCAAGGGGTGCCTCATCCTTGCTGCAATCTGCCATCGGCGAGGGTCGTATAGGGATTTTCTCTCCGACATCCGGTTTCGCGCCAAAAGATTCCGATTCGACCGATCACTGGCGAAGCATAAAAACGAATGCCAGTATACTTGACAAATGACATGTTTACTTGCTACATACGTGGACCATGCGACACATCGATCAAGCGACTGATTCTCCGCTCCCTGTTGCAAATCATTTAAAGTCCTTCCGTTTGCGGAAGGGATTATCCCAATCTGAATTGGCCGCCCGAGCCGGAATCACCAGGCAAGCCATCTCAGCGATCGAATCTAATCAGTACCTGCCGGCCACCGGTGTGGCGCTTCAATTGTCGTCGGTGCTGGGCTGCCGGGTCGAGGATTTATTTTCCCTGGTTCCAGCGGAGGAGATGATCGAAGGGGTGCTGGTGGGGCACCTGCCAGTGGACGGCACGCAACGGACACCAACTCGTGTCAAGGTGTCGATGGTGGGCAAGCGGATCGTCGTGCGACCCGTTCAGGATGTGGGCGAACTTTTTCCCTATACGATTTCGGCCGACGGGTACCTGACATCCCCTTCATCAGGCGCATCGGTCCGCGTCACATTGGCGCGAGATCGGCATGCCATCGAACAAGAAATTTGGGTCGCGGGCTGCGATCCGGCCATTTTTCTGGCCGGCGAATATCTCCGGCGCCAGAAAGACTCCGCATCCGTCGTCGGATGGACGATGGGAAGCAGAGCGGCGCTTCAAGCCTTGGAGCGCCGCGAAGTCCACGTGGCGGGCATTCATCTCTACGATCCGGCGACCGGCGAATCCAATCTTCCATTCTTGCGTCGTTGGCTCAAAGGGTCCGGTTATGACGTGATCACCTTCGCCACGTGGGAAGAAGGGCTCTTGGTTCGTCCGGGCAATCCTAAATCCATCCGCACCATCGCCGATCTGGCCGACTCCCCCGTCACGCTGATCAATCGCGAAGAAGGATCCGGCGCCCGCCTCCTGCTTGATCAAGGATTGCGTGCGGCGGGGATCGCGCCGGCCATGATTCGCGGCTACGACCATATCGCGAGATCACATTTTGACGTGGCGCGGGCTGTTGCGACCCATCAGGCTGACGGAGGAATCGGCGTCCGCTCCGCCGCTCGGCAGTTCGGACTCGACTTCATTCCCCTCCAGACAACCCGCTATGACCTGGTCGTACCGAAGCCCTATGTGAAGTCTCATCCGGCCTTGAACCATCTGTTCGACACCTTAACCACCAAGGCCTTTCGCAACGAAATCGATGCGCTAGGGGGATACGATACCAGCGAGACCGGAAAAATTCATGCGCTTCGGGCCGCTTAGTTTCTCATCATCTATACAGACACTCTGACGACAACCTGGAGGATGCAGGAGGAGAATTCATGCCGACTCGACCATTGCGGTGGGCCCTGTTCACCCTCCCGCTCCTTTTTTGGGGAGCCACGATAGGAACGGCCGCCGAGCGTGAAGCAATGATACAGAAGGACGGGAAACGGATGTTTGAAAGCAAAGAAGATCCGGTCCTCAAACTCATGCGTGATAAGCACGTGATCACAGACGAGGAGTTTTACAAGGCGACGGATCGAACCGGGAAAAATTGGATTGAACCGGCCGATGCGGTGCTCAACCAACGAAGAGATATCGACTGGATCCATTACGAACGGAGCTTGCTGCATCTGCCGGACTGGCTGGACCTCGCGATGGAAAACCGCACCCGTTTCGAGTCGTACGATCATCCGTGGCGGGCCAACCAAGCGATCGGCAACGGCCGGACGGACGCGCAGATCGCCATGCGATCCCGCGTGCGCATCGGCTTGGGGGGCGACGGCCCTTTAAAGTTTTTATTTGAGGGACAGGACTCGCGTTCCTATCTCGATGGGGATCGCGGAGATTTCCGCGATACGACGACGGTCAATGAATTCGATATCTTGCAGTTGATGGGATCATTAACCGTGAAAAACGTCTTCGGAACCGGACTCCGTACCGATGCGCACTTCGGCCGAATGACCATGGATTTCGGCCGGCGCCGCCTGATTGCGCGCAATGACTTCCGCAACACCACCAATGCGTTCGATGGATTTCACTGGCACCTCGCCCAAGAAGGAACGTGGAGAATCCGAGCGTTTGCGACGCAGCCTGTCGTGCGGGACGACGTGCGGCTCGATCAGCAATACCACAACTTCCTCTTTTGGGGCACCTATCTGGAGAGCCGACATTTTCCTTGGTTTCAGATGGACGCCTATTATCTCGGCCTGAACGATCAACGAGTCCCGAACGGAACCGCTCACCGAACCTACACGACCGCCGGAGGACGCCTGTACAAGGATCCCAAGCCGGGAGAACTGGATTATGAAATAGAGACGACCTGGCAGACCGGCACACGCGGCGTCACCGATCATTTTGCCCACTTTCAGCACCTGGATCTCGGCTATACCTTCAAGCTTCCGTGGACGCCACGATTGGTCTTCCACTACGACTATGCCAGCGGGGACCGGGAACCCGGTGATAGTCAAAGCGAAGGGTTCGACACGCTGTTCGGCGCTCGACGGTTTGAGTTGGGCCCGACCGGTATCTGGGGCCCTCACTCCAGAACCAATCTCAATTCACCCGGCTGGAGACTGATCGTCACTCCCACTCCGAACGTGATCCTGCAAGTGAAGCATCGTGTCTGGCACCTCGCGCAGAGCAGGGATTCCTTCGGCAATACCGGCTTGCGGGACACCACCGGAAATGCCGGCACTTCGCTAGGCCATGACGTGGAACTGCGCGCGCAATGGATGGTCACTTCCAACCTGGACTTCGATGCCGGGTACGTCCATTGGTTCAAGGGCTCATACTTTGACCATCCTACCATCCTCTCCCAAATGCCTGCCGGTGGAAACGTCGATTCGGATTATTTCTATGTACAGATAAGAATCAGAATATAGAAAGGCGGCTCATGACACGGTTCATTCTTGTTCTCATATTTTGTCTATTCACCACAACCGGCGCGAACATCGCGAGCGCCGAAGATCTCACGATCGCCGCAGCGGCGGATTTGAATTTCGCGTTCAGGGAGATCGTGGCCGACTATGAGCGGACGACCGGAGAGCATGTGCGGCTCGTGTTCGGATCATCCGGCAATTTCTATTCGCAAATCCAAAATGGCGCTCCGTTTGATCTGTATTTTTCAGCCGACATCGCCTATCCGAAAAAACTGATCGATGAAGGACTGGCCGTGCCGGGCTCCCTTTATCAATATGCAAGGGGGCGGATCGTGCTTTGGGTGCTCAAAGAATCATCAATCAAAGTGGAGAGCGGCATGGAAATTGTGCTCGACCCGGCGATCAAAAAAATCGCCATCGGCAATCCCAAACATGCGCCCTATGGACGGGCGGCCGTCTCGGCCATGGAATACTACAAAGTCTACGACCGCGTAACAGACAAATTCGTCTTGGGAGAAAACATCTCGCAAACGGCTCAATTCGTCCAATCCGGGAATGTCGATATCGGGATCATCGCGCTGTCCCTGGCGCTGGCTCCGACCGTGCAATCGCTTGGGCGATACTGGCTCATCCCCGAGGAAGCCCATCCGGCCATCGATCAAGGAGCCGCGATCGTCAAGGCGTCGAAAAATCAGGAACACGCAAGGAAATTTCTTGAGCACCTCCAGACTCCGGCCATGAGAGCCATCATGAAACGGTACGGATTCGTCTTGCCGGGAGAGGACGCCAGTGCTCGATGAGCGAGTGGACGGGAAGACAGCCTCGCCCTGAAGGGGAAAAACATACGGTCATGGCAAGGCATCATCCGATTCACGGTAAGGATGAGCGGGGAAGAAAGCGCAAACACTTATGAACTGGATAACCGTAGAGACCACCTTGCGGCTTGCCGGGACGACGGCGATGATTCTCCTTTTGATCGGACTTCCGGTCGCGTACTGGCTCACCTTTTCTCAGCGGCG
>JANDJG010000037.1 GCA_024331085.1 Nitrospira sp. | reverse complement strand
GATGATTCTCCTGCCGGAGGAGTGCCGACGGTTTGTGCACTGACATGGCCTTGACGCTCTCGCATGCGGCAAGATGTCGGTCCGCCCTTTATAAGCAAAGGATCGTCTTTCAATTGCCAGTCCACTTCCGTGTATACTGATCAACTATGTCGAATGCTCCTCGGCAAGATCCCTGGCTCTGGCTAAAACGGCGGTCTTTTCTCAAGACCATCGGGCTGGGCGCCATCGCAAGCTTCACCGGCGGCTGCGATGCGGTCGGCAACATCTTCGGACGGATGTTCGCCGTACCCCCGCGTGACACCACGTACTTCACCCCGAACTCCAAATTTTACGTCGTGAACTACGCCGACTCCGCCGTATCCCTGTCGCGCGAGGTCAACATCGAGCAGTGGCGATTGCACGTGAAAGGCGAGGTCAAAACGCCGCTGTCCCTGGGCTGGCGCGACATACTAAATCGAGACTCTTACGACCAAGTTTCCACGCTGATGTGCATCGACACCTTGCCCGGCGGCGACAGTCTGGGCAATGCAACGTGGCGCGGCATCTCGCTCAAGCGGCTGCTCCAAGACGCCGGCGTGGACGAAGAAACGGCGCGCGACGTGGTCTTTCGCGGCATCGACGGCTACGACGACAGCATTCCGTTTTCGCGAGCCATGCAGGACGACGTAATGCTGGCCTATCTGATGAACGGCGAGAAACTGCCCAAAGAACACGGTTTCCCGCTTCGCCTGATCGTGCCGGGGCTCTACGGCATCAAGAATGTCAAATGGATCGTCGAGATCGAAGTTTATCCCGGAGACTATAAAGGATATTGGCAGCGTAAGGGTTGGACGGATGACGGGACCATCAAGATATTCTCGCGCATCGACTCGCCCGGACATTACCAATCGCTTCGCGGACCGGAGCACAAGTTGCGCGGTATCGCGTTCGGCGGGCCGAACTCAATCAGCAAGGTCGAGGTGAGCTTTGACGCCGGCAAGACCTGGAATAACTGCGACCTTGAGCCGCCGATGTCACCCTACTCATGGGTGATCTGGAACTACATCTGGAGACCGACCAAACCCGGCAAATACCAGACCGTCGTGCGGGCATGGGACACCAAAGGACAATTGCAGATCGCCGAGATCGTCCGGCCGCAACCGGCTGGCGCCAGCGGCTATCACACCATCATTACCGACGTCGTGGACGTAGCACCACTCTGATCTACGGCCGTTCGATAGACGGGCCGCTCCAGAGCCGATTCCGTCGATTCGCTGAAGCCCACACCGACAATCCGCGTTCACGTGTCCGGTATCAGCCGGAATACATAGTCGCGCCTTGGTCCAATGCCGTTCTTCAACTTCATCAGGCGCTCTTCGGCTGGTTTGATCAGATTGCTCGAATAACATGCAACGCATGGCCCCGTCGATTCCAATTTCGGCCGGACTTGACTATCATGCTGCTGTACCTTCAATGAAAGTTGATACGTTCTCCATCAATGTGACAATGCAAGCGGCCGGCATGGAGTCCTTGCCGACCATAATTAGCGGAGGGATTGCGACCTTGCACGGCTATCGCCGCTCACGGATGAGCGGTCCAAACATGTTCGGACGATTCTCCTCCGCCCGATGATCAAACTCTTGTTGATAGGCACGGGCGGATTTGTTGGCTCGATCCTGCGATACCTGATCAGCGGAGCCGTGCAGACGGCCAGCCAGAGCATTGCGTTTCCGTACGGCACGTTGGCGGTCAACGTGATCGGCTGTGTGCTCATCGGGTTTTTCTTCGAGCTTGCCGAAGGCCGGGGGCTCTTCTCTCCCGATGCAAGAGCGTTCCTGATCGTGGGCATCCTGGGAGGGTTTACCACCTTTTCGACCTTCGGCAATGAAACGATGAATCTCCTGCGCGACGGTGAATGGGCGCTGGCCCTGCTCAACGTGGGCGCCCAAGTAGTGCTCGGCATCGGAGGAGTCTGGATCGGCTATATCCTGGCCTATCAGATTTGGAGGTGACCATGCTCCCCACGGACGGCGTGCTGCTGCGCATCTTCATCGGCGAAGCAGACCGATACGACAAGCAACCGTTGTATGAATGGATCGTCACGCAAGCGAAGGCGAACGGTTTGGCCGGGGCGACGGTCCTGCGGGGATTAATGGGATTCGGAGCCAACAGCCGTGTCATCCACACGTTCAAAATCGAGCGACTGTCCGAAGACTTACCCGTCATCGTGGAGCTTGTCGACACTTCGGAGAAAATCGAGGCGTTCCTCTCGTACATCGAGCGACACATTCGGTGCGGCTGGTTGGCGACGACGGAGCCAATCCGAATTCGCTTCTACCGTGGTGAGACCCCGGCAAAATCAGACACCGAAGCTCACGGCTGAAGATCTTTTCCCTGTAGTCCCTCCATCATTCACTCCCGCATCACCTCGAACCTCGATATCCCCGGCCGACCTGGGCCGGCGCTTGCGCCTGTTATTGCTGTAGGTGATCTGCTACACACACTCGGCTTGACCGGACAAACTACTTCGTCAAATTGCTGAGAACGCTTGGATTTCTCGTGAGCGGGCACAGGAACAGCGTCGGCATTGCGTTTGCGTCTCTCGGCACGGTCTTCTATCTTGTCGTATCGACCCAAGCCAAGGAGGAATCCGTCATGTCTCGTCCCGCTCGCCGCCCTTCTCGCGGCCTTGTCGCTTTTCTTTCGTTATGGGTGACAGTGGCCCTCGGATGCGTCAGCATGGAAACTCACACCAACACCATTGCCGAGCTTGAAGCCACAAAGAAACAACTGGCCGATCTTCAGGCGAACTTCGACCAGGAAACGACAAAGAGAAAAACGGTCGAGAAGCAAGCGGAATCTTTAGCCCAAGAACGAGATGCCCTGTCGTCACGATCCGCCGCGCTGCAAGCACAACTTGACGGCCTGGAAAAAGAAAAAATCCGGTTGCACGACGAACTTACCGCCATCCGAGGGCAGATCGCCGATCTTGAACGAAGACACACCGATGATCGCGCGTCCGCGCAGAGTGAAATCGACGGACTCAAGCACAGAGCCGCCGCGATGGAAGCCGAAGCGGCCCGCAACGCAGCGGAACGAGATCGGCTGAGCCGGGAGCAGGCTCAACTGACCGCCAGTCTGGATCAGGAACGGCAGCGCGCCGAAGCGGAGGCAGCCGAGAAGGCCCGCTTGGAGAAGGAGCGCCTTGCCAAGGAGGAAGAAATCCAGCGACTGACGAGAACTCAGGAAGCACTGGCGAAGTCGCTTCAAGATGAAATCTTGAAGGGGAATATCACTATTCAGCAGGTCCGTGACAAACTGACCATCAACATGGTCGATCGCGTACTTTTCGATTCGGGGCAGGCTCAGATCAAACCGGACGGCATCAAAGTGCTCAAGCAAGTCGGGGATATTTTGAAGGCGGTCGAAGACAAACAGATCCGTATCGAGGGCCACACCGACAACGTGCCGATCAGCGCCAAACTCCAGAGCCGGTATCAAACGAATTGGGAGCTTTCGACCGCTCGCGCGACCACCGTGGTGCGCTATCTCATCGACCAATGCGGCGTAAACAGACACTCCCTCTCCGCCGTCGGATACGCCGACACCCGCCCGATCGACTCGAACGACACTGAGGAGGGACGGTCATCCAACCGCCGGATTGAGATCGTTCTCTATCCCAAGGATCTCCAAGAGATTGCCGGGCAGTTCGCCGGACCCGGCACCGCGAAGTAGCCTCGCAGCACCCAGAAGTGCCCGCCACACGGCGGGCACTTCTTTCCGATGCACCTTCCGTACGGCTTACGGATCTTTCCCCGCCGAATTCCTTCGGTTATGATGCGGAGCCGACAGGCGTCGTTGCGGAACACCGCAGAGGCGTTTGCCGCTTTTATTTACCGTACAGAGGTGATCATGTCGAACGCGGTGCTGTCGGTCCTGTTGCTCCTTATGACATTTAGTTTTTCTGCTTGCGACAAAGCCTACCTCGCAACCATGGAAAAGATGGGGTACGCGAAACGCGACATTCTCAACAGCCGAGTCAAATCAGCGCGGGATGCCCAGGAAGAGGCGAAGAAAGACATTCAAAGCGCATTGGATCAATTCGGACGCGTGGTGTCCTATGAAGGCGGGGATCTGGAGGCCACTTATAAGAAGTTGAGCGGTGAACTGGAGACAAGCGAAGACAGCGCCAGGGCGGTCCGGAAGCGAATCGAGGATGTCGAAAGCGTGGCCGACGCCCTCTTCTCGGAGTGGGAGCAAGAACTCGACCGGTATTCAAGCGCCGACCTGCGCCGGAAGAGCCAAGCCAAACTCGTCCAAACCAAGAATCGCTACAAGGACATGCTCGCGGCGATGAAACGGGCCGAACAGCGGATTGAACCGGTTCTCAGGCCGCTGCGTGACCAAGTCCTCTACTTAAAGCACAACCTCAACGCCCGCGCCCTGGCCGCCATCAAGGGCGAACTCGTCAAAGTCGATGCGCACGTCGATCAGCTCGTCAAAGACATGAATCGTTCCATTGCCGAAGCCGACAAGTTCATTCAATCGATGGAGAAGGAATCGGACTGATCGTCAAGCATAGGGGTGGGGTGGCGGACGGGACACAGCACATGCCTTTCGCGAACGCGCCGGCGTCTCAGATCAGCACGACATGAGCCTGATCGCAGAAGGATCGAAGAAGGCACCCGATCACCCAGGCAGGGCTTGATACCACCCGTCGGCTTGGATAAGTTTGACCGGGTAGTCAAAGAGATCGCTGATTTGTCGATCGGTCAGCAGATCGGACTTGGCTCCGTCGGCGATGATCGTCCCCTCTTTGAGCAACACGACCCGATCGATTTCCGGCGGAATCTCGTGGAGGTGGTGGGTCACCAACAGCACCGTCTTGCCCTTTCGTATCTGCCCACGCAACAGATCCAGATACTGAAAACAGGCCTTGAGATCCAGGCCGCTTGTCGGCTCATCAAACACCAACACGGGTGGATCATGGACCAACGCCCTTCCTAACAGGAACCGCCGTTGTTCGCCGGCCGAGAGGTGACCGAATCGCCGGTCGGCGAGTAAGGCGAGCCCCAACTCATCCATCACGTCCCGTGCCCGCGCCGCCTGCACGTCGCTGAACCGTTGATGATCATAGGTGTCGTTGCTGGCATAAAATCCTGACAGAACCACGTCGAGCCCCTTGGCACAGGTCAAGTAGTCTCGCTGCAGATCATGAGAAACTATGCCTAACCGCTTCCGCACGTCCCACACATTGGGGCGATCGTCGCCGAACAAGCGGACCGACGTCTCCGGCAACGGCACCGGATGGACCTCGCCGGCCAACAGTTTGAGCAAGGTGGACTTTCCCGCCCCGTTGGGCCCCAGCACGACGGCGTGTTCTCCTTCACGCAGGACAAAAGACAAATCGGTGAAGACAAGAACGTCGCCGCGATAGACCCTCGCATGGCGAATATCCAGAATGGAGCCGTGCGCCGCACTCGCACCGGCTTCCTGACGCTTGCCCGACACAGGAAGCACGTTGGCGACCGACTTTCCTTCCCGTCTTGCCCGTTCCAACCCGGCGCGAGCCAGCGCATCGGCCCGCTCGTTCTCTCGATGACCGTTATGCCCTTTGATCCACCGCCACTCGATCTCACGTCCTGACACTAAGGAATCCAACCGCCGCCACAGGTCTTCGTTTTTGACCGGTTTCTTGTCGGCCGTTTTCCAGCCTCGCCGTTTCCACTCGTGAATCCACTCGCTGATGCCCTTCTGGACATACCGCGAATCCGTGTACACCCGCGCCTTGACCGGCTTGGTCACCGCCTGCAACGCCTCGATCACCGCGAGCAACTCCATGCGATTGTTCGTCGTGGCCGGCTCCCCGCCGCTTAATTCTTGCTCGATGTTGCCGGCCCGCAGCAAGACGCCCCAACCTCCCGGACCGGGATTCCCGCTACAGGCGCCATCGGTATAGATTTCGATCACCGGCCCTCGCTTTCCATCGCCGTTGTGACGTTCTTGCCGTTGAGCCTCGGAGGGTTCGGAGACGGGAGACGGACCGGAACTAGCCCTGCACCCCGCCGGTGGAAGAAGGATTCCGCCTCACGGCTCCGGGGATTTTCGGCGTCTTCGTGCTCACGTCGGCATTTTGCGCGCGGTGCAACAGCGCGTGATCGATCAGCACCAACGCCATCATGGCCTCCGCGATCGGCGTGGCACGGATGCCGACGCAGGGATCATGGCGGCCCTGCGTTTCGACCGTCACCGGCTTGCCCTGCTTGTCGATCGAGCGGCGGGGAATGCGGATACTTGATGTCGGCTTGAGTCCGATCGTGACGATGATGTCCTGCCCCGTTGAAATTCCGCCGAGAATGCCGCCGGCATGATTCGTGACAAAACCGTCGGGCGTCAGTTCGTCACCGTGTTCGGACCCGCGCTGCGCCACCGATGCAAACCCAGCTCCGATTTCGACCCCCTTCACCGCGTTGATGCTCATCATGGCCCCGGCCAAGTCGGCATCCAGCTTCGCATAGACCGGCGCCCCCCACCCGACCGGCACGTGCTCGGCCACCACCCTGATCTTCGCCCCGACCGAATCGCCGGACTTCCGCAACTCGTCCATGAACGATTCGAGCATCGAGACCATCTCGGCATTGGCAGCGAAGAACGGATTGCCGTCCACGATGTCCCATCCCTGAAACGGAATTTCGATCGGCCCAAGCTGGGTCAAATGGCCGCGAATCAGAATGCCGTGTTTCTCGGAGAGCCATTTTCTGGCGATGGCGCCCGCGGCCACTCGCACGGCGGTTTCCCGCGCCGAGGCCCGGCCTCCGCCACGGTGATCCCGAATCCCATACTTCTGCCAATAGGTGTAATCGGCGTGTCCGGGCCGGAAGGTATCGATCAGATTGCCGTAGTCTCGACTCCGCTGGTCTTCGTTGCGGATCAGCAGCGCGATCGGCGTGCCGGTCGTCTTTCCCTCGAAAACGCCGGAGAGGATTTCAACCGTATCCGATTCCTGCCGTTGCGTGACGTGGCGCGAGGTGCCGGGTTTCCGCCGGTCGAGATCACGCTGAACATCCGCAGCGGACAGTTCCAACCCGGGCGGACATCCGTCCACCACGCAGCCGATCGCGGGCCCATGGCTTTCGCCGAAGGAAGTGACCGTGAAGAGCCTGCCGAACGTATTGCCGGCCATGAAGACTACTCGACCAAATCCAGCTTGATGCGCAGTTCTTTCAACTGATCGGGGCTTACCGCCGACGGCGCGTCGGTCAGCGGACATTGCGCGCGCTGTGTTTTGGGAAACGCAATCACGTCGCGGATGGACTCGGCGCCGCCGAGCAACATGACCAACCGATCGAGGCCGAACGCGATCCCTCCGTGGGGCGGCGCGCCGAAATCCAGCGCTTCCAGCAGGAACCCGAACTTGGCCTGAGCCTGCTCCTTGCCGATGCCGAGCAGATCAAGAATTTTGAGCTGGACCTCGCTCCGATGGTTGCGGATGCTGCCGCCGCCGATTTCGTTCCCGTTGAGCACCATGTCGTAGGCCTTCGCCCTGACTTTCAGAGGGTCGGAATCCAGAAAGGCCAGGTCTTCGTCCATCGGCGCGGCGAAGGGATTGTGCATGAACACGTACCGTTTTTCTTCCGGCGAATAATCGAGTAGGGGAAACTCGGTGACCCAAAGCGGCTTCCACGACGTCTTGTCGATCAACTGCAATTCTTCTCCCAGCAGCAATCTGATCCGGCCCAGCACGTCATGTACGACGACCGGCTTGTCCGCGCCGAACAGGACCAAATCTCCCGCCTGGGCTTCCGGCAAGGCGGCTCTGAACGCCGCCGCGTCGAGAAATTTGGCGATGACCGATTCCAACTGGCCCTCTCCCGTCACCTTGAGCCAGGCCAATCCCTTGGCGCCGAAACCCTTGGCGGTTTCTCCCAAGGCGTCGATCCTCGTCCGAGACAGAGCCGCGCCGCCCTTGACGATCAGCGCCTTGACGATGCCCCCCTTCGCCGCCGCCTCTTGAAAAACTTTGAATCGGCTCTCCGCGCCGAACGTCGTCAGATCGTAAAGCGGCATGTCAAAACGCAGATCGGGCTTGTCGGAGCCGTAGCGTCCCACCGCCTCGGCATAGGTCAGACGAGGGAACGGCGTCGGCAATTGCACGCCGCCCGCTTCGCGGAACATCGTCACGATCATCCGCTCCATCAGGTCCATCACCTGTTCGCGATCGACGAACGACAGTTCGAGATCGATCTGAGTGAACTCCGGTTGCCGGTCGTTGCGGAGATCTTCATCCCGAAAACAGCGGGCGATTTGATAGTACCGATCGACGCCGCCGACCATCAGAATTTGTTTAAAAAGCTGCGGCGACTGGGGCAAGGCAAAAAACTGACCAGGATTGACCCGGCTCGGCACCAAATAGTCCCGCGCCCCTTCCGGCGTGCTCTTGGTCAAGATAGGCGTTTCGACCTCGAGAAACCCGTTGGCGTTGAGAAATCCTCGGGCGGCCTGCGCGACGGCGTGCCGCAAGGCCAGCAACCGTTGCATCTTCGGACGGCGCAGATCGAGATACCGATATTTGAGGCGAACGGCCTCCGTCACCTCGGCCTCGTCCTCGATGAGAAACGGCGGCGTATCGGCTTCGTTCAGAATCTCCACTTCGTCCGCGAACACTTCGATTTCGCCGGTGGATAGATTGGGATTCTTGGACTCTTCCGGGCGAGCCATGACCCGGCCGGCAATCGACACGACGCACTCGCTCCGCAACGCATGGGCGGCTTTATGCACGGCGGCATTATGCTCGGCATTGAACACGACCTGAGTGATACCGGTCCGATCGCGCAAATCGATGAACATCACGGCGCCGTGATCCCTCCGCCGTTGGATCCACCCGTTCAACACCACCGACTGCCCGACCTGTTTCCTCGTCAGCTCCCCGCATCGATGTGTCCGCAGCTTCATCGTTATGCCACTTTCGTTTTCTTCGAACGGGCCCAGCCCTCTCGTCGAACAGGGCGTTTCGGACGAACGGGCGCTCCCCCTCTTTCAACCATCTCGACACGTTCCTCGACCAACGCCCGCAGCGCGTTGGCTTCCCGATCGGTCAAAAACCGAAACGCTCCCGACTCCAACCGTCCCAACGACAACGGCCCCATTTTCACCCTGGTCAGTCGAATGACGGGATGACCGACCGCTTCCAACATCCGTTTGACTTGATGCTTACGTCCCTCGCGAATCGTGATCTCCAGCCAGGAATTCTGCTCCGCCTTCCCGACTTTTTTCACCTGGGCCGGCGCGGTCATGCCGTCATCGAGCCGCACCCCGTTCTCCAATTGCCGGATTTCATCGTCGGTCAGCACGCCTTTCACTTTAATAAGGTACGTCTTCGCCACCCCGTAACGAGGATGGAGCAGGGCCTGGGCCAACGCCCCGTGGTTCGTCAACAACATGAGGCCTTCGCTGTCAAAATCGAGACGGCCGACCGGAAAGACACGGACCGACACTCCGCGAAGCAAGTCCTTCACGGTCGGTCTGCCCCCGGGGTCGTCCAGAGTGGACATGACGTGTTTCGGCTTGTTCAACATGAGATAGACGAACGGCTGGACGGCGCGGAGATGTTTTCCATCCACCTTGACGTGGTCGCGCGAAGGATCGACCTTCGTCCCCAGCTCCGTCACGATCTTCCCGTTGACGGTGACCCGTCCCGCCGCGATCAATTGCTCCGCCTTGCGGCGGGACGCGAGCCCTGTCCCGGCGATGAGTTTTTGCAGCCTGACTTCCATCCGCTCCGTCTTCTCCTCTCAAGCTTTGGAAGCAGTCCTACTCCCATTCGATCGTAGCGGGCGGCTTCGAGCTGACGTCGTAGACCACCCGGTTGACCCCTTTGACTTCGTTGATGATCCGATTCGACATCCGGCCCAGCACCTCATCGGGAATCTTCGCCCAGTCGGCGGTCATGCCGTCCACACTCGTGACGGCCCGAATCGCGATGACGTGCTCGTAGGTCCGCCGGTCGCCCATGACGCCGACCGTTCGGACGGGCAACAACACCGCGAACGCCTGCCAGATGTCTCGATAGAGACCGGCCTCGCGAATTTCCTGATCGACGACGGCTTCGGCCGCGCGAAGGATCGCCAACCGTTCCGGCGTCACCGCCCCCAACACACGGATCGCCAGCCCGGGCCCCGGAAACGGCTGCCGCCAAATAATCTCATCCGGCAACCCCAATTCTTTCCCCAACACCCGCACTTCGTCTTTGAAAAGCTCCCGCAACGGCTCGATGATCTTCAGGCGCATCCGCGCCGGCAGTCCGCCGACATTATGATGCGTTTTGATCGTCGCCGACGGGCCTTTGAAACTGACGCTCTCGATCACATCGGGATAGAGCGTTCCCTGCACGAGATAGGCCGCGTCTTTCAGTTTCTTGGACTCCGCCTCGAAATGTTTGATGAATTGCCGGCCGATGATCTTGCGCTTCCGTTCCGGGTCCGTCACGTTTTTGAGAGCGGACAAAAACTGCTTTGTGCCGTCGATGACGCGCAAGTTGAGGTGCATCTGCGAGGCGAACGTCTTCTCCACCTGCCGACGCTCGCCGGCCCGCAACACGCCGTTGTCCACGAAGATGCACGTGAGCTGGTCGCCGACGGCTCGATGCGTCAGCGCGGCGGCGACCGACGAATCCACGCCGCCGCTCAGCGCGCAGATCACCCGATCCCGTCCGACCCGTTCTCGGATTTGCCGGACGGCCGTCTCGACGTAGGACTGCATGGTCCAGGTCGGTTTGCAGCCGCAAATTTCAAAGACGAAATTGCGAAGGATCGCCGCTCCTTCCGATGTATGAGCGACTTCGGGATGAAATTGCAGACAATAAATCCGCCGTTTCGGATCCTCCCGCTTCATCGCCGCGATCGGCGAATTGTCCGTGTGGGCGATGGCGCGAAACCCGGGCGGCAGACGTTCGATTCGGTCGCCGTGCGACATCCACACGACCGTGGAGCCGTCTTTCCCGATGCCCTTGAACAGGCCGCCCGCGTCGTCGATCACCAGATCGGCCCGCCCGTATTCTCGGCGCTCCGATTTGGCGACCTCTCCACCCGACAGATGGGTGATCAACTGCATGCCGTAACAGATGCCCAGAATGGGAATGCCTTGATCGAGCAACGTTTTATCGACGGTCGGCGCGTTTTTCTCATAGACGCTGGAGGGGCCGCCCGACAGCACGATCCCCTGCGGCCGGTAAGCCAAAACCGTGGCCGGCGGCGCCGTGCAGGGGAGAATTTGGGAATAGACCCGCGCTTCGCGGATCCGGCGGGCGATCAGTTGGGTGTATTGCGAACCGAAATCAAGGACCAGGATTCTATCGTGCCAGAGTTCCATTTTGATACGGTCAGGGGCGAGGGATGAAATAGAAGGTGCCGCAACTACTCCCAATCCATACGGTAATTCGGCGCCTCTTTGGTGATAATGACGTCATGCACGTGGCTCTCGCGAAGGCCCGCGACCGTCTGACGAATGAACGTGGCATGCTCCTGCAAATCGGCGATCGTCCTGCATCCACAATAGCCCATCCCCGACTTGAGCCCGCCGACCAATTGATACACCACCGCGGCCAGCGGACCTTTATAGGGCACCCGCCCTTCGATTCCCTCGGGAACCAACTTCTGAGCCGAGCGCCCCGCCTGTCCATAGCGATCTCCGCCGCCGCGCTCCATGGCGCCGATCGACCCCATACCGCGATAGACTTTGTAGGTTCTCGCTTGATAAAGCACGGTTTCGCCCGGCGACTCTTCCGTCCCGGCGAACAACCCGCCGAGCATCACCGCCGACGCGCCGGCAGCCAGCGCCTTGGTGATGTCCCCTGAGAACTTGATCCCCCCGTCGGCGATGATCGGTACACCGCTTCCTCGCAGCGCCTTGGCGCAATCCGCGATGGCCGTCAACTGGGGCATGCCCGCGCCGGAGACGATGCGCGTCGTGCAAATGGAACCGGGTCCGACACCCACCTTCACCGCGTCGACGCCCGCCTTCAACAGATCTTTCGCCGCTTCGGCCGTCGCGATGTTGCCGGCGACAAGTTCCAGAGCCGGGTGCAGTTTTTTGAGCATCTTCACGGTATCCAGGACCGCTTTCGAGTGACCGTGAGCCGTGTCGATCACGATGAGGTCCACGCCGGCCTTCTTGAGCAAGGTCACCCGCTCCTCGACGTCGGGACCGACGCCGACCGCCGCACCCACACGCAACCGGCCGTGCTCGTCCTTGCAGGCGTTCGGATACTTGATGCGTTTTTCAATGTCCTTGATCGTGATGAGCCCCTTGATCTCGAATTGATCGTTCACCACCGGGAGTTTTTCGATGCGATGCTCATGAAGAATTTCCCGCGCCTTCTCCAAGCTGGTGCCTTCCGGAGCCGTAATCAGTTTCTCCCGTTTCATGACCTGGGACACTTTCAGGTCCATGCGGCTTTCGAACCGCAGGTCGCGATTGGTAAGAATGCCGACCAATTTGCGCCCCTTGGTGACGGGAATACCGGAGATTCGATACTTGGCCATGAGGTTGTGCGCGTCACGGATCGTCTGATCCGGCGAAATCGTCACGGGGTCGAGAATCATGCCGCTTTCGGACTTCTTGACCTTGTCGATTTCCATCGCCTGATCGGACGGGGAAAGCACCCGATGGATCACGCCGATTCCCCCCTCGCGGGCGAGCGCGATGGCCAACCGTGATTCGGTCACGGTATCCATGGCGGCGCTGACCAGAGGAATGTTGATTTTGATGCGACGAGACACGAAGGTCCCGGTCTCGACCTCGTTCGGCAACACCTGGGACTTGGCCGGCACCAGCACCACGTCGTCGAAGGTCAACCCTTGCCTCGGTTCCTTGTCCAGCATAACGACTCCTTCGAACGGTCAACCGTTCCGCTCGATTGCACGATCACGACGGCCGGCCGCCATGTCCTTGGTTTCTCAACCAACCGGCGTCACGGCTCTCGGCCTTCCGGCCGTTGAACCATCTCGTCGGTCGTCTCGGCTTCCTCCTGAAGCCGTTCGCTCCCTTCCTCGGCCGGCATGAATTGCTGCACCCTCGTATTTCCGCTGTCCACGACGTAGACGCTGCCTTTGGCGTCCACGGCGATCCCGTAGGGGAAGTTGAACTGCCCGCCCCCGTTGCCGAACCCCCCCCACTGCGTGATGAAGTTGCCTTCCCGATCGAACTTCTCCACGCGATGGTTTCCGGTATCCGTCACATACACGTCCCCGACGTGGTCGACAGCGATGCCCCACGGCGATCGAAGCTGTCCGGCCTCCCGAGCCAGCGCGCTGCTGGCGTGCCCGGCCTCGGGACTGCCGCCCCATTTGGTCAGCAACTGCGGCAACACGTTGGTGCTGGTATCGAACTTCTGGATGCGATGATTTCCCATATCCACGACGTAGACCGATCCGTCTTCCTGATCGACGGCGACGCCGCGAGGAAAATAGAATTGACCGTCTCCGCTCCCGAAACTCCCCCAGGCCATGACGAATTCGCCGCTCATGTCGAATTTCTGCACACGGAAGTTCGCGCTGTCCACGACGTACACGAATCCCCGCACACGATCGATCGCGATGCCCCACGGGGCGTTGAATTGGCCTTCGCCGTTGCCGCGCGAGCCGAACTTCATCAGGTAGCCGCCCAACTTGCCGTCGAATTTTTGAACGCGGTGATTGTTCGTATCCACCACCCAGACGTCGCCGTTTCCGTCGCAGGCGATGCCGGTCGGATTGTGGAAATTGGCGTTGGCCGATCCGAAATTGCCCCAGAGAATGATGAAATTCCCGGCGTTGTCGAATTTCTGAATGCGATTGTTGCCGTTGTCGACCACGAACAGACAGCCCTGCTGATCGACGCACAGGCCGTACATCGGCGCCATGAACTCGCCGCCGTGGAGCAGCGAGGCGCCCCGCCCCGGTTTTCCCCACTTGGCGACGCACACGTAGCCGGACGTGTTGAGGAGAATGGTGGCGCTGGCGGGCGTGGAAATGTTGTTGCCCACGTCCTTGAACCACACGTAAATCGTTTTCTGGCCGTCGTTCGGAGACAGGATGAAGGGGATCGTCGCGCCGAACTTCACGGCCGGCTCCACCTCGACCCAACCGGGCGTGCCAGCCATCGGCGTCAAGGGGCTCTCGGAGATGAAATAGGCTCCCACGCCGGTATCGATATCGTTGGCCGAAATGGTGACCATCACTTCCGGCGAATTGGTCATGAACGCGCCGTGGTTGATGACGGCGTAGGGATTCTGCGGCGCCGTAATGTCGATGAGCACCGGCGTCGCCGTGACTTCTTCGGACAAGGAGCTTTCCCGTCCGTCTTCGAACAACGCCGTTACGGCGTAGAAATAAGGGACGTCATTGGTCAAGCCTGCGTGAGTATAGGGGTTGGTCACGCCTTCGATCTTCGTCGCGCTCTGCGTCGTCAGATGCGGCGCCGTCCCGAAATAGAGGTTGTAGGAGACGGCTCCCGGCACCTCCAGCCAACTCACAAACACTTCGGTATCCCCGGCCTTGGCCGCGACGCTGCGCGGCGGCGGGGTATCGTCCCGGACAACCTGCGTCGGCTCCTCTTTTCCTCGATTCAGCTCTTCTTCGGTGGGAACGAACTTGAGCACGCGGTTGTTGCCGCTGTCGACCACATAGACCGCGCCTTCCTTGTCCACGGCGACGCCGTAAGGGAAATTGAACTGTCCTTCCGCCCGTCCGCGATTTCCGAAGGCGCAGAGAAACGTTCCGTTGCCGTCGAACTTTTGAATGCGGTGGTTGCCGCTGTCGACCACGTAGACGTTGCCCAAGGCGTCGCACGCGATGCCCCACGGAGCCTTGAATTGGCCGGGCCCGCTTCCTTCTCGACCCCACTTGGTCAGGAAACTTCCCCTCGCGTCGAACTTTTGGACTCGATTGTTGCCTTCGTCCGCCACGTAAATGTTGCCGACAAAGTCGACCGCCACGCCGCGCGGGAAGAAAAAGGCGCCGTCGAAACTGCCGTCGCGTCCCCATTTGAGCAGAGGCTGGCCGTCGGACTGGAACTTCTGAATACGGGCGTTGCTTGTATCGGAGACGTACACGTTGCCGTCCGAATCCGTAGTGACGCCCCAAGGCACGTCGAATTTTCCCATCTCGGCTCCGCGCCAGGCGAACCCGAATTTGCCCCAAGCTTTTTGGGCGTTGCCTTCCAAGTCGAATTTTTGAACCCGATTGTTGCCGCTGTCGGCCACGTAGAGGACGCCCTCCGGTCCGACGGCCAACCCGCGAGGATAATAAAACTGCCCTTCCTGCGAGCTCGGCTCTCCGCCCCATCGGGCCAAAAACGCTCCCGTCTTGTCGAACTTTTGGATGGAATGATTATCGGTATCCGCAACGTAGATATTGCCGTCCTTGTCGAGCGCGATGCCGGTCGGCGAGCTGAATTCCCCGTCCTCGCTGCCCTCTTTTCCGATCACCATGGCCAACAGATAAGGAGAAGGCACAGCCATGACTTCCTGCGACTCGGGGCTTTCGCCCTTGGGCGTCACCACGGTCACGACATAGTGATAGCAGGTGCCGTTGGCGAGATCGTCGTGCACAAAGGGGCTGGTGACGCCTTCCAAACAAGTCGCTTTCTCCTTTTTGACGCCGATGACGGTCTTGAAATCCTCTTCGCTCGCGATGGGGCGGGTGAGTTCGGAAAACTTGATCTGCACGCCCTTCGTGGTTTGGAAATAGAGGTTGTAGTACATGGCGTCCGGCACGGGGTCCCAGGTGATCGTCACCCGCCCGTTTCCGGGTTTGGCCTTGACATTGACCGGCGCAGGAGGCGGCGCCTCCTCCTCCGCTACCGGCTCGCCCCCTCCCCATTCGCTGTGGATGCCGTCGATCATGAGCCCTCGCATGAGCCCCCGACGGCCGAACCCGAACAATTCATCCCAGAGCCACGACTTCGCCACCGCCATCACCTCATGGATCCTGGTCGACTGATTCAAAAAACAAGGGATGTTTCAATGATTTAGAAATGGATTGTGGAGTCTAACAAACCGCCAAAAAGAGAGTCAAGGAACGGATAGCCGAGGAACACCGTTCAGCCGATCGGCTTTCATGATGAAACCGAAACGTCCCGTACGGAAGAGCTCAAGTCTGCTCAACCGGCTCGTCAAGAAGCGTTCCGTCCGGCTCGGCATCGGCAGTTGGGAGCGCTTTCAATTCCGCTTCCAGCTCCGCTTCGATCTGCTCTCTTTCAGCCTGATCTTCTTCGACGACCTTCTCGGATAACGCGCCGGCCTGATCGACAAGCGCGTCAGCCCGAATCACATCGGCGACGTGAGCGGAGCCGTTCGCCGCGAATCTCTCGGCTTCATCCATCGGCAGCGTTGTCTGCTCCGACTCGCCCAACTCTTTGAATTCCCGGAGCGGCGGCAGTTGCGAGAGATCATTCAACCCGAAATGCTCAAGAAAATACTTCGTCGTCCCGTACATGATGGGGCGACCCGGCACCTCCTTGCGCCCGACGATCCGAACCAGTTTCCGTTCCAAGAGAGTCCGCACGACCCCGGACGTTTCGACTCCGCGAATTTCTTCGATTTCCGCCTTCACGATCGGCTGCTTATAGGCGATGATCGCCAGCGATTCGAGCGCCGACCGCGACAGCTTCGCCGTCGATTTCGATTTATCCAATCGCTTGATCCAGGGCGCATACTCCTGCTTCGTAACGAGTCGAAATCCTCCGGCAACCTCCACCAGACGAATCCCCCGCCCTTGCTTTCCCAATTCCTCCTCAAGCATGCCGAGCGCCTCGGACACCTCCGCCTTCGTGACGTCCCCGATCACCGTCACAAGTCGTTGAAGCGACAGAGGCTCCTGCGACACGAACAACAACGACTCCACGATGCCTTTCAGCTCGCAGGTCTCGAAGGTTCGTGTCGCCGTTTCACGGCCCGAGGAGGGTTCGCCGCCCGGAGAATCGCCGGCCGACGCGACCTCGGCCGGCTCACTTGCCGATTCAGTCGATGGGGGATTCATCTGATCGATCATTGGAGGGGCGTCTCCCTTTATTTTTTATTCCATGTCGCCGGCATCGACTTCGGCGGGATCGGGCACCAAGGAAAAGGCCCGCGACACCAAAATGGGTCCGAACAATTTCGCTTGAAAAACCCGCGCCACGCGAAGTCGGATCAATTCCAACATCGCCAAAAACGTCACGATCACGACCAGGCGATGGGTCGCCTGGTCGAAGAGTTCCGCAAACGGCACGGAGTCTTTTCTTTCCAGCAGCTCAAGAATTTTGTTCATTCGTTCCCGCACCGTCAGATTATCGGGAGCGATCTCAATAAGCCGCTTCCCGGAGTCGCGGTCCAGGATCTTTTGAAGCGCGTCGACCAGGTCGAACAGCGAGACGTGCTCCAAGGACATCTCGTCCGATTCGACGGATTCCACGGCCGCCTTCCCGCGAGGGAACAGTTCACGCCACATCTTTTCCTGTTCATCAAGTCTGGACGCCGCCTCTTTGTACGCCTTGTATTCCAGCAGCCGCCGAACGAGCTCATCCCTCGGATCCGGTCCTTCATCCTCATCGTGGGCGGCTTTGTCGGAGGGCAGCAGCATTTTCGACTTGATCTGTAAAAGAGTCGCCGCCATAACCAAAAAGTCTCCCGCGACGTTGAGGTTGAGCGTCTTCATCGCCTCGATGTACTCCAGGTACTGCCGTGCAATGAGCGCGATGGGGATATCGTAGATATTGATTTCGTTCTTTTTGATGAGATGGAGCAGGAGGTCCAGCGGTCCTTCAAAATTCTCAATGCGGACCTGATAGGACGATTCCACCTGTTGGGAGGCTTCAACCTGGTGAGCCATGACGCTCGTTATACCAGCCCTGGAGATGGCGGGCAAGCCGGAATCCCCGCACCGGGGAAACGCTCGGATTTTCCACGCCGTTCAGATTTTCCATGCGTAGACCAACAAAGCCGCCGCCAGCGCCAAACAGACCGCAGTCACGGCGTACGGGCCGAAAGAAGGGCCGGAGCCGGGCGTGGGCGACTCTTCGGAGACTCGGCTTGCATCGGTAAAAAGCGGGGGCACGTCGAACCGCGCCTTGGCCAAATCATCCGGTTTCCTGAACACCGCGCCTGAAAAATCAGCGCTCCCCAAAAACCTGGCGCCGGAGAACACAACGCTTTCTTCAAACACGGAGAACGCAAAAAACGAATCGCGGCTGAAGATGGCTTCTTCGAAATTCGCCGTTCGAGCAAACCGACTTCCTGAGAATCCGGTGCCGGACCCGAATCGCGCCCGCTCAAAAACGGCCGGCTGTTCAAACACGACCTCCAACAACTCCGCCATCCCGTCGAACAGAGCCCCGGCACAATCGACCGGCCCTCGAAAGACGGAGCGATGAAACCTCGTGCGAGGCCCGAATTTCGTTTCGCGACAGTCAAGCCCTTTCATGAACGATCCTTGGACGAAGTAGGCCTCTTTTTGAAAGATCGCTCCCGACAGGTGCACCGCCTCCTGAAAGATTGATCGTGAAAAATCCACCTCTTCTTCGAAGGTCGTTCCGCGAAGATCGATCGGTTGCGCGAACAGCAGCGCCCCATCGGACAGGCCGTGACGCACCGCTCCGCGCACGATCGAATCCCTGATGATCAACGTCTCACGAATGTGTCGAAACTCCCGCCCCCTCGCCCCCTCAAGTCCCTCCGGCACCGTCTGCTCGCCGTTCACGGCCACTCGGACAGGCAAGCGGTCCAAATTCAGGTCGCCCTGGACGATCGCACCGACCAGTTCGACCCGACGTTCTTTCATGAGGGCGTCGAGAATGGCCGTTGCCTGAACCGCCCTGGCTTCCCGTTCCGACTGCGGACAGGTCGGAGCAAGTCGTAGAACTAAACCCGCTTCTCCCGCACCGGCCGCCGTTTCCGTCACGCAATCCGCGGCGGCCAAGGGGCGACTCGCGATACCTCCTCCCCCGATAATCCATCCGATCATACAGCCGACCATACAAATCAGAAGACGGGCGATCCAACGGCTCACGGCGGATTTCCTAACGGAGTTTTGAGAAGAGCCGTCCCGCAAGAAAATGGGACCTCTCAGGGTCGAGATGGCAAAAGAGTGACAGGCAAAGCAATCCCCCTTCACCAACGGGGTTCGCTTACTTAACAGGCAGGGCGCACACGCAAGACGGACGGTTCTCTCGATAGCGGTCGTTCTCCTGAATACCCTTCACATCTTCTCACGAAATCGGCGGCGATCCGACTGACAAGACCCGATCGAGGCCCGTAAAGTTTATTCGTCTCGATAATCATCCTGGTCATCCAAAAGATTTTCAGACTTTTCCAGGAACTCGTCGCTGTCTTCATCATCGAGATCCAGATCTTCTCCCATGTCGTCGTCAAGGTCGCCTTCCATGTCCAATTCCTCGTCCACCATGTCTTCCTCATCCAGGTCGAGGTCCTTGGGCTCGATCGGCTCGACGGCAGGGGCCTTGCGAGTCGTCTTCTCATCCGAAGCCGCCTCTTTCGCTGCGGGAACACCGGCACCGGCCGGCTTGGCGGGAGATTTCTTCGCAAGTTTCCTTGCGGGTTTCTTCGCGGGCTTCTTGGCGGCCGTTGTCTTGGCGACTTTCTTTACGGGTTTCTTCTTCTTGACTGCGGCCGCGGTTTTCTTTTTTGCCGCGGTCTTCTTCGCCGAGGTTTTCTTGGCTGCGGCTTTTTTCTTCGCCATCTTTCGTCCTCCTGGTTGTCGTCCTCTCAATTCACGACCGCCCACGCCTGCGCCCACCGCCTGATTGACGGCCACCATCTAGCATGAACGAACGATCTCTTGCAACTGCTTCTCGTCCCCCTCCACCTTCTTACTCCGAACGACCGGAACACGCGATCAAGAACCGTGCACGTTGTCCCACACCACGCCGTGCTAAGATGTTCTATATCTATGCCTGAATCCAGGCGCACCGGTCGAGCGAATCCTTCGTCCATCGCTCGGCTCTCATGGACTGTAGGGCGGAGAGAATCGCCGTCGCGGGCAAGGGGAACGTTTCCATGAACTGGCTGAAGACGATCGGTCTTGTCACACTGTTCACACTGTGGGGGACCTGCTCGACCGGCTTGACGATCGGCGGTCCGCCGCCGACGAGCATCATCATGGAAGATGGGTCGCCCTATTACGTTCCCGCTTCCGCAACTGTTTCCAGCGGCAATCCCATTCGGTGGGAGAATCCGACCCCGACTCACCACACCGTCACGCATAACGGGTGCATGGAAGAGCAACGATCGTGTCTGTTTGACTCGGGGCCCGTCCCCCCTGGAGGGCATTTTACCGTTCCCGGCCTGCCACCCGGTCGCTATCCGTACCACTGTCGCATTCATCCCATCATGAGAGGCATTGTGATCGTCACCGACGCGCCTTCGGCGCCGTCGCAATTGTAGTCGCCATCCTCGCAATGTCTTGCGGAACGACAAACGCTTCTTGTAGGCTGCTCGCCTCTTGTCATGAAACCCCGCGCGTTCGTTCAAGAACCGATCCCGCTGACCGATGATACGCTCAATCTCTTTGCCTGGCGCGTCCCCGACCTCGTCATTTATCAGCACCATAGCGACGAGTTTTGGCTTGCTCCTCTTGATGACGCCCTGCCGGTGATACGCCTCAACCCGACAGGCGTCGCCATGCTCCGCGCCATGAACGGCCACACGACCGTGGGCGCCTTGTTGGAACAGTATGGAACCAAGATCTGCGGCCCGGACGGCCAACCGGGACGCTGGCACCTGGAGCGGTGGGCCACGCCGAGCTATTCCCTCTGCTACTACGGCAGCGAACCGCCCGGCGGCCACCGGCACCAGGCCAAATGGGATCTCTTGCTCCAACGAATACGGGAAGACTGGTCGGGGGAGGATGGTTTCGAAGGGGAGGACCATCTGGACCACTTTCACCGGCATATCTTGACGGAACCGCACGAGGACGATCGCCACTTCGATCTGATCGAAACCACCGTCTCGCACCTGTTTCGCGAGCCAACCGAGGCGCTCGGCGGACTGACCTACGGCCGGCTGCTCATGCGACAGATTCGTCGCCTTGGCTGGCTTTCGCCCAAGCCCAAGACCATCCTCGAAATAGGGGGAGGGCTGGGGTACGTCGCGCGAGAACTGGGGAAAGACCTGCTGCCGTTCGAAAAACAGTCCGTTCGCTACATCTCGCTCGATCTGACCGGGGCCTTCTTGCAACTTCAAATCCGACGGGCGAAAGAAGGAGGATGGAACGCCGTCGGCGCCAGGGCCGACGCCGAAGTCCTGCCGTTTATGGACAATTCGATCGATCTGGCCATCGACAATGAAAACATGGCCGATATGACGCCGGTCCGGCTCTCCAAACAAGAGCTGCAATCCGGCACCGGTGCGACCCCTCAGCACCAGGAGGCGCTGGATTGGATCAGACGCGCGCACATTCCCCTCGACCCTGATCCCCCGAACCACGTCATCTTCAATCTGGGCCCCATCCGCTTTATTGCGGAGCTCTGGCGAGTGCTGAAGCCGGGGGGACGGGCGTTTCTCGCGGAATTCGGCATCGAAACCGGCTGGCCTCAACCGGTTCGATTACCGGGTCACACCGAGTATGAAGTCCAATACTCCCACTTGCGACAGGTGATCCGGTGGCTGGGTTTCCAAGAGCGGTACCTCTCGCTGCCTCAATTTCTTGCCGTCAAACCCGACACGAAAGTCCTCTGTACCGGTGCCACCTACACGATTCAGCGATTCTGCGACCTGCTCAACAAACCGTTCGCCGTCAAAGCCTATACCGAGCCGGAGCTGCAACGGGCTTTAGGCGACATGCTCCCTAAGCTCCAGGGTTGCCACTATCACGACGTGGCGGATCCGGCCTGGTTTAATCTCTTTGACTTCAAGGTCCTGCTCCTCGAAAAGCCGGGTGGCGTCTCCAAGACGCGATTCACCGAAGCCAAAGGGTATCGCTGGTATTCCCAGCAGTAGAAAGCACCCGATCAGCCGCGCCAGCCGACCATCGAATTTCACCGACTCTTTCGTCGTTTCAAGACCTCACACTCGTAGAAATTCCGGCGCCGACACCAGACAAGATCTCCTCGTTCCTTCCGCCAAGCCCTGCTCCAAATATGAAAAATTCTTCATGATTTCATCATGGATCGTTCATATTCCCTGGATATGCTGGCAGGCAGAACTTGAAGGAGGTGATCGATCATGGCAGTCATCGTGTTGGGCACGATCGGGGCGACGCTGTTG
>JANDJG010000036.1:20037-22317 GCA_024331085.1 Nitrospira sp. | reverse complement strand
ATTGATGGTGAGAGCTGTTCACCAGCAACGTGGATCGCCCGACGATGCTTCGAAGCAGGCTCTTCGGCGCGACCACGACGGGATGAGACACCCTCGTCGCCTTGGTCTTCTGACGATGGTTCAACGCCCGATCAACCTGGGACGGGATGTCTTGAAAGAGGCTCCCGCCGCACGCCACGTTGATCGTTTGCATGCCTCCGCAAATGCCTAAGATGGGGAGATCGCGGGCGCGGGCTTGATGGACCAGCTCAAGCTCGAAGTCGGCGCGCCGCTTGCTCACCAACGGAAACGGATACAGTTGACGCTCGCCGTAGAGACGAGGAGGCAGGTCCGGACCGCTGCCGGTGATCAGAAGCCCGTCAACACCGTCGAGCAACCGACGCCTGGCGCTCGGCCCCGCCACGAGCGGAAGAATCAGGGGGATGCCGCCCAGCTCTTCGATCGCCCGAATGTAGCGAGCCCGTAAAAAGTACGTCGGCTCCCGCCCTCCCATATCTTTCCTGTCACCGGCATTGAAGTCCGGCGTCACGCCGATGACAGGCTTCATGACCTAGTAGGAGGGGCTGGCCGCCGGCTGCTCCGACGGCGTCACCGCGTCATCGCCCTCCGCTGCAACGCCGATGAATCGGACGGGACGATCACCGGTCAGATGCTCCGGAGTGATGACGTAGGTTCCGTAGATGCTGGGAACCCAAATGCTTTTCGCGGTTTGTTCATTGAAACCGGAAAAGACGTAGGCAAGACCGCCGACGATCCCTCCCCCGAGCGCAAAGGCTCCCTTAAACGGAAAATACAAAATCGTCGCGACGGCCGACGCGGCGCCCATCCCGGCCCCGGAAGCCGTTCCTTGCTGCGTGTCGGCGGACGACGACTGGCTCCAGGAGGGAGCAGCCACCATGGAACCGTAGGTGAGGACAACGATGAACACCACAATCGAAACTCTCACGTGAAGTGCCTCCTTCCCTTGAGGGCCGCGACTGTTGATGACCGTGCGCGCATCTCGCGGCGTGATGATCACTGCGTTATAACAAATCCGCGGATGAATGCAAACCCTTTGCTTGGAAAAGCTACGGCGGCGATGGCGACGACGGATCGATCGCCAGATCCAACTCGGACGCAACGTAGGCCGCCACATCCTCTCGCCGATCCATGACCAACCGGTCCAGCTCCGATACAAAAGCTGCGGCCGGGATACATTGGCTCTCTGGAGTCAAGCCAGCTTCCATTCCAAGCGCCAGTTTACACCAGGCCACCGCTTGAACAAACAGATCCTCGATCCGTCGCTCACAAGCCGAACGTTCTTCCGGCGCAATCGCCGGCAACGCTTCCGACAGCCGATCCATGAGTCGCAGCTCGTGCCGAAGGCGCGTCACCTGCCCAAGCATGACTTCCACGGAAACCTGTATGCCGGCTTTCCAGCTCCGTTTCTTGACGTTGAACACGCACGCCAGCACGTCGGTCGCCCCATCGACCGGCTCCGGGCCGAAGAACAACGTCACTCGGTAGGAAGATGATCCGCCGAAGAGTTCTTTCATCATGAGCGTGGCATTGTAACATGAGACGTCACGGATCTCTGCGGGCGCCGACCTTCCTCGTCACGGCATTCTCGACTCAAATTGACGCCCTCGACGTTCAACGAATAAGATGCAACAGCATGAACCCTTCGGCGCACGACCGACGAATCGCCTCGATCCAACAAGCCCTTCGGGAAACGGAGGGGCTTGACGGATGGCTCTTCTACGACTTTCGCGGAAGCGACCCCCTGGCCTATCGGGTCCTGCTGCTCGACGCGGGCCGGCACGTCACCAGACGGTGGTACTACTGGATTCCGGCTTTCGGAGAGCCGGTAAAACTGCTCCACCGGATCGAACCCCACGTCCTGGATGAGCTGCCCGGCGACACCCGCTATTACGTGTCGTGGGAGCAACAGCGAACGTTGCTCTCTTCTCTATTGCGGGACCGTCGGCGGATCGCCATGCAGTACTCTCCCTTCAATGCCGTTCCCTATCTTTCGCGCGTCGATGCGGGCACCGTTGAATTGATCCGCAGCTTCGGGGTCGACATCATCACGTCGGCCGACCTGGTCCAGCGATTCGAAGCGGTGTGGACCGACGAACAACTGGAATCCCACCGCTACGCGGTCACGGCGCTTCGAGGAATCGTCGATGAGGCCTTCGCCCATATCAGGACGGCCCTTTCCAAGGCAAAACAGGTGACGGAATACGACGTGCAGCAGTTTCTCCTCTCACGCATCCATGACGCCGGCATGGTCACCTCCGG
>JANDJG010000036.1:0-19937 GCA_024331085.1 Nitrospira sp. | reverse complement strand
CAAAGGGAGCCGGCATGTTCGGCACAATGGGATTTTCCGAACTCATTCTTATCTTGGTGATCATCCTGATCATCTTCGGAGCAGGGCGCCTACCCCAAATCGGTGAAGGAGTGGGGAAGGCTCTGCGGAGCTTCAAGAAAGAAGTCCATGACGCTCCTCAGCCTGCCGCAAGTGCGACGGAAATGGAAGCATCCCCGATGCAAAGCCAGGCGACGGCTGCCGCGAATCCTCCCTCTCATGCCGGTCCGCCTCCCACATCCAGACCTCTTGCCGCCTCCGTTCCCGGCCCGGAGATGACGCCGGGCACGACCGCCTCGATGCTCTACCAAGCGGGACCGGAATCTCCTCAACAAGCACGAACGGCTCCGCCGCGAGAACAGCAACTTGCAACCGCACCGGATCAGCATGTAATCTCGATGGAAGAACGGGCCGCCGCCCCCGTGCCCCCGCCTCGCGCGCAGTACCCGCCGCTGCCCGCCGGATCTCACCCAAGGCAGCCTGTGAAACGTCCTTCGGCGATCGTCAACAAAGAGGCCGTCGCCCGCGTGCAGGCTCAACAGGCCGCCTTGAAAGCCAAAGCCACGAAGGCCGACGACCATATGTCTCCGCAAGAAATGCAACAGATCGGTGCAAGCGTAGGAGACCTGGTGCGAACGTTTCGAGAGGCGGCGACCGACGTCCGGGAAAGCATCGCCCCCCACGCGCGCACGATTCAAACCGAATTGGACGCGGCACAAAAAGAACTTCAGCAATCCCTGGACGCCGCAAGACCGTCTCCTTCCGTTCAAGAAGACCGGTCACCTTCAGCGTGACCTGCCTGACCGTGCCTTGGTTCCTGTCTTCATCGCCGGAAGAGCGTAAGGAGGCCGCGACATGCCTCGGAATGTCCCTTCGTCATCCGATCGGCGGGTGATGTTCGAGGCTATGATATTATGATGAGGAGGTGGAACGTGGTGGATCGACGTCGTGGCGCTGCCGGCTCCGATTCAACGCATCGACCAGGCTCACGATGGACCCCTGCGCCTGCTTGTCGATCTCGACGAATTGAACGCCCATTCCAGGAAACATCAGATACCGCTCCATTTTGTTGCGGACCCACACCACCCTTGCTTTCGCCCTCAACTTCTCAAGAGGCCGATCGGGCAGGGCAAACTCCAGAGACAGTTCGGATCCGACCGCCATGGGTGAACCGCTCTCGATAAACAGACCGCCGCCTCCGATGCCGCCCGTGAGACTCTCGAACGTTTGCCCGTCCGATGTGGTGCACCGCACTTTTATCGCGAGATTGGCCCGCGGATAGGCGCGGCAGTGGGCGAACCTGGTTCCATCATCGGCCAAGACCCGCTCAATGACCGCGCCCCACGGCACGTCGCCCAGCACTCGGCCCGTCGTATCCTGCACGACGATGACTTCTCGATCCGGATCGATGACCAGGGACTTGCCCGCGTAACCCGGTGTGGAGGTGACGGAAAATTTCACGATTGCCCGTTGCGTACAGGACGTTACGTCGGCTGAAGTACTTCCGACTCCTTGCCTTTATTCTGCACGGCGCTTACCACGGCGAGAATCCGCTCTCGGACCTCGGAAGCGATTTCTGTAAACTGCACTCCCATCCCAGGACTGAAGGTATAGTGATCGGCTTTCGGACAAATCCAGGCGACGATCCCCTTTGTCGGAAGCCATTCTTCGGGATTGTCCGGCAGCGAGAATTCCATGGCCAGTCTCGTTCCGATGGGAAGCGGCGACAGGCTTTCGATGAACATCCCGCCGCCGCCGATTCCGCCGGCTCGACTTTCAAAGTGTTGCCCTTCCGGCGTGCGATAGCGGACGCGGAAGGTCAGCGCGACGCGAGGCTCCGATCGAACCTCCCTCTGAACCGGCATCTTGCGACAGGCCATGATCTGGTCGATCACAAAGTCCCAGGACAAACTGCCGATCGGCTCTCCATTGCTTCCGATCAGAATGACCATTTCTCGCGCCGCGTCCAGCTCAAGCGCTTTCCCTCGATGGCGGAGGCTCGATGCAACAGGGTATTTCACGGCTCCCCTCTCTTCGATTCGCGTCGTTCGCTCACGTCCAGTATAGCGCGCCGTTTCCACTTGTCGAGAAAAAGAGACGAACGCTCCGCACGAAGGAAGAGGGTGTTCAGAAAAGAGACTGGAACGGCGAGATGGAAAACGACCGCCCCGCGCTGTCTGGGGCGTAGGATGCGCGAGCGGATGACCCGCCCGCTCCCAGGAACGGATCACGCGCTCTTGGCGTCGATATCCTGTTCGAAGATGCGAATGGGGGGATTTTTTCCTGTGATCGCGTCTTCGGTGATGACCACTTCTTTGATTTGTTTTTGGGACGGAGCGTCGTACATGACGTCCAGCATCACCTCTTCCAAGATGGCGCGCAGCCCTCGGGCGCCGGTCTTTTGGGCGTAGGCTTTTCGGGCGACGGCTGCCAACGCTCCCTCCGTGAATCGGAGCTTGACCTTTTCGAAGGAGAGCAGTTTTTCATATTGCTTGGTCAGGGCGTTTCGGGGCTCGGTGAGAATCCGGACCATCGCCCGCTCGTCCAATTCCTCCAGCGTCGCCACGACCGGCAATCTCCCCACGAATTCAGGAATCAGGCCGTATTTCAGAAGGTCCTCCGGCTGCACCTTGGCAAGCAGATCCCCCAATCGGACATCGTGCCGTCCGCGCACGTCGGCTCCGAATCCCATGGCCTTCCGGTTGAGCCGCTGCTCGATGATGTGCTCCAACCCAACGAACGCGCCGCCGCATATGAACAGGATGTTGCTCGTGTTGACCTGGATGAACTCCTGGTGAGGATGTTTTCGCCCTCCTTGCGGCGGCACATTGGCGACCGTTCCCTCGATGAGTTTGAGCAGCGCCTGCTGGACTCCCTCTCCGGACACGTCCCGTGTGATCGACGGGCTGTCGCTTTTTCTGCTGATCTTGTCGATTTCATCGATGTAGACGATACCGCGCTCCGCCCGCTCCACATCGTAATCGGCCGCTTGAAGCAGCTTGAGAATGATGTTTTCGACGTCTTCGCCCACATAGCCGGCTTCGGTCAACGTGGTCGCGTCGGCCAACGTAAACGGCACGTCCAGGAACTTGGCAAGGGTCTGAGCCAACAGGGTTTTGCCGGTTCCCGTGGGCCCGACCATGAGGATGTTGCCTTTCTGAAGCTCGATGTCGTCAACCTCTTTTTCTTTGGACGAGATCCGCTTGTAATGGTTGTGCACCGCCACGGCTAAAATCCGCTTGGCGCGCTCCTGGCCGACGACGTACTGATCCAGGTGATATTTGATTTCCGCCGGCTTTTTGAGCCTTGAAGAAATCTCTTCCTTGGCTTCCTCCCAATCTTCGGCGATGATGTCATTGCACAGGTTGACGCATTCATCACAGATGTAGACCGCCGGCCCGGCGATAAGCTTGCGGACTTCGTCACGGCTCTTCCCGCAGAATGAACACCGCAAATGCCGATCCGTTTTTTCCTGTTTGGCCATGTTTCCCCCGCTGTTACTTGCTCTTGGCCTCGTCCTTTCCGGCTGACTCGGGCAGTTTGGCCGTTTTCGGCGGCCTGGTGATGACTTCGTCGATAATGCCGTACCGCTTGGCTTCTTCGCCGGACATGAAGTAATCACGTTCGGTGTCGTGGGCGATTTTCTCGATGGGCTGGCCGGTATGTTTGGCCATGATCTCATTGAGACGGTCGCGGATCTTCAAAATTTCCTTGGCATGGATGTCGATTTCCGTCGCCTGTCCTTGAAAGCCGCCCAGCGGCTGGTGAATCATCACGCGGGCATTGGGCAACGCGAATCGCTTGCCTTTCGTGCCGGCGGTCAGCAACAACGCGCCCATGCTGGCGGCCTGACCGAGGCAAATCGTGTTGATCGGCGGCTTCACGTATTGCATGGTATCGTAGATGCCCAAGCCGGCGGTCACGCTCCCTCCCGGCGAATTGATGTAGAGATTGATGTCCTTTTCCGGATCTTCCGCCTCCAAGAAAAGGAGCTGCGCAATGATCAGATTGGCGAAGACATCGTCGATGGGCGCCCCGAGAAAAATAATGCGGTCTTTCAGCAGCCGTGAATAGATGTCATAGGCCCGTTCACCTCGATTGGTTTGTTCGACCACAATGGGAACCAACATGTCCTATCCTTTCCGTAACGGGACCCGGCGCCACGCCACCCGACGCACCCGTCCCGTTTTATCCTTGAACGACCGCATGGCGATAGACGAAATCCAACGCCTTGTCCCCCAACACCTTCGTGCGCAACTTTTCGATTGATTCCTGCCCGCCCGCTTGAATCATCTTCACCAAATCAGCCAAGGGCAGTCGAAGCTCCGCGGCCAATCGGCTCACCTCGTTGTTTAGGTCTTCCTCCGTGACGGCCAGTCCTTCTTTTTCCGCGATGGCTTCAAGGATCAACCCGACTTTCACGCGGCGTTTGGCCGTCTCACGATGAGTCTCACGAATCTGCCGACGCTCGTCTTCATCGACTCGATGAGTCGCACCGCCGCCTTGACCCCGTTGCCGCTCCTGGATCTTCTGCCGAACAAGTGTATCAAGCTCCCGCTCCACCAACGACTCGGGAAGATCAAAGTGATAGGTGTCGGCCAAATAGGAAAGGATCGTCTCCTTCTGCGATTCTTCGATCTCTTTTTTGAGAGCCCGCTCCATTTCGCCGCGCAACTTGTCTTTCAGCTCTTGAAGCGAAGCGTAGGGCCCGCAATCTTTGGCAAACTCGTCGTCAAGGGCGGGAAGTTTTTTCTGCTTGATCGCGTTGACGCATAAGCGGAAGGTGACGGTCTTCCCGGCGACACGGGCATCCGGGTGGCTGGCCGGGTACGGCTGAGCAATCTCGATCACGGCTCCTTCATTTTTGCCCATGAGATGGGCGTCGATGTCGATGCCGAGCACGGAGGCCTTCGAGCCCACTTTGTGGAGATGGTTTTCTTTCTTCGTGCCTTCAAGCGGTCCTCCTTCTAAAAACCCCTCCAGAGAAATCACCGCGTAGTCGCCTTCCGCCAACAGAGTCCCCGCGGGCGCGCCCTCCAATCGGGCCTGCTGCTCACGCAGGACATCAAGAGCCCGATCCACTTGCTCGTCCGTCACCGTTCGCTTGTCTTGTTTGAGAACGATGGGGTCTGGAGCCTTGTAGCCGTGCAATTCGAATTTCGGTTTGATTTCAACGGTAGCCGTAAACGTAAAGGGGGCGTCCTTTTTAATTGTGGCGCGGTCGAGGGATGAAATTTCCACTGTCACGGGACTGATCCCCGCCTCCTTCACCGCTCGATCGTAAAAATCCGGGACAAGGCTTCTGAGCACGTTTTCCTCGACCGTTTTTGCAAACCGCTTTTCCAAAAGAGCCAACGGGGCCTTGCCGGCCCGGAACCCCGGAATGTGAACTTGGCGGTTCAGTTCCCCATAGGCCCGAGAGAATCGTTGCGCGACCTCCTCGGCCGGCACTTCGATCTTCAAGGCCCGTTTCATGGGGCCCAACTCGGTCATCTCCATCTTCATTGATATTATCTCCGCAACTTCTTTCGGACGTTAGGACTTCACGGCAACCGTTTTCGAAGCCACGTAAAACTCCATGGTGCGAGAGGGGGGACTTGAACCCCCACGGTTACCCACGAGATCCTAAGTCTCGCGCGTCTGCCAGTTCCGCCACTCTCGCATAGGTCGGCCTTCCTGCAGAACGGGTTCCCTTTTTTATTTTAGAACATCTTAGATCGCAAAAATACGCGACATTGTACAGCTTTTGTACCGTTGGACGCACCCGAGTGTCAACCCATACGATCGGGTGATTTCGGCGCCATGCGGTCCGCTTCGGAGTCGCTCGACCGACGGAGTTTCTACGATGTTCTTGACGTTCTTTGCTTGATGAATTGATTCGCCGGACGGCTTCTCCCCTCACCTTGCCGCCCGATAGAGTGCATGTTAAGATGCCGCTCTCTTAATAGCATGCCCCGCTGCGGAGAGGTGCGAGAGTGGACGAATCGGCGTGCCTGGAGAGCACGAGTCCTGGCAACGGGACCGTGGGTTCGAATCCCACCCTCTCCGCCAAACCAAGGCAAGGCAAAAGTAGAAAGTTTAAAGGCAAAAGTTTCGGTCATACGTACTTCCTAACTTTTCCCTTTTTACTTTTACCTTCGAGATTAAGGGGCCGGGCCCTGTGCGACAGAACCCTGTGAACCCCGCCAGGTCCGGAAGGAAGCAACGGTAAGCGGTCAGTTCTGGGTGCCGCAGGATCACCTGGCCCCGCATTGAAGACGCAAGGAGCGAAACGTGAGGGGAACGGTGACGCTCGCATTCGACGGTTTGTGTACGACTTCCTCACTTTCCTCGCTCTCTGCCCTTCACACCTGACGGCTCTTTATGGATTACCAGGTCTCCGCCCGTAAATACCGCCCCGGCACGTTTGCTGATGTGATCGGCCAGCCCCACATCGTTCAGACGCTTTTGAACGCGATCTCGACCAAACGCATCGCCCACGCCTATCTGTTTTCCGGGACTCGGGGCGTCGGAAAAACCACCGTCGCTCGCATTCTGGCGAAGGCCTTGAACTGCGAGCAAGGCCCCACGGGCCACCCTTGCAATCGCTGCGCGAATTGTCTCGAGATCGCCCAGGGAAGTTCCGCCGACGTCGTGGAAATCGACGGGGCGTCCAACACCAGCGTGGACGACGTGCGGGAGATTCGAGAGAACATCAAGTTCATGCCCTTCCGCGGTCGGTATCGGGTCTACATCATCGATGAAGTGCACATGCTCTCCAATTCGGCGTTCAACGCTCTGCTCAAAACGCTTGAAGAGCCGCCCGCTCACGTCGTCTTCATCTTCGCGACGACGGAAATTCACAAAATTCCCGCCACGATTCTTTCGCGCTGCCAGCACTACAATTTTCGCCGCATCGCACGGGCTGAGCTCGTCGAACGGCTTCGTTACGTGGCTCAAGAAGAGCGGCTGACGATCGAGGACCGCAGCCTCCTCGCGTTGGCCCGCGCCAGTGAAGGGAGCATGCGGGACGCCCTCAGCCTGCTCGATCAAGCGGTCTCCTTTGGAGGGAAGACGGTCCGCCATCAGGACCTTGAACTTTTGCTGGGCGCGGTTCCGCACGAGTCGGTGCAGGGGTTCATCAAGGCGGTGTTGGCTCGAAACGGCCCCTCGGCGCTCGGCACGTTGGCGTCTCTGCTCGACCAGGGACACGATCTCCGAACGTTCTGCGCCGAGGTCGTCGAGCAGGTGCGCAACCTTCTTGTGGCGTCCGTCGTCCCGGCGTCACCCCAGCTCGAGAGCCTGATCGACGCGTCTCACGAAGACATTCGGCAGTTGACGGAGGACGCCAAGGCCCTGACACCCGACGAGTTGCAGGGACTGTTGACGATCTTCATTCAAACGGAAGAATCCCTTCGGTTGAGCGCTCATCCCCGGTTCGTCATGGAAGCGGCTGCTATTCGCGCAATCCGGTCGCTGAATCGATCCGCCGACGTTGTTTCTTCCCCTCGGACATCGTCCGTGTCGGCCGAGCGAAAACCGCCCATTCCTTCAGAATCTTCTCCCACCTCATCGGACAGATCCTCGGCATCGGCATCGAGTCTTTCCCCCGCCTCCCCTCCTCAAACCGGTTCGACCGCTCCTTCCAGTCGTCCATTGACGACCACCGCGCGGCAATCCCTGCCGCTTCAAGGGAAAATCCATCCGCAGCCGCCTCATCGGCCGCGCGCCCAAGAAGCGGAAAGCGCCGTTTCGGTTCCTATTTCTCCAACGAGCGACGATCTTCGGCAACTCAATTGGGAGGCGGTCCAGGAAGAAGTCGCCGCTTCCTTTCCCAATATCGCGCCGTTTCTTGAAGTCGGCCGATACCTCGGAATAAAAGACGGAGCCGTGACGATCGGATTTGCAAAACACAACGGCTTGGCACGAACCAGACTGGAGAAGGAAGAAAACTTGCGCGCGCTGACCCAATTGTGCGAGCAACAAGCGGGGCGCCCGATCCGGATCCGAATCATCGAACTCGCGGACACCGATCCGCCTGGCCCGACCATGGCCCAAATACGGGCGGCCAAAGAACAGGATCAGCGGCTGGTGCTCTTTGAACGGGCACGGGCGAACCCCATGGTGAAGCAGGCGATCGAGATCTTCGGCGCCGAGTTGGCCGAAGTTCGTCAAGTATCCAAGAAGGAGGCGACCGAATGAAAAACCCTTTCGGCAATATGAACACGATCCTCAAGCAGGCCCAAGCCATGCAAGAACAGATGGCCAAACTCCAGGAGCAGGCGGCGTCCAAAACCGCCAGCGGGACGGCCGGAGGCGGAATCGTGACCGTGACGGCGAACGGCGCGTTACAGATCGTCGGCGTGACGATCGATCCCGAGCTCGTCAAGAGCGGGGACGTCGAGATGCTGCAGGACCTGATCGTCGCGGCCGGCAATGACGCGTTGCGGAAGGCCAAGGACTTGATGGAACAAGAGATGAAAGCCTTGACCGGGGGACTCAAGATCCCCGGCCTCTTCTGACGGTCTTGCGCATGGCAGTCGATCAACAGGGTCTTTTGGCGCGACTGATCAAAGAATTGGTCCGCCTCCCCGGAATCGGTCAAAAGAGCGCGCAGCGACTCGCCTTTCATCTCATGAAGATGGAACGGGAGGAGGCACTGCGCCTGGCCGATGCGATTCGATCGGTCAAGGAAGGATTGGCGTTCTGCCGGCTATGTCGCAACATCGCCGAAGGAGACCTCTGTGAATTTTGTCTCGACCCCAAGCGCGATCGGACCAGGATCCTCGTCGTCGAGGAACCGAGCACGCTGTACGCGATCGAACGGGCCGGCGCGTACCACGGGCTGTACCATGTTCTCCTTGGCTCCCTCTCCCCTCTTGACGGAGTCGGTCCGTCGGACATCCGAGCTGACGAATTGGTCGATCGCGTCAAAACGGGCGGTGTGGAAGAAGTCATCCTCGCAACGAACCCCACCATCGAAGGAGAAGCCACCGCCATCTATCTCACCAAACTGCTCAAGCCGCTCGGAACGCGCGTGTCTCGCATCGCGTATGGAATTCCCGTGGGAACGGACATCGAATACGCGGACGAAGTGACCCTCCTCAAATCCATCGAAGGGCGCCGAGATCTCTAGCGTCAACCGTTCGCGGTTGGTCCCGGCGATCTCCCCATACCCGTTGGCCCTCTGTTGACCCTCTTTGGTCATGCTGCTATAGTCCGTGATCGTTCTCCATCTTCCATCATCGGACGGGGAGGGCCATGAAAGGCCGTTCTACCGCAAAACCGGCTCCTGCAGTGAAGTCATCGGGCAGACCCTCGAAGTCTCGTCCGACCGGTCAACAGAACCCCCGCGCCGAGATGGCCAAATACCTGGACATCCGAAAAGACCTCGAACGGCAGCGGGCGGCCATCCTCGAAGAGGCGGGCGGCGTGCTTACCAACCGACCGGACGTCCCGACGTTTCCCGATGTCAGCGATCAGGCCTCGGCGGAAGTGGATCAGAACTTCTCCATGCGAATCCGTGATCGCGAGCGGAAGTTGCTTAAGAAGATCGATGAAGCGTTGGACCGGATGAATGACGCGACGTACGGCATCTGTGAACAGTGCGGAGCCACGATCCCCTACAAGCGTCTGAAAGCCAGGCCCGTGACCACCCTCTGCATTGCATGCAAGACCGCCCAAGAAGAAGAAGAAGAACGCGCCCGCCGTTAATCCCCCTAAGATCCCGCCGTTTGGTGATCTGTCTTGCTGACCGTTTTGTCGTTGCGTTGCGCGTCACAGAGAGGCCGGTCTCGCGGGTTCCCCACAACCGGTGCCGGACAAGAGTGAGCCTGCTTCCTGGCAGACGACACGTCAGGGCTTTAAGGCTTTGATTCGTTCTCTTGCGCGAACGGCTCGGGCCTCTTCTTCGGGATTGCCTTCCACCAGAGCAAGGAACGTCTGGTATTCCGCAAGGGCGCGTCGGGGATTGCTCTCTTCGGATGCCTCGGCCAAGTTGTATCGGGCCACGGCATAATTGGGACGGAGCGTGACGGCCCGTTCAAACACCCGTAACGCCGCACTTTTCTCGCCGAGTCTGATATGGACCGTGCCGAGATTGTTCAAGACCTCCGGAACGTTGGGTCTGATGGCCAGCGACTGGAGCAGCTCCGTTTTGGCCTTTTCGAGTTGCCCCTTGGCCGCCCACGAGAGGCCCAGTTTGTGATGCGATTCGGCGAGCAACACTTTGTTGCTGAATCCGCTCGCGATCGCCTTTTGGTAAGCGTCGACGGCAACCTCGTAGTTTTTGTCTCCGCAATAGGCGAGTTGAGCGGCTTGACCGCGGGCGAATTGTTGCAGCGAAGGAAAGGGTTCTTTGTCTTCGCTTCCCTGTCCCTCGATGAGCGAGACGCCCTTGCCGTCTTGCGCGCCCTGAAGCCGATTGAGAAACTCCCGCCGGTACGGGGAGAACAACCGCACGTACGGATCGATGGCAAAGGATGCTTGGAGCAGGACCGGTCGCTTCAACGGGCCGGTCACCAGGTATTGCGTGGTGCTCTTCTCATCGCCGGTTTCGAAAATCGCGCTCGCGTCCAGGTTCGATGCCGTTTCCAACTGAGCGACTGTCAAATAAAACTCGACCGCCGGTTTCAGGCGAGACAACGTGTCCCGCAGCACGGGATAGGGGCCCAAATCAAGTCCCTTGGGGAAAGTAAACAGAGCGCCGACGAGCACGCCCTCTTCATCGAAAAAGTAGGATTCGTCCGCTTGGGACGCGCTTCTTGCTTGAGGAATCGTGATTTCTCGACCGCTTCCCCACACGTTCGACAGGGGCTTCGCCGAAGCATGTTTTTTCAGAAACTCGGCTTTCTGTTCGCACAGCGCCGTCGATTTGAGCAGCACGAGATCGGACGCCGAAGGGGGGAGGCTGGGGCGCACGGACGCCCGCTGTCCGCAGCCGGCGATGATACCGACACTCATCACCAAACCGATTGCCCAATAGACGGTTCTCTTGGCGATGTCTCTCACGGAAGAGAGCCTCCCTCGGCACAATCCTATTTTCTGCCTCTTATTTGCACGAGAAACAATACACGAAATGGGATGGGCTTGCGAAGGGTGTGCGGCCGGTTTCTCGGTCAAGAAACCGGCCGCGGGCGGTGAGGCCGTTTCGTCTAGCGGCGCTGAGAATGCTCCATCGCGTCTTCGGCCGTGTAGCCGAAGAGATAGGGACTGCCGGACCCCAGCACGTAAAGCGGCCGATTGATCCCATAATCCACGGCATGGCCGAACGGATGCCCCAAAAATCCGACCCATCGAAGAGGATGGTCGTTGATCGGCGATCCGGCGGCCGGGTCCGAATAGACCAGGGCGGTCGTATCAAGAATGCTGTAAATGCTCGTCGGAGGACCGTGCTCCTGGGCGCTCATTCCATCTTGGCCGGTCGTTGCACATCCGGCGGATATCAGCGTCAACGAGCCCATGATCATCATCCACAACCTTGCCTTCATAAGGATCACCTCGCTTGTTGCTTTCTCCAGGGATGGAAGATCGACCGGAGTTTCATCCGTATCAGAAAAAAGTGTAGCCGAGGCGCCCCGTTCTGTCCAGGAACGGCGAGATCCTCGCGCCACCGCATCGTGTCCGACGAGGCCTGGGCACAGAGTGAGCTTGGAAGGAAAGGAGAAGAAAATGGTGGGCGATACAGGTATCGAACCTGTGGCCTCTTCCGTGTGAAGGAAGCGCTCTACCACTGAGCTAATCGCCCATCGGGACGGAGTCTAGCACGGGCTTTCTCATCGGTTCAATCCGCTCTTGCCTTGAGAACTTGCGTTGCGAACTCTGATAAGATGATCCCGTCACGCTATTATCCGAAAGCCGCCTTGACTTCGCAAAAATGCGGTTCCTAGAATGGCCCCCTTCACTAAGGACTGCTGATCCATGAGAAGCGACATCGTCATCATCGGCGGCGGACTGGCCGGCTCGGAGGCGGCGTGGCAAGCAGCCACCCGCGGCGCCAAGGTGACGCTCCATGAGATGCGCCCCAAGGAAATGACCCAGGCGCACAAGACGGGAGAATTGGCCGAGCTGGTGTGCTCGAATTCGTTGGGGTCCTCGGACCTTGAGCATGCTCCGGGCATTCTCAAGGAAGAGATGCGTCGGCTGGGTTCGTTGATCATTTCTTCGGCGGAACAGGCCAGGGTTCCTGCGGGATCGGCGCTGGCGGTGGATCGCGAGCAATTTTCGTCGGCGATCACCCGCGCCCTGGAAGGTCACCCGAACGTCAGGATCATCCATGAAGAAATCACCCATATTCCCGGCGACTGCGTCTGCATCGTGGCCACCGGTCCGTTGACGTCGGACAAACTCTCCGAGTCCATCCGCGCCGTGACTCAATCCCAGCACTTGTATTTTTTTGACGCCATCTCGCCTATCATTGACGCGGAGTCGATCAACATGGACGTCGTCTTCCGCGCCTCCCGCTACGACGCGGACTCGGACGATTATCTCAACTGCCCGATGACAGAAGACCAATACAACACATTCTACGAGGCGTTGATCGCAGCCGAGAAAGTGCGCCCGAAAGACTTTGAAAAGACCCCCTATTTTGAAGCCTGCGTTCCGATCGAGGTCATGGCGGAGCGCGGCCGCCGCACCATGCAGTTCGGACCGCTCAAGCCGGTCGGCCTCATCGATCCACGCACCGGCCTCCAGCCCGCCGCCGTAGTTCAACTGCGGACGGAGAACGTCCACCGCACCTGCTACAACATGGTCGGTTTTCAGACCAAACTGACCTATCCGGAGCAAAAACGGGTCTTCCGCCTGATTCCGGGCCTGGAACAAGCCGAGTTCCTCCGCTACGGAAGCCTGCACCGCAACACCTTCATCAATTCACCCAAACTGCTCACACCGACCCTGCAATTCAAGGCGCGCCCCACGTTGTTCTTCGCCGGTCAACTGGTCGGCGTCGAAGGCTACACCGAATCCGCGGCCATGGGAGGGTTGGCCGGCATCAACGCCACCAGGGTGCTCAACGGCGAGCCGCCGGTCACGCCGCCGCCCACGACGGCGCACGGCGCTCTCGTCGCACACGTGGCCCTGTCCGACCCGCGCCATTTCCAGCCGATGAACACCAATTTCGGCCTCTTCCCTCCGCTCACCGGCTCGCCGAAAGACAAGGTGAAGAAACGTCGGTTGATCGCGCAGCGGGCGCTTGAGGACTTCGATTCATGGAAGAGCAGATTCGGGCTTTCATGAGGTTTCTCGAAGGGGAGCGGAACGCCTCCGCCGAGACCGTCCGCAATTATTCGTCGGACCTCCGGCAGTTGTCCGCCTTTCTTCAGAAATCCGGAGAAGGCGGGCACCCGATTACCCCGGCCCGCGTCACGACCGACGACGTTCGGCGTTATCTCCATTGGCTGGACCGACACGGCGAGAAGGCCTCGTCGCTCGCCAGAAAACTGGCTTCCATCCGGAGTTTTTATCGGTTCCTGATCGGGCGCGGCCTCGTGTCTGCCAATCCCGCCGAGGACATTCGAAGCCCCAAATTGCCGAAGCCGCTCCCCCGCATCCTGACAAAAGACGACGCCGACTCTTTGATGGAGATTCCTGATGAACGGTCGTGGCTCTCGTTGCGGGATCGCGCCCTGCTGGAAACGTTGTACTCCACCGGAGCCCGCGTGAGCGAAGCGGTCGGCATGAACTGGAGCGATCTCGATCCCATCGAAGGGCTGGTCCGTTTGCGCGGGAAAGGTGCCAAAGAACGGATCGTCCCGATCGGCGAGGTGGCTCTTCTCGCCGTTCAGCGGTATCGGGACGCCCTGCCCGCCACGGTCGCCCGTTGCGAGTCGTCGGCCCCCGTCTTTGTGAATCACCGAGGAGGCCGCCTCACGACGCGGAGTGTCGCCCGACTCGTGACTCGCTACTCCGGACACCTGGCCGGTGGCGCGGTGAGTCCCCATGCATTACGACATTCCTGCGCCACGCACCTGCTCGATGAGGGGGCGGACCTCCGGTCCATTCAAGAGATGCTGGGCCACGCCTCGTTGAGCACCACGCAGAAATACACCCACCTGGCCGCCGATCAACTCGCGGCGGTCTACGACCGAGCCCACCCGCGGGCACGCCTTTCCGCCGACGACCTGCGTCAAAACGAACAGGAGCCGTCATGACCATTCGATCCACCACGATTCTCTCCGTCCGCCGCTCCGGGCGGGTGGCCATGGGATGCGACGGCCAAGTGACCGTCGGCACGACGGTGATGAAACACAATGCCAGAAAACTACGGCGGCTCCATCACGACCAGGTCCTGGCCGGTTTCGCGGGCGCCACCGCCGACGCCTTTACCCTGTTCGAAAAATTCGAAGCTAAACTGGAGGAGTATCGCGGGAACCTCACGAGGGCGGCGGTCGAGCTTGCCAAGGACTGGCGGACCGACCGCGTGCTGCGCCGGTTGGAAGCGTTGCTCGCGGTGGCGGGCAAGGACCAGTCCTTCATCATCTCGGGAACCGGCGACGTCGTGGAGCCGGAAGACGGAATCTTGGCCATCGGCTCCGGCGGGGCCTATGCGTTGGCGGCGGCCCGGGCGCTGCTCAACCATTCCGGCCTGGACGCCGCGACCATCGTCGCCGAAGCGATGAAAGTGGCGGGCGGCATTGACATCTATACGAATCAGCAGATCATCGTCGAAGAATTGCAGGGGACAGCGAACCCATGACTCAACAGACGCCGCATACCGAACCGCTCAACCTCAACAGTCTCACGCCCCGTCAAATCGTCGAAGAGCTTGATCGGTACGTCATCGGGCAAAAGGACGCCAAGCGCATGGTGGCCATCGCGCTCCGCAACCGCTGGCGTCGCCAGCAGTTGCCGCCCGATCTCCGCGACGAGGTGATGCCCAAGAACATCATCATGATCGGGCCGACCGGCGTGGGGAAAACGGAGATCGCCCGGCGGCTCGCCAAGCTGGCGCAGGCGCCCTTCATCAAGGTCGAAGCGTCCAAGTTCACGGAAGTGGGCTACGTGGGACGCGACGTGGAATCCATCATCCGCGACCTGACGGAACTGGCCATCAACATGGTGAGGAGTCACAGGCTGGAGGCCGTTCAGCAGAAGGCCGAACAGCAGGGTGAAGAACGGCTGCTCGATCTGCTCTTGCCGCCTCCCCCCAGGCCGCCTTTCATGGAAAGCGACGAGACGTCCCATCCGCCTCATGATTCCTACGAAACCACCCGCTCAAAATTGCGTCTGCAACTGCGAGAGGGAAAACTCAACGAACGAACCGTCGAGATGGAAGTCAAAGAACGGGCGTTGCCGATCGGCGTCATTTCGAACATCGGCGGCCTCGATGAGCTCGAAGGAAACCTCCGAGACATGCTGGGCGGCATGTTCCAGGGCAAAAAAAAGAAACGGCTGATGAAGGTGCCGGAGGCTTTGAAACATCTGACCCAGGAAGAAGCGCAGAAACTGATCGACATGGACGACGTGGTGCGCGAAGCCATCGCCAAGGTCGAACAGACCGGCATCGTCTTCTTGGACGAAATCGACAAGATCGCCGGACGGGAGCGGACCATGGGCCCCGACGTGTCGCGCGAAGGGGTGCAGCGTGACCTGCTGCCGATCGTCGAAGGTTGCACGGTCAATACCAAACACGGGCCGGTGATGACGGACCACATCCTCTTCATCGCCGCGGGCGCGTTTCATGTCGCGAAACCCTCCGACCTGATCCCAGAATTGCAAGGCCGATTTCCCATCCGCGTGGAATTAAATCCCTTGTCGAAAGACGATTTTGTGCGTATCCTCACGGAGCCGAAGGGCGCGCTGGTGAGGCAGTATCACGCGTTGTTGGCGACGGAGGGCCTGACCGTTGAATTCACAAAGGACGGCCTCGAGGCGATCGCCGACATGGCGGTGCAAGTCAACGAACGGACGGAGAACATCGGCGCGCGCCGCCTGTTCACAATCATGGAACGGCTGTTGGAAGAAATCTCGTTCGCCGGACCGGAATGGCCAGACAAAGTCGTCAAGATCACCGCCGACTATGTGCGTGAACGGCTGAAGGACGTCGTCAAGGACCAGGATTTGAGCCGGTATATTCTATAGACCAACCCCGCCAGGATAAGCCCGTCACGAGCGCCGCTGTCTGCTCCTCGCGCGAGTCCCGGCCCATCTCACGCTGAGAACGCACCATGAACCGACTGATCAAGAAAGCCAGTATCCTCATCGAAGCCCTGCCCTACATCAGAACCTTTCGCGGGAAGACCGTCGTGGTCAAGTACGGCGGTCACGCCATGACGGAAGCGTCGCTCAAAGAGCGGTTCGCGCAGGACGTCGTCTTGTTGAAATACGTCGGCATCAACCCTGTCATCGTGCACGGCGGCGGCCCTCAGATCGACAAGATGCTGACGCGGCTCGGCATCCAGGCCAAGTTCCGGCACGGCGTGCGGATCACCGACCAGGCCACGATGGAAGTGGTCGAGATGGTCCTGGCCGGGCAAATCAACATGGAAATCACCGACCTGATCAACCGGCACGGCGGCAGCGCCGTCGGCTTGAGCGGAAAAGACGGAGGGCTGATCCGAAGCAAACCGCTCACGGCCAAGGCCTGGGCCGAAAGTCTGGAGCGGGATTGGGACGGCGAGGACGGTGACTTTGGACTGGTGGGCGACATTGAAAAGGTGGACCCCGGCCTCCTGCGCAATCTCCAGGAAGACCACTACATCCCCGTCATCGCTCCCATCGGATCGGACCGGGAAGGCAATACTTACAACATCAACGCCGACCTCGTGGCCGGCGCCGTGGCCGGAGCGCTCAAAGCTGAAAAGCTCGTCATGATGACGGACATCAAAGGCATTCGAGATGCCAAAGGCCACCACCTCTCCACCGTCTCGCGCAAGGACGTCCAGCGGATGGTGAAAAAGGGCGTGATCACGGAAGGCATGTTACCCAAGGTCCATGCCTGCCTCGATGCACTGGAGGCCGGCGTCGGCAAGGCGCACATCATCGACGGACGCATTCCGCACGCGGTTCTCCTCGAAATTTTCACGCGGCGCGGCATCGGCACCGAGATCGTGTCCTAAGCTCGGCCTCAGCCCCGTGATGCACCGCCTCCGTGCCCACCTCGAAGCGCTCGTCGGAGAACGGCATCCCCTGTCTGCTCCTCTCCATCTCCTTCAGGTCGAACAGTATCTGTGCCGGCACTTTGCCGCAGCCGGCTTGACCGTCACAACCCAGGAGTTTCACACTATGGACGGACTCCACCGGAACGTGATCGGAACCGTTCGTCCGACTCAGGCGTCGGCGAGAGAGGCAGGGCCTCCTCTGATTCTGGCCGCCCATTACGATACGGTGGAAGGCTCACCCGGCGCAGACGACAACGCCAGTGCCCTGGCCGTCCTCCTCGAAGTGGCGCACCGCATTGGATCAGCACAGCTCCAGCGGCCGGTGCAGCTCATCGCTTTCGCACTCGAAGAACCAGGACTGTTCGGAAGCCAGGCCTACACTGCACAATTGGCGGCCACCGGACAATCCATTCACGGAGCTATCGTCTTGGAATGTGTCGGCTACGCCAGCAACGAGGAAGGATCGCAAACGATTCCGCCCGGTGTGCCCATCGCGGTCCCGACCATCGGCAATTTTCTTGGAGTGATCGGCAATCAGACATCGGCCCTCTTCACCCAGAGCGTGGCGCATGCTATGGCCCGGCGCCTGCCGATCGTGCCGCTCATCGTTCCAGGAAATGGCGAACTGTTGCCGGACACCAGACGAAGCGACCACACTGCCTTTTGGGAGCGGGGCTTCCCCGCCCTCATGCTGACCGACACGGCCAACTTCCGAAATCCCCACTACCACCAACCTACCGATACGATCGACACATTGAATCTGGACTTCATGGCAGCCGTCACCGATGCAGTCACAGCAACGGTCTTGGAACTGACAAAGAGGGAGGAGCAAGAAACCGGTTCATAGCCAAACCGAGCCAGCCCTCACCGCACACAGACTGGCGGATGGAGTGAGGGAAGAGCCACCGTCCTTGCGGCACTGCCACGGTGCTTAGCAGTTGCGAGATGACCATTTCATCCAAGACCAGACGTGAGATCCGCCGCCTGTTCGACCGGCTCGATTACCACCGGCTCGGTCCGGTCTATTGCTACGAAGGGGGCGAAGAGTTCTGGCGAGCCAAGCGAGAGCCCTGTCGGCGGTTGGGGACGAACATCGCCGCGGCCTTGATAAGAAAACTCTCGCCTGGCGGGCGGAGCCTCTACGTCGGCGCCGGCGTCGCTGAATTGCCCTGCCTTGTGGCCGAATCAGTGGAGCTGCACCGGCAGGTCGAACCTTATAACCTCCGCCGTGACGAAGTTGCTGTCCTCAACCAGGCTTGTCAGGGCAGTGGGATCACCTTTCGGGCGCGGACCGCCGAAACAGCGCAGGGCTCGTTCGATCACCTTTGGATCGTGAGCGTGTTGAACGACCCGGAGCGGTTTCCCGACCTCTCGGCCTTGTCATATGGCAACGCGAACCCCATCACGTTTAACAGCGCGCGGTTCGAACGGCAACGCCGCACGGCGCAGTCCATCGTCAACCGATGCCTGGCCAAGCTGAGCTTGCCCGCCTTGGTTACCACCTCGATCGAAGAAGTGGTCTGGATCGCCGACTGGTGCCACCGGCATCGAGTGCCGTATCGCGTGGAGCGGAAGTACTATCCCACAGCGCTCGTTGGCGACCCAGTGTGTTTTATACGACTGTCTCAGCTCTCTGGGAAACACGGAAAGGAAAAATTCTCCCTACACCACAAACCCCGTCGGTCTTGAGGGGGAATTCAGATAGGTGCGGGCGTAGCGCACATAGTTGTCGGCAGATTCCGTGATCCAGGCCAGTTCTTTGTCGGTCACCGGCCGTTTCACCTTGGCCGGTGCACCAAGAATTAAACTCTTGGGTGGCACGATCGTTCCCTCCGTCACGAGGGCCCCGGCCCCGACGATCGACCCTTCGCCGATCACCGCTCCATCCATCACGATCGCGCCCATGCCGACCAACACACGATCTTGAATCGTACAGCCGTGGAGCACCACATGGTGGCCGATGGTGACCTCGCTCCCGATCACGAGTGGGTGGGTGTCGTGAGTCACATGGAGCATAGAGAGGTCCTGCACATTGGTCCGGTCGCCGATGCGGATATAATTGACGTCGCCCCTGATCACGGTGTGGAACCACACGCTGCACTCCTCGCCCATCACCACGTCGCCGATCACGACGGCCGTCTCTTCGATGAAGCAGGACTGGGGAATTTTGGGCAAGACGCCCTGAAACGCCCGAACCATGCGGCCATGCTACCGGCAGTGGCTTGTCGAATCAAGGGCTACGCGTCCATGTAAGCATCCATGAATGACAGCCAGGAGTTGCCTGCGAGGAACGAATGGACCTGGACTAACAACGCCCTCTCTTGTTCTCTTCTTTCTCAGCCGTCCAGTCTGTCAGCCGACCATGATCGTGCCGACGTTATTCTGAAACTCGACCATGGTGCCGAACACGGCGCACTTCGTTCGCATGCGGCCGCTCACGAGCGCCGCTTCCTCTCCCCGTGCGAGCCGGACGCAGAAATTCTCGATCTGAACCGGGTACAGCCGAACCTGCGTAGCCCAGCTCTGTTCGACATCGACCGTGAATAGAAACGACAGGTCGTTGCGTTCCTCGGGATCTACCGCATAGTCGTCGATAAAGTCTCCGGTCGAATAGAGAATCACCCGCCCATCAAACAACTCGATCCCTTGCGGGGTATGGTTGGAATGCCCCCAATAGCAGTCGGCCCCGAGCAAGATGATCTCTTGCGCCAATCTCCGCATCGCCGCAGACGGCGCACCCCAGTTCGGCCCAACGTGGGCGCTCACGATCACAAAGTCGGCCTGCCGGCGGGCCTGTGCGAGCACCTCGAGCAGACGAGACCGATGAGGGTCACGCAGACC
>JANDJG010000140.1 GCA_024331085.1 Nitrospira sp. | reverse complement strand
CGGCCGGATCAAAGAGCAACTGATTGACGACCGAGGTAATCGTCGCGTCATCCAACCCCCTCCGCATGGAGGTCCACCGCTGGCCTCCGTCGTGACTTTTGTACACCGCGTCTCCCTTCGTTCCCGCATACACCGTCGCCGGATAGACCGGATCGATCGCCAGGGCGATGACGCGCGAATGACTCATCCCTTGGGACAGATTGGCCCACGTCCGGCCTCCGTCCCGCGTCTTGTAAATGTAATCGTTCGTCGCCACGTACAGGATATCCGGATTGGCGGGATGAGGCTGAATCACGACGATCGCGTCGCTGCGATTGCAGCCCCCGCTCAGGGCCGCGCACGCCAAGATCAGGACGCCGACCACACCCCCGACTCTCTTCATGGAAGACAAAGAACGAGACATCCTCTCGCGGAGACGGGCCGTTTCCGCCTCCGGACTTTAACGATAATTCGTGAACTGCAAATCGATGCCGAAATCTTTACCCTTGAGAAAAGCGATGGTCGCCTGCAACTCATCCTTGCTCTTCCCCAACACCCTCACCTGGTCGCCTTGAATCTGCGCCTGCACCTTCAACTTTGAATCCTTGATCGCCTTGACGATCTCTTTGGCCTTTTCCGCCGCCAATCCGCTTTGAATTTTCGCGGTTTGCCGGACCGTCCCGCCCAGCGCCGGCTCCACGGTTCCGTAGTCGAAGGCTTTGAGCGACACGCCTCGTTTGACGCACTTGGTTTTGATGACGTCCTGCACCGCTTTCAGTTTGTAGTCGTCGTCCGACACCACGACCAGTTCCTTTTCTTTTTCCTTCAAGGTGATCTCCGTCTTCGTGTCTTTGAAGTCGAACCGTTGTTTGATCTCCTTGTTCGCCTGATCCAGCGCGTTTTTCAGCTCCTGCATGTTCACTTCCGACACCACGTCGAATGAATACTGCTCCGCCACGATCTCCTCCTCTCTTCCGTTTATCCGAGCGAGGCGGCTCCCTTAACACTCGTTTCTTCGAGGAGAGCATCGAGGGACGGAGGGGCATCGAGAGAAAGAGCGCAACGCCCTTCCGGACGGAAAAACGGGCAAGCCCGCTCAGCAACAGCCTGATCCATGCGGCAGTGTGAATCTCCCCGCCGAATCATGATCATCCGCGCTTGCGGCCGTCCTGGTCCGCCCTACCGACCCTCCCCCCGCCGTGATGATCACCTCGCTCGACACGAACGGCTTTTTCAAGATGACATAGCCGTACCATTGTTTCAGGCCGTCGCTCAAGACGATCGCACCCAACAACGCCACCACCCCTACCAGTGCGGCGTCCAGGTACAACGCAAACGCCTGCCCTGCCCCGGCGGCTGACGCCTTCCCAAGGAACAGCCAAAACATCTCATAGGACCCGCTCAACGTAATCGCCCCCACAAAGAGCATGGGCAGCGCCGTCACCCACAGATACGACGACTTCCACATCTTGATCAGCACCGTCGTGCCGATGCAGAGGGCCAACATGCCCAGCAATTGATTGGCCGCGCCGAACATCGGCCAAATGGTCGAGATACTGCCCGTCCCGATCAGATAGGCCCACGACCCCACCACCGCCCCGCTGCTGATCACCACGCCGGGCCACCAATTCATCCGGCGAAACGGCGCGTAGACGCGCCCGGTCATTTCCTGGATCAAATAGCGAGCTACGCGGGTTCCCGTGTCGATCGTCGTCAGGATGAACAAGGCCTCGAACACCAGGGCAAATTGATACCAATAGGCCATCAACCCGGCCATCCCCGGCAAAGCGGTAAAGATCGACGCCATGCCGACAGCGAGAGAAACCGCGCCACCCGGCCGGCCCGCCACGTCCACTTCAACCAGTTGCGACAGCTCGGCGATCCGAGCGGGGGCGAAGCCCATGGCGGCCAAGGCTTCGTTGCTCAACGTCGTGTTGATCGCCAGATAGTCTCCGGGAATCAACACCGACGCCGCGATCAACGCCATCACGCCGACGAAACTTTCCAAGAGCATGGCGGCATAGCCCACCACCGCCTGCGATTCCCGCTCGATCATCTTGGGCGTCGTGCCCGACGACACCAACGAATGAAACCCGGAGATCGCCCCGCAGGCGATCGTGATAAAGAGAAAGGGAAAGAGTGTCCCGGGAATGATCGGCCCGCCGCCCGCCGCGAATCGAGTCGCGCGCGGCATCTCGATGGTCGGAGCCATGAAGATGACCCCCAGGCCGAGCAGCACGACCACGCCCAATTTCATGAACGTCGAGAGATAGCCGCGCGGAACCAGCAACATCCAGCCTGGCAACACCGACGCCAGAAAACCGTAGCCGGCCAACAACCACACCAGCGTCGGTCGGTCAAACTCAAACAGCCAGGCATAGGATGATTGGGCGACGACCCGGCCGAACAACACCGCCGCGATGAGCGACAGCACGCCGAGCACCGAGACTTCCCCCACCGCTCCGGGACGGAACTTCTGGAGATAGAAGCCCATCATGAGGCCGATGGGAATCGTCATCGCGATCGTGAAGGTGCCCCAGGCATTGTGGTAGAGCGCGTTCACCACGGCAAACCCCAGTCCGGCCAGCGCCACCACCACGATAAACAGCACCGCCACGGCCGTCGCCGTCCCCGTGACCGAGCCGAGCTCGTCGTGAGCGATTTCCGGGAGCGATCGCCCGTTGCGCCTCATCGAAGCGACCAGGATGATGAAGTCCTGCACCGCGCCGGCCAACACCGCGCCGATGACGAGCCATAGAAACCCCGGCAGAAATCCGAATTGCGCCGCCAACACGGGACCGAGCAACGGCCCAGCCCCCGCGATCGCCGCGAAGTGATGACCGAAGAGCACCGCCTTGTTGGTGGGATGGAAATTGACGCCGTCGTTCAGCCGTACCGCCGGCGTCACGTGCCGATCGTTCAACTCCACGACCCGGCTTGCCAGCCAGCGGCCATAAAATCGATAGGCGAGCACATAGATGCAGGCCGCGGCCACGACCAGCCAGAGGCCGTTGACTTTTTCATCCGGATGGACGATTCCCGTCACAAAAGCCAAGCCCACGGCGCCGACGGTCGCAAGCACGACCCAGAGGAGATTCATTGCCGCGTTCATGCGCGGCATCCTATCATAAGTCATATGCCGGGTCAGACGCCGACCCGTGGGAAAAGACGATGCGGGGAGAGTTCGATCCCCTCCCCTCACATCGACCGACTGGTGACACGTGAATTCACGCGGCTTTGGGAAGCGACTCAAGGTCCGTTTGATACACTTGCTGATGCGATTGGATCCGAGCCGGCGGCTCGGAGACGGACAGGGCGTCGGGCTCGACGGACAAGGTTGAGAGTCCCATCGCGAGCACCGCGATCGCTCCCGCGACCACCAGTCCGGCATCAATGACCGAACTCCAATCCATCCTGCCGGTTCACCTCCTTTCTCATCTCAAAAAAAGAAGTCGACTTACCGAACTAAAACAAGCCGAGCGACAGCGAAGACGAATCATTTTTCACCGCACACTCCGCGGTGGAAGGCCGGCGGTGCTCGTTTCCTTTCCACCACCGGCTGCTGACTTTGCTCCAGACACTCGATCCCCCTCGTCCGCCGGCCTGTTCGGATTGTTCCGATTCTTTGTTGCCGTTCTCTTTTCGCCATCGCCGCCACAATGCGTCGTATCTCATCCACGTCCCTCCATGTTCTTTGTTCCATGACCGAGTCAGGTTACCTTCCGGACTCTTCTTTCAGGCAACCGCCGCCCACGCGGGCCTCACCGCAGGGAAATGGCGGCAAGGCCCGTACATTCATGTCGGCAACCGGACCGTTACGAACCTTGAATCAGAATCTGCCGAGGCTTTGCCTCTTCCTTCTTGGGAAAGGTCACGGTCAACAGACCATGTTTGTGCGTCGCCGAAGCCTTGTCCTGATCGACAAAAGCCGGCAGCTTGAAGAAGCGCGCAAACCGCCCTTCTGCAATCTCGCGCAGGTGATACGTCTGCGCATCCGACTGCTGCATGTTTCGCTCGCCTTTGATGGTGAGAACCTGGTTGTTCATTTCCAACGTAATGTCCTTAGGCTCCCACCCCGGCAACGCCATCTGGATATAAAAGCCGTTGTCGTCCTCCCACACGTTGCAATCGGGAGCCCATAGACCGTCGGACACGCCGAATGCACGCATCGCTTCGTTAAAGAGCTGATCGATCTGCCGGTCGAATTCATCGGTTCGCACGGAAGAAATCACGCTTGGGAGATAGCTGTTCATCTTGATCCCTCCTTTGATCCAAAAAACCTTGATTGAGTCGATCGGTGGAAACGAGGAAGGTGGCCTAAACCGGGAGACACTGCGATGCCGCCGCTACTCCGCCGGTGTCGGGCGTTCCGCGCTCCACCTGGTCAAGTATCAGCAACGGCTCTCAGATAATTTCCGGGCTCTGAAAGTCAAGAGGAACTTCGGCGCGGCCGCAAGGGACGTTCATCCGGGAGAACCCACGTTCCCGACTTCTCCGTGGACTTTTTTCTTTCCCATGACCGCCAGGCAGAGAAGGCCGATGCCGATCCAAACCAACTCGCGGAATCGCCGCAACAGCGCGAAGGTCAAGCCGGTCACCTCACCGTAGCCGAACGCCTTCAGCAACAGCACGTTTCCTCCGTCTTGGGCGCCCAAGCTTCCGGGGATAAAAAAAGACCCGCCTTTGATGAAGACGGCAAGCGCGCCGATGGAAAACGCCGACAGGACGGTGGTGGGACCGCCCAAATAGTGCAGAATGACCAGAACTTCCAACGATTCAGCCATCCAGCCGAAAAAATACACGCCGATCGAGACATAGAACGCCCGTCGGTGATGGCGGTAGAAATCCAGAATGGTCCGGTCGATGGAGTGCAAATGCTCTTCCTGCGACTCCAGAAACGCGCTTCGCACTCGCAACGCTCTGGCGACCCCCAGAATCGACGCAAAGAGGCCGCG
>JANDJG010000035.1 GCA_024331085.1 Nitrospira sp. | reverse complement strand
GGCCGGTCGATCGAGGCGGGCGCGGCAAGAGAGTCGTTTTCGTGGAGGACGTCCAGTCTGAGCCGGAGATCGGCTTGTCCGCGAACGGTCGGGCCATGAAAGCCGTCGCGCTCGCTCAAAAGCGCGGCCAGTTCGCAGGCCAGATCGACGCAGCCGAACCGGCCGGATCGAATCAGCATGTGCGACAAGCGAGGATGGAGCGGAAGCTCCGCCATCCGTTTGCCATGCGCGGTGATGCGCCCGTCGGTGTCCAAGGCGCCGAGGTTGGTCAGCAACTCCTTGGCTTGGGAGACGGCTCCGGAAGGAGGCGGGGTCAACCACGAGAGTTCCGATGGATCACCGGCGCCCCACAGCGTCAAATCGAGCAGGAGCGGGGCCAGATCGGCCTCCAGTATTTCGGGCGGGCGACGTGGCAAGAGCCGGTGATGCTCCTGTTCCGTCCAGAGTCTGTAACAGATGCCGGGCTCCGTCCGTCCGGCTCGCCCGCGACGCTGCTCGGCGGAATCGTGCGTGACACGAATCGTCTCAAGCGTGGTGAGGCCGGTACGGGGGTCGAAACGGGGAACGCGCATCCACCCGGCGTCGATGACCACGCGGATGCCCTCGATGGTGAGGCTCGTTTCGGCGATGGACGTGGCCAGCACGACTTTTCTCTTGCCGGGCGGAGCCGGTCGGATCGCGGCGTCCTGCGCCGATTGAGGCAATTCGCCGTGCAGCGGCATCACGACAATATCGGGATCGAGGTGCGAGTCGAGGAGACGGCGTTCCACTCGACGGATGTCCGCCATGCCCGGCAAGAAGACGAGCAGGCTGCCGTGCTCGCGAGCCAGCGAGCGTCGAACGGCCTGGGCCACGGCCGCGTCGACGGGACCGGTCACCGGGCCGTCGAGGTAACGGGTATCGACCGGGTAGAGTTTTCCTTCGGATCGAATCGTGGGAGCCTCGCCGAGCAGTTCGCGGAGAGAGCCCGTCTCGATCGTGGCCGACATCACGACGATGCGCAGGTCGGGGCGGAACAGGCGTTGCGCCTCGATCGTCAGCGCCAGTCCCGCGTCGGCCTGAAGGCTGCGCTCGTGAAATTCATCGAACAAGACGGCGGCGTAGCCGCGTAGGTCCGGACTCGATTGAAGGAGGCGGGTCAGCACTCCTTCCGTCACCACCTCAATGCGGGTCCGTGGGCCGACGCGGGTGTCGAACCTCATGCGATAGCCGACGGTGTCTCCCACCCGCTCTCCCAACAGCGACGCCATGCGCTGCGCGACGGCGCGCGTGGCGAGGCGGCGCGGTTCGAGCATCAGGAGTTTTTGACCGCTCATCCAGGATTCGTCGAGCAACGCCAACGGCACGCGGGTCGATTTGCCGGCGCCCGGCGGCGCCACCACAAGGGCGGCCGGTCCTCGGCTCAACGTCTCCCGCAAAGGAGCAAGGACCTCTTCTATCGGGAGGGAAACCATGGTAGGGTCTGCCTTCACCGGCTGACTGTAACAAAAGACAGTGACAAGCGAAAGGAACAGGGCGATGTTGAGATGGACGACCGCCAAACCGACGGTCCCCGGCTGGTATTGGTATCGCGGGGACGCGCACGAAGCCGATGCCTTCATCGTAGAGGTTGACTCGGTGGGACAATTTCAGTGGCCGGACGGCGGCTATCAAGAAGTGTCGCTGGCAAAGGGCGAGTGGGCCGGACCGATCGAGGAGCCGGTCGAATAGCGAGGGTGGCCGGCTGTCCCCGGATTCACGGAAGATGTCGAGCGGATCGAATCCCTCCGGAAGATCCGATGGACGTTGTCTTTTTCCTTGATGCAATGAGGTGACGCACGTGAAGCGAACGGCATTGTCTCCGGCTGGCATTATGAATCTCGGCAGCGGATTCATGGCGTCGAAAACGTTGCTGAGCGCGATTGAGCTGGGTCTGTTCACCGTGCTGGCGGAGGGACCGCTGACCGGCGAAGCCTTGGCGGCGCGGCTTCAGTTGCATCCGCGCGGCGCGCGCGATTTCTTCGATGCCCTGGTGGCGCTGAACATGCTCACACGCGCGGGATCGCGCTATCGCAACACGCCGGAGACGGCTTTCTTTCTTGACCGGAACAAACCGTCGTACATCGGCGGGTTGTTGGAGATGGCCAATGTCCGTCTCTATGGATTTTGGGGAAGCTTGACGGAGGCGCTTCGGACCGGGACGCCGCAGAATGAGGTTCGGTCCGGCGGAGATTTTTACGGCACGCTGTACTCGGATCCGGACAGGCTGGAGGCTTTTCTCAAGGCCATGACGGCCCTCAGCCTCGCATCGGCCCGCGGCATCGCGCGGAAATTTCCCTGGAAAAAGTACAAGACGTTTGTCGATATCGGCTGCGCCCAGGGCGGCGTGGCGGCTGAGGTGGCGTCGGCCCATAAACACCTGACGGGAGGCGGGATGGATCTTCCGGTCGTTCAGCCGATCTTTGAATCGTACGTGGAGGGGAAAGGACTCGCAGCCAGGCTGCGTTTCCATCCAGGGGACTTTTTCAAGGACCCTTTTCCGAAGACCCACGTCGTCATCATGGGCCATGTCCTTCACAACTGGAGCCTTGATGAGAAACTCATTTTACTTCGCAAGGCCTATTCGGCCGTTCCTCCCGGAGGGGCGGTGATCGTTCATGAAGCCCTGATCGATGACGAACGGAGCAAAAACGTGTTCGGTTTGTTGATGAGTCTGAACATGTTGATTGAAACTCCGGGCGGGTTCGACTTTACCGGCGTGGACTGTCAACGATGGCTGAAGGAAGTCGGATTCGGCCGGAGTCGGGTCATCAAGCTTGACGGGCCGAACAGCATGGTCGTGGGGTGGAAGTAAGGGGACAAAGGCCGTAAACACCGAACCGGCAGTTCATTATTCCGATGGCGCTTCAATTTTTGGCTTCCAGTTTCTGGTCAAGTCCTGTGCGTGAGTAATCTGCCTGAGCGTCATGGCGCCAGCGAGTCGGTCCCGTCGCTTGGCTCCTTCCTCAAGACCGTGAGCGGCGGCCAAATTGTACCAGTGATAGGCTTGTATCACATCTTTGGGGACGCCGCGCCCCCGTTCAAAAAATCCGCCGACGACCAACATGGCGTTCGCCTGCCTTGAATCGGCCGCGAGGCCGCACCACCGCAACGCTTCTTGGTAATCTTGAGGCAGGCCCAGCCCTCTGTCCGACAAGATACACAGGCGATACATGGCGTCCGGATGGTCTTGTTGAGCGGCCATGCGATACCAGCGGGCTGCTTCTTGATAGTCGCGGGCGAAACGTTCGTATCGCAAGCCGAGACGGTATTGATCGTCGGCGCTTCCCCCCTCGGCAAGGGAGCGGGCGTCGTTCAAACGCGTAACCAGATCGTGAACGCCGACGTAAGGCGACTTGGTGGAGTCAACGCACCCTGAGAGAACAATCAGTGATGTCGTCACCATGAGAAATTTCAACGCGGCTGACATAAACTGCTCCATTTTATGGGATGGTGTCGTGTTTTCCAGACCGTGCTTCATCAGATTTTTCCAGGTTCGGATCGATACTTCGCAAAACAGATCAAATCAAGGTGATCGTAGTGGTCGGGAAGGAGCGCTTCTGCCTTGTACCCGAGGCTCAGGAAAAAATGAATGTTTCGCGGTGTACGCAACATGGTGCAGGCGTAGAGTTTATGGGCGTCCGTCGCTCTGCGCTCGACTTCGCCCATCAGTTGTTTGCCAAGGCCTCGCCCCTGATAGGCGGGATCAACGGACAGCAGCCGGATGACGCACACCCCGCCCACCGTCCAAAATCGAACCGACCCGACGATTGCTCCCTCCGATTCGGCGACCACGATGTGCTTGGTTTTCGCGTCTTCTTTGAGACTGTCGATCGTTTCGGTCGTCCACCCGCTGACTTGATAGAGAGGGGCATATTCTCCAAATGCGGCCCGTTGAACCCGTAGGATCGAGGGGAAGTCGTTTTCGGTGGCGGAGCGAATGTGCGCCATGAGCGAAACCTCCGGAAGACAACGGGGTGAATCGATTGGCCCGATCAGCCGGATGCCGAGGGCTTCAGGATGCCGGTTCAGCGCCGACAGGCTCAATAATGATGGACTCTTGTGGACCGTTTGGCTTACCCCTCTCGCCAAGTGAAGCCGGATGTTTATTCGCGAGTCACCTGCGGATCTCCGGATTGCGACCACTGAGAGCCTGGTTTGTCAAGAAATGTCAATAGAGCGATAAGAACGAGCCCGGAAAGCAGCCAGAGAAACCCCGCTTTCCAGTTCTTTTGGGAAAACGAAAAGAGGCTCATCAAGAGCACCACCCCGCCGATCAGTCCCGCGATGCCAGTTCCGAACGCACTCATTGTCTCACTCCTCCGACGGCAGTTTCCGCCCAGAGTCACGGAGATCATTCCGTAGTGTCACCACATCATCGTACAGACTGAAAACAGGGCTATTGTACAGAGAAAGGTTGGCAAGGTCATCTTCCCGATTTTGCGATTCTTGGTCCGGGAGACGTGGGCTGAGAGGAAAGGAGAAGTGCGAGTCGGTTGGCGGTTCCCTCTCCACGGGAGCCGCCGACCGACTCGGCGATGACGGCGCTCAGTGGTTGCCGGATTTCGGCACGGCCGGTTGCTCACGATCGCGGTGGAGCACGCCCTTGGGAGCGGCGACGCCGACCAGCTCGCGAATCTTGTCATACGTCTTGACCGACACGATGTTGCGAGCTTTCAAGTCGTCGATGGACGCATAGGGACGACCGGCCACGATCTTCTTGGCGGTGACGGTTCCGACGCCGGGGAGCGATCGCAAGTCGGCAAGCGTAGCGGAATTGATGTCGATGAGGTTTGCGACTTGACGCCGTTCCGTCCCCGGTGCGGCTTCGGACGGTTTGACTTTTGTCGTCGGCGCCGCGCCGACTGATGGCGTAATCATGAAGAGCGAGAGCAAGATCGTCGGAAGTATGAAGAGATGAGTGGGAGACGTCATGGTAATCCTCCTGCATCAGGCTAAATAAGTTCTCGGACCATCGATGAGCCTAATCGATCTGAGCCGTGCGCCGCGGTTCAGATCATCCCTTTTTTGCCGGCATGGTGGAGCTAGCCAGATCCGTTCCACCGCCGAAGCAGCGGAAAAACATCATCAATCGGTGGGGGATCGGCAGGATGACGTATCCGAAACACCCGCCCCGTATCGCCAGGGATACAGAGAAAAACAGAGAAGGCGGAAGTCGGCTCAGCGGGTCGTCGTTTGGTTTTTGATTTGAGCGGCGCAGGACATTCGTTGTTCGGCCAACGAGCGCAATGTTTGTCCCGCGAGAGATTGGGCCACCGCTTCATCGCGCCGCTGAAGAAGCGTTTCGAGCGGATCGTCGGGAGACAGTCGCCCGCTTGTTCCGGCGGGATTGCCATCTCGGACGATATCGAGGACTTCTTTGATCGTAATCAACTCGGGGGCTTTGATCAGACTGACACCCTCCGGTTCCTTGATGAGCCCGACCATGTCCGCTTCGATCAACCGTTCCAATTCTTCGACCACCAGCTCGTCTGGCAAGTTCAGCTTGATCGCCAGATCGGAAACACGGAGAGGCGGACTCCCCTGGAGATAGCGGCAGGCCAAGGCCAGCAACAGGTTCAGGGTCACACGCTCGCGGAAAGCCGGCGTGCCTTGTTGCCAGAGCTGCCGTGATAGATAGGCCGTCGGATGTTGGTGAAAGAAAGAGAACTGAGCGCCGATCAGGATGATCATCCAGCCCGTATAAAGCCAAAGGAGAAACAAAATCAGCACGGCGAAGCTGGAGTAGATCGCGCTGTATTTGGCGGACGCGGCGACGAATTTGGCAAACACTTCTCCTGCGACGCCCCACAAGATAGCGGCGGAGACCCCTCCCACCAAGGCGGAGGTCACTTGAACGCGGGTATAGGGGATAAATTTGTAAAAGAACGTGAAGACGCCGCAAAGCACGAGGAAGGGGACGATCTCGGCGGTCCATAAAAACAATGAGCCGAAAGGCTCCATTCCGATGAGCCATTGCACGACGGTATGGCTCTGGAGAGACGCCAAGACGCCGAAGGCCGTGAAGACGAGGACGGGTCCTACCAAGACCACGCTGAGATAATCCGTGAATTTCCTGTTCCAGGGTCGGCCTTGGCGAACGATCCAAATGGCGTTCAGCGCCTGTTCGATCTTATCCACCAGCGAGTAGCTCGTATAAATGAGACTCGCCACGCCGACGGTGCCTAATACCCCGATTTTGAGGTTATCGACAAACTCGATGATACGACCGGTGATTTCCAGACTTTTTGGTCCCAGCGGCTCCAATGCTTGGGCCAGCAAGGGTTCGATCTGGTGATGGACGCCGAACGCTTTCAAAACGGAAAACATGACGGCAAGAAACGGAACCAGCGACAAGAGCGTAGTGAAGACCAGTCCCGCTGCGCGCGCATCGAGCAAGCGAGGGCGGAATTCCAGCGCGACGGCCAGGATAAGCCGAAGCGTATGCCAAGCCGTTCGCTGGAGCACCGGCAGGGCGGTGAGATCCGTATTCCAGAGATCGTGTTTAATGAACCGTTCGAAACGTGTCGGACTGCTTGCCATAGTCGGCCGATGTTTCTTTCGAGTGGAATTCAGATGCCCGACGAAGGCCTACTCTAACGCGAAGCGAGGTGATTTGTGAATTGAAACGAGAGCTGTAGGCTCGGGGGGAGAGGGCAAGAAGGTCGGCTCTTGAACGCCCGGTCCTTCAATACCCTCTTCCGGCTGAGTGCGCGGATGGGCCGATCAGTGGGGCTGCCGTCGATTATCGTACGCCTCGTGACCCCATGGAGCGCAATTGCAGATTCAATGGTCTGGGGGGGCGAGCAACAGTCGGCGCGGTCACGGTGACGGTCACGGGCACCGATACGCTCCCGGCTCCCGTTGCGGTCAGCGTCAAAGTCGCCGTGTAGGTTCCGGCTGCAAGGGAGTCCGTCGCCACGCTTACCGTGATGGTTCCGTTTCCTGTTCCTGATTGCGGCGTGTGCGTCAACCAAGACGCGTTATCACTGGATGACCAGGTCAGGGTGCCGCCTCCCGTGTTGCTGACATTGAGCGTTTGAGGTGAAGGATTCCCGCTTCCTTGGACTACGGTAAAAGACAAGCCGGTCGGGCTCACGCCGATCACCGGCGGTGACGGGGGAGCAGACGGCGGAGTATAGGTGGCGACGTTGCTTTCACTCGATTCGTTGTTGTTGAAATCATAGGCCGTCACCACGTAGTGGCGAACCGTCGTGGGTGTTCCGATGTCGAGACTCGTCACCGTTCCCAAGTTGGCCAGAAGCGATGCCGTACCGGAGGCTCTGCTGCACGGCAGTTGAGTGCATTGATAAACACGATATCCCGCGAGATCCGATTCAGTATTCGCGTTCCATGTTAATGTGGCCGCGGGAGAGACGGTGCTCCACAGCACGACGGAGGAGCCGACGGCCATCGCGAGACAACACGCGCGCGACCGCTTGCTGAGCCCGACCGGCAAACTGGTTTGGGGATGATTGTTGAAATGAGAAGGTGTTGAAAGCATGGTTCACCATGAGTTGAGTTCTGTTTGAATCGCGACGATCAATACGCTTCCGCCTACCCATGAACGGGCAAGTCACATGCCGCGCGGTCCATGCCATGTATCGGCCTATGACATAGTGAAACGGAAAGTATCGAACATCACGGCTTGTGTGGTGACGAAAATGCTGTAGGGATTCCACAACGGTCCGGCGCCAAAGTTGTGCAGGGTGAAGCAACAGGAGACAGAAAAAAAAGAGAGCCTGTTCCGATCGCGATCGACGGCAAGAGGCGGCTCTAGACCACCTGTTCGCAAGGAAGAATAAAGGCGTGAAGCGGAACAAGATGGTCGCTCTGTCGCCTTACGTGGTTTTCTCGGAATGTCGTCAATCCGTCAATGAGACGGCGGGCGATTTGTTCGGAGACCGCCGCGAAGATCATACGATTGGCGTCGGCCGAGAGGGAAAATTGAACGGTGGGGCCGGTCATTCCCGTGCCCGCGACATTATGCAGTTCGGTAAACGCCGTGACGCCGTGCTCTTTCAATAAGGCGTGAACGTCGGGCGCCATCACTTCTCGGAAAATGATCAGCAACATTTTCATCTGAGAACTCCTTTAAAGACCGAAGAAACGCTCGAAATATCCGACATCCGTTCTTCTGTTCTTACGGAAGAGCAACCGGAAACACAAGAGGTTCCGGTCGATAGGTCGTCTGATTTTCGCCTTGAACGGACGAAACGGTTGTGATACCAGCGGTTCATTCCCATGGTCATGACGCAGACTGACAAAGGGCTCTGCTGACGACCGCGCTTTTTATGGATAGTCGACTCGCACTTCTCAGAGGCGGGGCATTCTCGCAACGCTATCAATTTCCGTTGCTTGTGGGATTCATCGTCCTTGCAGGCGTTTATCTGCTTCTTCCGCTCGGCGCATCGTATCTGTTAGCTCGCGAACTGTCCCGACATGGTTATGAGCGTGTCATCGTTCAATTGGGTTACCCAGGCGTCGGGGGGATTCATGTGCCTGTCGTGTCGCTTCAACAAAGCTTGGGTGGAGAGACGCTGCTGCTGTCGCTCACTAATGCCGAGATTCAGTACAGCTTACCGAAGCTGATCCAAGGACACGTTGATCGCATCCTTCTTCCCGACGTCGCCGTCCAAGTGCTGACGACACATCGGCAGGCAACCGGCGAAGCCGACGACATGACGGAGTCGGAGGAAGATGATGGCGGTGAACTCCCTTGGAGTTTTCTGACCGTCAACGACTTATTGCGGCGCTTGCCGATTTTTCCTTTTGATGAACTGCGCCTGGATCGCGTCTCGATCTTTAGGGAAAAAGCGACCGGTCCTCTTCGTAAAGTGATCATTTCCGGGTCGGTAGAATATCGGCATGGCGAAGTGAACGGCCATTTATCGTTTCAAGGGCAAAATACCGTTTCCTACGGGTTGACCATCTCGGGAAGCTCGGTCAGCACCTGGTCCGCCGTGTTGGTGTCCCAACGGCTTCACACCGTCCCGATCGTTTCTTGGGAGTCACAGGCCCATTCGAGCGGCGAGCAGATTCAAGTCAAAGGGCGGCTTGATGTCAACGTCCGCGAGTTCGCGCCGTTTATCGCGCTGCTGGTTCCGATCGGTCCCGATCTGGGAAAAGTGACGGGACGCGTCACCGTTTATTGGGTGGGAACGGCTGCGGCCGATACGGCGCTGACCACGCTGTGGCGTGATTCCAGGACCAGTTTGGAAGGAGGCGTCACAACCTCCATTACCCTGCCGGCTCTCAAGGGGGTCGCAAAAGATATCGCCGTTGCCTATCAAGGTACGTTTACAGGCAATGCAACGGAGATGGCATGGACGTTGGTGCCGGGAGTCCCACTTGAAGCGACGATCAATGGCCAATCGCCCTTCTTTCATGAGGCGCTGCGGAATATCGTTCCTCGAGGAGATCAGCCCATATGGATCGAGCATTCGCAACCGCTTCATGGCGTGGTCTATTGGTCCGAATCGCCCGTGCGAACGGTCGTGGCCAGCCCGGTGCGCGTCAGGTATGGGCGGATACCGGAATCTTTTGTCGTGGAGGCGGAAGCATCCCATGCCGAATGGAAAGGAGGGGAGCTTTCAACCCTGGAAGGAACGTATCGCGTCTCGGGATCCCTTCCCAGAGTCGTTGCCGAAACTCTGTTCGCCGATGAAGTCTCGGCCGATATCCAAGGGAGCCTGAAGGTCAAACGTGGAAGAGTGCAGGGAACGATGTCCTCTTCCTCTTCCATGAAAGTCAGGCAGATCGAACGTGAAGCCCTGTTCATTCCGAACGCCACGTTTCAGTGGCACGACCTTTTCCCCTTCCAATGCGAGATGGCGACGCTTCGATGCAGTGGAGGGCCGGCGACCGTTGAAGTTCGGATACCTTCGCTGAGAGTAATGGGGCGGGACGTCCACGTGGCTCAGGGACTCTTGACGTTGCAACTGGCAGAATTGGCGGGACGTTCGTGGCATACACAAGGGAAATTCTCGCTGCAAGGGGTGTCGCCGAATCTCCTGCCGTGGAAAATACAACCGACGGACTGGAAGGTTCGCTTTCTGGCCAATCAAGCGGGGATCAAAGCCGACCTTCATATTGAAGCTCCCTTTCAAGACCATCTGGTGTTCGCGGAAATCGATCAACCGTTGGTGGGAGGAGAGGGGATGCTCCACGCCACCATCGGACCCATCGACTTCGACGGTGCGGAGCACAGACTGGGTAATCTGATAACAAAGATGCCCTGGCCCGTCGAATTGACCGAGGGACGGATGACGTCCACTCTTGACGTTGTATGGGTGGGAGGACGGGGTAATTGGGGAGAAGAGTTTCGAGTGATGTCGGGATCGGGGACGGTGGCGGTAGAGAAACTGTCTGGCCGGTATGAGGACTCTGTGTTTAAGAACGCCAACACGACGGTGACTATTCGGGCGAGCAGCTCTAATTCGGCCGTTACCGTGGAGCCGGCGCAGGTTTCCGTCGCGTCCATACGGTCGGGCGTCGAAATAACCAATTGTTCCGCGAGGGTCGGAGGATCATGGAGATTAGCCGACGCATCGTCGACTCTTGAATTGTCTAACGTCAGGTGCGAGGCGTTCGGCGGGGTGCTCACGAGCGATGGATGGGCTGTAGACCAAGCTCGCTCTCGGTATCAGATGACCGTCTCCCTTCATGATCTGGACCTTGCCAAGATTTTGAGCATCGAGGCCAATCGAGGTCTCCAAGGAACGGGGACATTGAATGGAACCTTGCCGATCGTGATCAATCCGTCGGGGATTACGGTGAAGGACGGCCTCTTGATTTCGTCGCCGCCCGGGGGAATCATTAGCTACACCGCGTCCGAGGATTCTTTGAAATCATTCGCCGAGACGAACGCCGAACTCCGTCTGGTCGCTCAGGCATTGAACAATTTTCACTACACGGTGCTCAGGACCGGCGTGGATTACGCCGAAAACGGAATGTTGCTGCTCACTGCGCGATTGGAGGGAAAGAATCCGGACCTCAAGACGGTGCCCCCGATTAACTTTAACTTGACGGTGCAGGAACATATCCCGTCTTTATTGAAAAGTCTCAGAGTGGTCGATGAGCTTGAGCGGACAGTGGAAAGGAAGTTCAAACGACCGTGATCATGAAGAGACGTTCCATACCGAGCCGTGCAGTCCGGGCTTTGACGGGTCTGTTGGTGGCGGGCGGGATCCTCGGGTCAAATGCCGCCTGCACCCCGCGCGTTGAGGTGACGGCCCCGGAGAAACCGATCACCATCAACTTAAACGTCAAGATCGACCATGAGGTTCGGGTCAGAGTGGACAGGGAGTTGGACAAAGTGTTGTCGAAAGAGAGCGGCCTCTTTTAACGCAGGAGAGATCCTATGACCCGATGGATACGACGGATCGTATCGAGTGTCTTGTTGGGATGCCTGATCTCTTCCGACCCTCTCTTCGCCCTTTCTTTGGAGGAGACGAAAGCAAAGGGGTTGGTCGGAGAGAAAAGGAACGGGTATTTAGGCCTTGTCGATCCCGCGAACCGAGAGGCGCGGGAACTGGTGGCGGATATCAATGAGAAAAGACGACAAGCCTATCAAGACATCGCTCGCCGTGATGGGACGGCGTTAAGCGTCGTTGAATCATTGGCGGGGGAAAAGGCGATCGAAAAAACAGAACCTGGACACTACATTGAAGGTCCGAATGGGTGGATCAAAAAGTGACGATTTCATGCCGGGCACGATCGTTCTTTAGCGACAGAACCAGGGGTAATATCCCAAACCCCACCGCTCTCCATTGCATCATGGTTTGAGACCATGACGCACTGCACCGGCGATCGAGTGTCGACCTACGCGGCTCACACCAAGTAGGCGTGCTCTTCGCTCGTCAGAAAGGTTCTGTTTTGATGTGAGCAGTGGTCCGCTCTCAGAGCGTTGAAGCATCCCGACACAGCACCCTGATCCCCGATACGGTTTTTCCCCCTCTCCGTAGGGTCCTCTCATTTTTTTCTCTCCGTCGGTCAAGCGGACCGCACCGCTCAATTCGGGCAATCGCGGGGTTTGATCGATGGAAAACAGGGGATTGATAGACAACCGGCGATATCCTGATAGACTTAACAATAAGTTTTCATGGCTTGGATAGCAGAGACGTTCATGGCGCCTTTTTGATTCGGCAGTCAACCGTGCGCAGGATCCGCTGAAGAAAATAGAGACCGGTGGCATCACCTTATCCCGGAGATCAGGCCATGCGTCCGACCACCTTTGCTCTCCTGCCTCTTTTGCTCAGTCTAGGATGTGCGACGCAGGAAGGATCCAAGGGACCCACCGTCAGTTCACAAACCGATCTCCCATCCAAATCCTGCTCGTCTCGGCATTATCCTGTTAAGAGTTCCGGCGAAGCTTCACAGCCCTGCCGGCCCCAACGTGCCTGGTTGGAACGGCTTGGAACCGCGCTTGACGGCGCCGCCGCTGCGGTGCGGGCTCCCAATCAGTAGCCCGTTCGCTCTTCCATTCCTCTTCTTCGCGTTGCGCCTTCGAATCCTTGCCGATTCTGTATGGCGATAGACCGACAGGGATCGTCCGTATCAGATCGACGTCGTTTTTACATCACCGTCGAACGGACACACGTTGACAGTCGATCCCGATGCCCCCATGATACGGCAAGCGCGTCCCATGGATGCGCGAAAATTATATGACTCAGCCGATCACGACTTCCTCTACAGGCAAGGTCGTTCTCGCCCTTGTGATCGCCCTCGCGATCGGCACGTTGTATTATCTTGACGTGGGCCGCTACCTTTCCCTGGAATCTCTCAAGGAAAACCGTGACCGCCTGCTGGCCTTTACCGAAGAGCGATATACGGTTTCTGTCGTCCTGTTCATCCTGACCTATGTGGTGGTGGCAGGCCTTGCCCTGCCCGGTGCTGTGATCCTGACTTTGGCCGGCGGGTTTCTCTTCGGCAGCGCACTGGGAACCCTGTTCGTGAACATCGGCGCCACGACGGGCGCGACGTTGGCGTTTTTGGCCTCGCGGTACCTGTTGCGTGATTGGGTGGAACAGAAGTTCGGCGCATGGCTGGGGCCGCTTCAGGCCGGCGTTGTTCGAAACGCCTTCAATTATCTGTTGACGTTGCGGTTGATTCCCATCGTTCCATTTTTTGCACTCAACCTTGTTTCAGGGCTGACTCGTATGAGTGTAAGAACCTACGTGTCGGCCACGGCGCTGGGGATCATTCCCGGCTCGTTTGTCTATGCCTACGCCGGGCGGCAGCTCGGTTCGATCAATTCCCTCCAGGAGATCGCTTCTCCGCAGGTCATCAGCGCGTTCATCCTTCTTGGGCTTCTCGCGTCGACGCCGGTCATCTACAAAAAATGGTCCGGATGACGGTCGACGACCGACGAACGGTAAGGGAACATCATGATCCTGAATGAAGAATCCTTTCTTCTGCCAGGTGATGAGCATGATCAGCGGCTCGTCGATAATGTCTGCCCATCCGATTGGATCAATCCGCAGCCGGATGGGCGATACAACATTGCGGTGCTTGGCGCGGGAACGGCCGGGTTGATTACCGCGATTGTCGCCGCAAGCCTTGGCGCCAAGGTCGCCTTGATCGAGAAACGGGCCATGGGTGGCGACTGTCTGAACGTCGGTTGCGTGCCGTCAAAGGGGCTTCTGCGGGCCACCAGGGCCTGGGCGGATCTCCACCGCGCCAAAGACTTCGGTATTCAGGTTCCGCCTGGTGCGACATTCGATTTCGGGGCCGCGATGGCACGTATGAGAACGTTGCGCGCGCGCATCAGCCGTAACGATTCGGTGCATCGTTACACGAAGCTCGGTGTGGACGTGTATCTCGGCGCCGGTCGGTTTTTGAACAGCGACTCCCTGCGCGTGAATGGACCGGCCGGCGAACGGACGATCCGTTTTGTCAAAGCCGCGATCTGTACCGGAGCCCGTCCCTCCGTCCCACCGATTCCAGGGTTGCCGGAAGCCGGCTATCTGACGAATGAAACGGTGTTCTCGTTGACGGAGCCGCCCAGACGGTTGGGGATTATCGGCGCCGGGCCGATCGGCTGCGAGCTGGCCCAAGCTTTTGCCAGGTTCGGCAGTCAAGTGTATCTGATCGAGGCGCTCCATGGCATCCTGCCAAGAGAAGATCGTGACGCGGCAGAGATCCTCCATCATCAGTTGGTGCGGGACGGTGTGCAAATTCTCTGTTGCAGTCAGGACTTGGCTGTGGAGAAAACGGGAGCTGGCAAGCGGCTGGTGCTCAACTCGCACGGCCGGCAGCACTACATAACGGTTGATGACATTCTGGTCGGGACTGGGCGGACACCGAATGTGGAAGGGTTGGGATTGAGCAACGCCGGTATCGACTATGGCTCTGCAGGGATCACTGTCAATCGGCGACTCCAAACCTCCAACCCCTCGATTTTTGCGGCGGGCGACGTCTGTTCCCGCCATCAGTTTACCCATGCCGCCGACGCCATGGCACAGATTGTGATCCAGAACGCCCTGTTTCCCCATCCGTTTGGCTTGGGCTATGCCGACGTTGAGTCATTGATCATGCCCTGGTGCACGTTTACTGATCCTGAAATCGCCCACGTCGGACTTTCTGAGCAGGAAGCAAAAGCCAAGGGACTAGAAGTCGAGACCTATACCTACAAACTCGACGAGGTCGATCGGGCGGTTCTTGACGGAGAAGAGGAAGGGTTCGCCAGAATCCATATCCAAAAGGGGACCGATCGGATTGTCGGGGCGACCATCGTGGCGGCCCATGCGGGCGAGATGATCAATGAATTTTCCGTCTTGATGAAGGCCCGTCGCGGCGCAAAAGTCATTGCGGGGACCATTCACCCCTATCCAACCCAGGCCGAGGTCAACAAAAAGGTCGTCAACCTCTGGCGAAAAGCCCACTTCTCCGAGAGCACCAAACGACTCCTCGCCAAACTGTTTGGCTGGCTGAGGAAAGAATGATCAAAACGTATCCTTCACGATGAAGCAACGGCATGTGGTCTGTGCAATCTTCTGGCTCGCGCTATACCTGACAGGAGCAGCGGCGGCCGACCAACGGACCATCGAGGTGGCTCGATTCTCCGCACACCAACCGGGGCCTGGCATGCCCGAAGGATGGAAACCGCTGACGTTCAAAAAAATCCCGAAACCGACAGTATATGAGCTGGTCAGGGATGGTGAACGGGTCGTAGCGAAGGCCGTAAGCGAGGCGTCCGCCTCCGGCTTGATCAAAGAAGTGAAGATCAATCCCAAGGAATTTCCTATCGTCCAATGGAGTTGGAAGGTGGAAAACCTGATCCAAAAGAGCGACGTCACTAAAAAAGAAGGTGACGACTACCCAGCTAGGCTCTATATCACCTTTGAATATGATCCCGAGAGAGTCAGCGTCGGGAAGAAGCTGAAGTTCCTGGCAGGCCGGGCGCTCTTCGGAGACATTCCGATCGCGGCGATCAATTATATTTGGGAAACCAAGACGCCGGTCGGTACCGTCATCGACAACGCCTACACGGATTTCGTGAAAATGATCGTCGTGCAAAGCGGTTCCAAGAATGTCGGGCGATGGGTCGAAGTATCGCGCAATCTCTACGAGGACTATAAGAACGCCTTCGGCGAAGAGCCGCCGATGATCAACGGTGTGGCCATTATGACGGACACGGACAATACCGGCGAGCAGGCAACGGCCTACTACGGGGATATTGTGTTCATGAGACGGCCGTGAAGCCAGATGGCAACCGGCGGAAGAAAAACTGCCGAATCCTTGTCCTTTGATCTTGTTCCTTATGATCCTGCCATAACGTGTGCTGAAGTCTGGAGTCGTTCCTTCCACAGAACCAGTCTGCCCCCCATCCAAACAGCCGTTTACCTTTAACGGTGGTTGTCGTCTAAATCCTCGAATAATCCGAGGGCAGGGAGGTGTTGGCCAAAGGACAGTGATGATGGATCGATTTGGCTGGGAAGTAGGGAGATGGAGGACAACGATGAGACAGGTCTTAGTGGCGAGCGTGCTGTTCGGTTCATTAGTCGGGGGCGTGCTCAGTGGCTGCGGCAGCGGCGATTCGGTCTCAGCATCGGCAAGCGGATCGGGAAGCGGTTCGGGCAGCGGCTCCGCTTCGGCCTCGGGGACTATCACAGGGTTTGGGAGCCTGTTTGTCAATGGCAAACGATTTGAAACGGACGACGCGTCGGTGACGGTCGATGGGCGGCCTCAGCCATCCTGTACAGTGAGCCGATCGAACACCTGCGGCCTGCAAGAGGGGATGACGGTCAAGGTGGCCGGTTCATTCGACGGCCCGTCATACCGAGCCATAACCATCGTTCAAGAAGACGTGCTGGAAGGACCGATCACAAGCAAGAGTCAGGAGACCCCGACCAGCGGTGCGCTGACTGTCTTGGGGCAAACAGTGATCGTTGATGAGACCACACGGTTTGATTCGGGGATCAACCTTGGCGTTCTGAACGTCGGTGATCTCATCGAGGTCAACGGCTTTGTCAAGGCGGATGGTGTGATTGTCGCAACGTTCATCGAACGAAAGCCTGGAACCGGCTGTGGACAGGACGGCTGCGAACTGAAGGGTTTTGTTACCAATCACAATCATGCCACGATGAGATTCCAGATCGGTGGCTTGACCATCGTGTATGACCATGATGGCATTGCGCCCGATACAGTCATCGATGACATACCAACTCCCTCGGGTAGTAATTGGAACGGTCTGTTGGTGGAAGTGAAAGGGACGAGGCTTGAAGGAACGACGCTGTATGCTGCCAAGATCGAACGGGAGCGTGACAGATTATCTGATCAGGAGGATATTGATGAGCTTGAGATCGAGGGGTTTGTAACCCATGTTGGTTCTCTGAGCGGCCAGACCATTGAATTCACAATCGGAACGACGACGGTGAGGACGACGGCTGATACCGAGTTCCGCGGCGGGACGATTGACGAGATCGTCGTGGGGGCCAAACTGTCGGCCGAAGGCCGAGTTACCAATGGGGTCCTCATCGCCAAGCACGTGAAGTTCCATGAGAGTGTGCGGTTGGAAGGAGATGCATCGGTCATTGGCAACACCCTGACCTTGGCGGGACTGCCTGGCGTGACCGTCACCGTCAACAGCCGGACAGAACTGCGAGATGGGGGGGACCGGCTTTCCATCAACGATCTGGATGGCCGCCATGTGAGAATTCGTGGGCGGGTCGCAGGTAGTTCTTCCGTGATCGCCACTCGTATTCAGCGAAGGTCGCCTGATTCCGATATCGTCCTTCAAGGACCGGTGCAGGCGATCAACGGGGACGACATCGTGATATTGGGTGTGACGGTCGATGTTGGCACTATCGATCGGTTTGAGAGTGAGAACGGTTCGTCCATGAGTCGGTCCTCATTTTTGGCGGCGGTCACGGTCAATTCGTTGGTGAAAGTGAAGGGCGAACGGCGAGGAACGACCGTCTTCTGGGACGAAGCGGAGTTGGAGGATTAATACAAAGAAAAACAGCAGCCACCAACGATGCCTTTTTCAAAAAGGAAATGAACAATGCGATATCTGAGTTGGAGAGAACTGATTCTGGGAGCCGTCAGCGGCTTGGCGCTCCTGGTTTCGCCGGCAACCAGTGAAATGAATAACAGTGGAGATCAATCAACCGTTCGTCTGGACAATCGTAGGGCCGGTTCGCTGAATAGCGGTCTTGACTCGATCAACGATGGCCGTCGTGACGAGCGGTCCGGTCATCTGGAACGATATAATCGCAGTCGTCTCATGCTGGCGCAGCTTGGCGATGATATCCGCCAAGAAGATCGACGGGAAGATCGGCGAGAAGACCGTCGAGGTACGATACGATCAAACGCTGGCGGCGAGTTGCGGGGGCTGGATCGGGCCGATCATGTCGCCGGCGACCACGGACGGAAAGGGCGGGAGACCGCCCGTGCCGCCCAGATGGATAGGCCGAACAGGCCAGAGCGAATCGAACGACCGGAAAAAATTGAAAGGCAGGAACGACCGGACCGTCCGGAAAGACCGGAAAAGTTTGAACGACCGGAACGGCCGGAACGCCCCGAGCGACCGGAAAAGCCGGAGCGAGCGGGACGAAACTGACGAACACCGGATCTGGAAATTGTCTGCTGATCGTCTGCTGAAGGGCAGGATGCCGTGGTGTGGCATCCTGCCCGATCTCTTTGTCAGGAGGGGGGCTTTCGTGGAAGCCCAATCGGCGCTAATGAGGGTACGCATGCATCATCTTTAAATAAATTCACGAAGCATGCGAGCTGACGAAAGGAGCATGATATTCATGGGTAGCGTTCTGCATCGTCTCGGCATCGTTGTCGCCGTCATCGTGATGAGCATGATCGGCCATCAATCGGAGGCCGTGGCGGCCGGGGAAAAAGAACGATTCGGGCCGGAACAGCGCCCCTCAGCCGAGCGCAACTGGCAAATCGGGGTCACCCCAAACTATAGCAGTGGAAATTTCGGAACCGATGTCAGAAGCGACTTCGTCTATGTGCCTTTCTCGATCCGGCGCCTATTCCGTGATGGAGATGTGACGGTCGTCGTGCCGTTCGTCTCGGTCACCAGCAACGGCACGGCCACCTTGGTCGGCGGGCAACCGACCCCTACATTGCCGAGACGGTGTCTCAGGAGAAGCGGCACGGAGATCGATACCAGCAAGCCGGAATGTCTGGCGTTGCTGAATGCCGGTCAAGGAGTGACAGGGGGAGAGGAGGTGACCCATTCTGGCCTCGGCGACATCATCGTGAGGGGACGATACTATGCCATCGAAGAAAAGGAATGGTTTCCGCTCGTCGCGCTCACGGCCCGGGTTAAAATTCCGACGGCCAGTGAAAGTAAAGGGCTGGGTACCGGTGCTCTTGACCATGGGTATGGTGTGGAACTGTCCAAAATGTTGGGTGATCGATGGATCGCATTTCTCGACGGAGGCTACAACTTTATTGGCGACCCTGACGGGAGAGAACTTCAAAACCAGTACTGGTTTGACGTCGGAGGCGGGCATTACATCGCCAAATCCCTCTTGTTCAGCGTGTATTACGAGGAGTATCGGTCGCTGGTGGCCGACCGAGTCAACATTCGCGACGTGTTCGTGGCGTTCAACTACAAAGCATCCGATGCCTGGCGATTCAACGGCGGCGTGACCGTCGGCCTCTCGAACAGTGCGCCGGATTACGGCGTTTCGCTCGGCACCAACTATCGGTTTTAGCGGAATCTCAACCCATTCCATGCCGTTGACCTCTCAGCCATCCCTTCGTCTAATGAAACAGGTAGGCCCGGCGGGCCGGCGACAGTAAGCAAAGGTAACGCCGCCTATGCCGCCGGATCGACGTGACGACCCCACCGATGCTGAGTTGGTGGCGCGCAGTCTCGCGCAGGATCGCGAGGCATTCGGACAGTTGATCGATCGGCACGCGGCGACGATCGTGAATCTGGCCTATCGCATGGTAGGGAACCAGGCCGAGGCTGAGGACTTGGCGCAGGAATCGTTCATCGCAGCGTTCCAAGCGCGTTCGACCTTTCGCGCCGACTCCAAGTTTTCGACTTGGCTTTATCGTATCGCCGCAAACAAGTGCAAAGATTGGCTGCGAAGCAAGAAGCCTGGGCAGGGCCGGAACGACGTGAACGTGGATGAAGAACTTGATCTCCACGTGGTAGAGGAACGGACACCGGAAACATTGTTGTCTCAACAGCAAGTCGCCGGCGAATTGGAACGGGCGATTCAACGGCTGCCGCCCCTCTATCGTGAAGCCTTCATCCTGAAACACATCGAAGGACTGAGCTATGAAGAAATGGAACAGATCCTGGGCGTCAACAAGGACACGTTGAAAATGCGAGTGTACAAGGGCAGGGTTCAACTGTGTCGAGAGCTTGCGGTTTTCAATCCCATGTCCTAGGCGGGCGGAGAAGGTAAAGCCATGAGGGAAGACGATCTCATTCAACGATTCTTGGATAACGAGTTGACGCCGGATGAACGAATCGCGTTTCTCCGCGCGGTGGATGCCGATCCTTCGCTGCGCCGGCAATGGCTCAATTTCGAGATGGTGGTGGCGGAGGCATCTCGGCTGTCAAGGATCGAGCCCTCGGCCCGATTCATCAACCAGTTGAAAGAACGAACGAGGCCCAAGCCAAGTTTCTGGACCGACCTCTGGGCTTCCGTAACCAGACCACGGATGCTTCGCTGGAATATGGCTCAGGCCATGGCGGCGGCCTGTGTGGTTCTGGTGGCGATGGGTTCGTTGATCCGATTGGCTCCCGAACGGATTGGTGACGCACCGACTGCGGCCGGACCGATGCAAACTGTGTCAGCCGAGTCGGCGGCGGAGCCGAAGGTGCTGGTGCGGCTCGTGTTCGTGCAGCCTGATGCCCGGTCGGTCTCGGTGGCGGGGGATTTCAACGGGTGGAATCCGGCGCAGACGGTGCTCAGGCGAGCCGATGGCGGAATGTGGACCGTCACCCTGCTGCTCAAGCCCGGTCGGTATGAATACATGTTCGTGGTTGATGGGACGCACTGGATCGCCGATCCGCTGGCGACAGAGAAGATCGGAGATGGATTCGGTTCACGCAATGCCGTGCTGGATGTGGAGATTTGATCGTGAGCGGCCTTCTTGCAACCGATCCACGTCTCGATTACCCTCCCCTCTTCGGAGGAGCGGGTTGTGCAATTCGGTCGAGCCATCATCGTCGGCGTGTGGGTCGTCTTGCTGGCCGGCATCGGAGGCTGTGCGGCACACAAGGCAGGAAGCCCCAATCTGCCAAAACCGCGGCCTGGGACCGTTCGATTTATGCTGGAGGCATCGGAAGCAACACGGGTCTCTCTTGTCGGGTCGTTTAACGGATGGGCAAAAGACTCCATGCCGCTCACCCGCATCAAGGGAACCTCCTGGTGGTCGGTAGATGTGCCGCTCAGGCCAGGAGAGCACACCTTCATGTACGTGATCGATAGTGTCAAATGGGTGACGCCTCCTCAAGCCGACGACTTTGTTGAGGACGAATTCGGCCATAGAAACGGTATCGTCGTTGTGCGGTAAATCGATGAAGGGGATTCTTTACCTCATACGACTGCTGGGAGTTGCAGGATTTCTGATTGTGGCTCCGGCCCTGGCCGAACCGCTCTCAGTTCAGGATCGGGAAGAAATCGTGCGTTTGGGCTCAGCCCAGGGCCGTTCCGCAAGGGATCTTGATCCCTTGTTGGAGCAGGTAAGCAAAGTCGGCGAGAAGGGGTTTCCCACCGAGTCGATGGTCAACAAGGTGAAAGAGGGATTGGCCAAGGGGGTTGAGCCTCAGCGGATCGATCAGGTCTTGCGTCAAATGACGGATCGACTGGAATCGGCTCACGAAGTGTTGGAAGAAGCCAAGGGGCGTGGCATCACTGAGGGAAACCGCCAGCGGGCGTTGGAGGCCATGGCGGAAGCGCTCGCTCGGGGCGCCACGAGGGAAGAGGTGCGTGAATTGACCCGGATGTCCTTGGAGGGGAAACAGAAGGTGACTCAAGATCTCTTGGCCGCTGGCGCCAAGGGGCTGGCGGTTCTGAAGGAGGCGAAGGTTCCTTCAAAAGACGGAGCCGCTTTGCTCGGCGAAGGCATTCGTCAAGGGTATCGGGCCAACGAGCTGCTGGACTTGAGCCGGGAAGTCAAACGCAGGGAATCGGATTTCCAAGAAGGGCGAGCCAGTCTCCGGCAACTCCGGGAACGCATTGGACGTGGCGAAAAAAGCGATCGGTTGTTTCGCAACGATCGGAGTGGATCGGGAAGCGGTGATCGAAGCGATCGGAGAGATTGGAACCGTTCCGAGCGAGACCGGTCTGAACGAGATCGGGCAGACCGCGATAATCGATCAGATCATGATGACCGGGGCGGACGAGGTGATCGAAAGTTACAGCAGGAACGGTACGAACGGATCGATAGACCGGATCGATTCGAAAAAATGGACCGATCCGATCGCCCGGAGCGAATCGATCGTCTTGACCGTCCGGAACGATCGGATCGTTCCGGACGGGGGCGCGATTGAGAGACTACGCATAGCTGTAACTAACAGTAGCCGCACGGTTTTTATAAAGGGTCATGAGGGGAAGGGAATGGCGAACTCGTGCCCTTGTGTTGTCATCACGACGGTCCTGCTACAATGGGACCATGGACATTATCGCCACGCACAGCAACGCCGACTTTGACGGCCTGGCCTCCATGGTGGCGGCGCGAAAACTGTTTCCTGACGCCAAGCTGGTCCTGCCGGCCGGGGCGCAGGAAACGGTGCGCAACTTCCTGGCCGTTCACGATCTGGGGCTGACGAAACTCAAGGACATCGATCTTGATCAGGTTACTCGATTGATCGTGGTCGATACCCAGGACCCTTCCCGTCTCGGTTCCCTCAAATCCTGCATCGAAAACCCAGCCGTGGAGGTGGTGGTCTATGACCACCATCGTGAGCCGGAGTCGGCCTGCGCCGGCCGTTCCGCACAGTCGGTCATCGAACCGGT
>JANDJG010000034.1 GCA_024331085.1 Nitrospira sp. | reverse complement strand
CTTGCTGACGGGAGCGCCTGTAGCTCAGCTGGATAGAGCATCAGCCTCCGGAGCTGAGGGCCACAGGTTCAAATCCTGTCAGGCGCACCACCAGCAGGTGGGCAGGGTCTCCAGTCGCTCTCTTTAAGGAAGCTACACACCCGGTGGGCCGTTAGCTCAGTTGGTAGAGCAGCTGACTCTTAATCAGCGGGCCGTAGGTTCGACCCCTACACGGCCCACCAAAAACAACAAGTTGGAAACATTCTCCCCAAAATCATAAGTCAATGGAGAGGATGTGTGGAGACGGATTCCCCGCACATCAGCCTCACCTACGGCATCGGCTTGAATTGTCCGGCTCCTTTCCTTATTGTGCTCTTAAAAAGTTGATGGTCTGCTGTTTCGCTGACACTTTCGGGAAGCGCCCGCATATCTTCCGCGCGACGATCTGCAGAGAATTTAAAGAGGTTGGCAGTCATCCGCTCTGTGCTGGAACGTTCATGCGCCCAACACTGATTCCGACCCCTTGTCTTCGTCCAAATACCGGCAAGCACCCATTACAGCGATTGAGCATATGAGGGGCAAAATATCCGGCAGTGAGGCGCGGACGGCGGGGCATGGGCATCTGTGACCGAAACTACGTCCATTCTCTGTCAAGAAAAGCCCCTCGATTTCTTGTTTCCCTCTTTGCATTCATAACGCTCGGTACATCACCGCCATCACCTGCACTGCCACCTCAACCTCCTGCCGAGATTGCACCCCCTGCTGATCCGCTAAACGATTGATTTATCTCACAGAAAATGGTATTTCGCATCGGCATTTCACACGAATAAGCAGCCAGTAAGGCTATGCCTCGCATCTTTGACAATATCGAACGCACTCTCCTACCGGCGCTGCGCGAAACAATCCAAGTTGCCGACCGCGCTGACTTTTGCGTCGGCTACTTCAACTTGCGTGGGTGGAAGCAACTCGACTCGCACATTGAAAAGTGGCCCGGCGGAGATGGTCACTGTTGCCGTCTTCTGATCGGCATGCAGCGGTTGCCACACGATGAATTGCGCGAAGCGTTGAGCCTGAGAAGCCGAGATGGTGCGATAGACAACCAGACGGTGATTCGTCTCAAAAAGCAGCTCGCCGAAGAGTTCCGCGAGCAATTGAGCGTCGGGATTCCGACCAACGAAGATGAATCTGGCCTACGCAAGCTGGCAGAGCAGATCAAATCGAAGAAAGTTATTGTCAAACTGTTCCTCCGGCATCCGCTGCACGCCAAGTTGTACTTGCTCTTCCGGCCTGATCCTATCAATCCAACCGTCGGCTATTTAGGCAGCAGTAATCTGACGCTTGCAGGCTTGTCCAAGCAGGGCGAGCTGAACGTGGACATACTGGATCACGACGCCTGCCAGAAGTTGGCCAAGTGGTTCGAAGATCGGTGGACGGACCGTTGGTGTGTGGGTATTTCGGAAGAACTCGTCCGTATTATTGAAGGGAGCTGGGCACGGGAAGAACTCGTGCCTCCGTACCATATCTATATCAAGATGGCGTACCATCTTTCGCAAGAGGCACGGGCGGGGCTTTCCGAATTTCGAATACCACGAGACTTTGGCAAGCGGCTATTCGAGTTTCAAACGGCGGCGGTCAAAATTGAAAGCAAAACGAAGACGTTAGGGCGCATGAAAAGCCATCTTGTAACCCAGACATTCCTCTCGACTCGGCGACCAATCACCACTGGAGCGTACCAGCCATGAGCACAATGGTTGATTTACTTCTTCATCCCTTCACTGATGCTAATCCTATAGGGCTTGTAACTGCTCCTGGCCTCAGTTGGGTCGGCTCAGCGGGCATCATTGTGGTCACGATCGCTGTGCTTACGTGGATGGCAGTGAAAGTATGGAGAGTCAGGCAACCTCTCACAATGGTTGCCACAGAACTCCAAAAATTCCGGCATCAGCATTCTGTGCTGGATGCAGAAGGGCTTAACCGTCTCGATGGTCTTTTCGGTAAGGTTGAGCCGCTCGCCCAGACGTGGGAAGAGTTTCGAGAAACAGTCCTCGTTAATGAAGACTCACGGGGCAAGATTGGGGTTTATAATACCCGCCCAGCAGAGGAGTTTTTTACCGAAGATAATCTGATCAATCAACGTATCAATTTGTTCTTCTACTCCAGCTTTCCTGGAATCGTGACAGGCATCGGCTTACTATTAACTTTTTTGGCTATTTTCGCAGGACTATTGCAGGTCAACATCGATGAAGAATCCTCTCGCATTGAGGGAATTTCCGGCCTTATCAACGGATTGGCAGGAAAGTTCCTCACCTCTATCGTAGCTTTATCTTGTGCAACCGTTTACCTCTTACTTGAGAAACCGCTGGTCCATGGCCTAAACAACAGTTACTATCAATTCACCCATGCCCTTAACAGGTTACTCACTCGCAGGACGAGCGAACACATTCTCGAAGACATGCATCGAAATCTCGAAGAGCAGACCACGGCGTTTCGTCATTTTGGGGTTGACCTTTCAACCCGCCTGAAAGAAGGAATTTCTGAAAGCCTCGGTCCAACTCTTCACCGCATGGTGGAGGTTGTGGAGCGCTTGGCTACCCAACAGCGCCAAGACAATAGCGATGCCATTAAGGAGCTTATCGCTCAATTTCTGAAAGGTCTTGAAGGGACGACCAAGACACAGTTCACCGAACTGCAAACGGTCCTCGCTTCTGCTAGTAATCGGATTGAGGAGCTTAACCGAGCAGGTGAAGAAAGCCGAGTTGGCTTAGCCACGTTCATCCAACGTTTGGACGATTCCATGGCGGCCCAAAATCGAGCCATGAGTGACCAGATAGGGCAATTGCATGAAACCGTGGGGTCCGTGCTTGCTCGACTGGAGAACGTGGGATCCGACCATGAACGTCGAGTCCATGAACTCTTGGCATCTGTAACAACGACAATCCGCAAGGCACAGGAATACTCACAAGCCCATCTCTCAGAGACTGTCGATACCGTACTTCAGCGAACGGCTAAATGGACCGAACAGGGGGCCACGAACCTCATGGCCGCACTCGATGAGCATCGATCAGCTAGCCAACAGCTTGCGCAGGCTAAATCTGTCCTCAACGAAGCTTTGGAGTCGTTCCGCGCCATGACAACCGAAGGCCGACAGGCTCTCAAGCAAGTCGAACAGGCAGCTTATACGCTCCTGGAGAGCCAACGTTCGTTCGCAGTTACTGCACAGGGAATGCGGCAGCTTCAGGAGCAAGCAGGCCAGAACGCTGAGCGGTTATCCCAACAGCTGACCCGCTTCGCAGAGATCCACGCTGTTCAGACGGAAACCCTCAAACAGTTCCAAACTGTGTTCCACACCGTTGAGACAGGACTAGTCAAAATACTTACTGAACTAACTCATAGCATGGAACAGTATTCGTCAGTGGTTCGAGAGTATACAGAAAAACAGCTCACCCAATTTGATGACTCATTTTCTCAGGCGGCGCAAGAGCTAAAGGCCAGTAGCGATATGGTACGCGATGGGCTTCAACAGGTCACTGGACCTCTTGAAGAGCTAGTCAAGCGTATTGGGCGATGATCGGAGTGACTCGCGACAAAGCTGCTAGGGATCAGACGATTGTCATGGGGATCACAGACCTCATGACGTCTTTGGCTGTGATTTTCATTTTGCTGCTGACGCTATTCATCCGCGCGCAGTTTGCGTCTCGTCAGGTCAGCCAGGACATCAGACAAGACGTCATTAATGCCCTGATTGCAAAGCTCATGAGTTCACAGGATGAATCGTTACGCCAAGTGAAGGTGGCCAAGGATCCCAAGGATCCTCTTGGAATCGAAGTAGTGATACGAGATCCCCTCCTAAGGTTTGAGCCTGACAAATCAAACCTTAGCGAGGAGGCGAAAGAATTCCTAAGAGGGTTTGTGCCGTTACTTGCCTCGGTTATTTGCCAGGACCAATTAGAAAGCATTCAGACCATCGTGATTGAGGGCCACACTGATCGCACAGCCCCGCTCGGGAAGGATCCCGACGAACACAATATCCCTCTCAGCCAGAATCGTGCACGGTCAGTGATGGAACATACCTTGTTTGTGTTGAAGGAAACAGATGAGGAGAAGAGAGACTGTTTCCTCGATATGACCTCTGTCAATGGAAGAGGGCTCCGCGAGCCTCCTCTAGAACTCATCGGCAAACCTGAGCGGGAGCTTACAGCCCAGGAACGTGAAGCCATGCGTCGAGTCGTTTTCAAGATTCGTATCAAGTCGACCGAGCAGCGGCGGGGTGTGGCTCCGGTGCAGACAAGCGTGTATTGATATCCATGGTCTTTACGGCTTAGCCATGTCTGAGACAATAAACCTTGTCGATGCCTTCGCCGCTTTGCAACAACTCGACAAGCAAGTAAAGCGATCTGCCCACCAACCGCTAAACTGGGGACCGAGTTTTCCGTCTAAACTAAGTCGGCTCGTCAAGTCTTGGGGCAAGATTCCTCCGTTCAAAGGACCTATTGCCCCAGTCGACGAAGTGATCCTTCAAAAGTGGCAGCGTTATAGAGAGAGCAATGATACTCCCGAACTCTCTTCTCATGAGATCGGTCGCTTGTGTCAGCACCCAGCAAGCGCAACGGACCCTCTCTTCTATCGCTATCTTGTCAGCAAGCACTATTCACCACCACCGTATGCGCTACTGGGATTGGTCTATACCTACCATGCAAGGTGGTGTTCGCTCACAGCCGGGAATCGTCGTTTCATTGAGGAAGCACTTGAAGCTTTCCTTCGAACTTATCGTGGGTTCTTCAAAGCACTCCGTAGGTGGCAAGAATGCCTCGATTACATCATAGGATCCGAAGCGCCTGTTCGTCTGGGCAGGAAATTAGCAGAGGAGCGTTCGACTCCTGACCTATTTGCCGCTGACTATGCCCTACATACCAACACGGAGTTCTGGGCAGAGGTGTTAGCGCAAGCGGCAGAGTACATCGTTCATAGGATTGAACGAGTGCCCATTTCTCAGCTCGAATATTTGACCCGGACGTTGTTTGACGATTCGAGGATACCGAAATCTCGCGTGAAAGAGCTATTGGCGAAGGCCATTCTCAGCGGGCGCTGCGATGCAGATGAGACAGCAAGAAGCCTGATCATCAGCTTTGCCCTTGGCTCCAGAGAATTTGGCGACCCTCGTGTTCATCAAGCTGGCTGGGTTGGGCTAGAAGCTGCCAGAGAACGCTTTATCTCGTGGCTTTCGCGTGAAGACATCAAATTGTTCTTTGATCTAGTTATTGACCGCTCAAGCGATCGTCAAGGACGAAAAACATACTGGTTGACGTGGTTACCACAATTGAAGCGGACGAGGGTATTGCTCAGCCGTTACGACCAAGCTCGTGTTCGATCGCGGCTGCGGAGTCGGAATGAACAGATTCCTTCATATGGTCTCATCGAATCGCCTGATACAAGTGCATTCCTTCTCGATTTTGGCAGTGTCGTGATCGTGGAATTCAGCAAGAGCTCGAATGCTTCGTACCTTTATCCACGAGCCATTGCTAACGATTTGTTCCGTGACTTCTATCAACAGAATCGCCGGTGGACTGTTCAGGAGCTGAAGCGCCGAGACCTTGTAGAACAACAGGCTGCCCGACGCCTAGAACATCGGCGTTATCGCCACAACCAATGGCAGGACGAAATGACGAGCCTTTTAAGTCGCCACTATCGCCTGTCCAGGCCAGAGTGAGTCTATGCCGGTAGACTCGTTGCTCCTACAAGATCTTGGCCCGGACATTCAGCTGAAAGCAGAACGCGATGGGTTGTGGTTGCGATACAGTGGATCTGATCCACATGTGTGCCTAGCACGGAGCGACTGCTGGCCTGGGTATCAGGGTGAATCGGCCCGTGTCCGAACCTGGCGGACCGTGGTGGAACAACTAGTGGACCAGGAACTCGCCGTTCCTGAAGGACAACACCTCAAAATTTCTTATGAGCATCTAGACTCTATTGAGGACCAGGGTTTGACTCTGTTTAGTGAAATCACGAAATGGGCACCCTTCTCCGTCCATGTGCGAGCCCACAGCATCTTTGGCTCTCCAGATTTTCGCTATATCGCTCAATTAAAACTCGGAACACGAGTGTTTACCCCTGTGAGATTTGGATGTTTTCTTTTGGTCGGAGAAATGATTTACCGGCTTCCTCGTGCCGTGTACCGTCTATTGAACGCGATAGAGGCTTTCAACGCCTTACCATCAGAGCACAAGAACACAGCAGCTAGCCTCAAAGAATTCGCAGCGATCAAGACTCTGATCGACGAATCGGATGCCGAAGCTGATCCGTTGTTAACTACAACTTATGTCGTGGTTCCATCCAAAGTGTCCCTTGATGTGGACTTCGATGAGGATGGTCGCGTAAGCCTATTCCCCTCGTTCGACGGAGTCCCACGAGATGCTTTCAAGAAGGCCTTCTTTCAACTAAGTGATGTGGATTCAGTCTACGCCTTGCCGTCCGATGATGGAGGCCGTGTTCGCGTGGTTCTCCATGGAGACCTCCAGGAAGCCCTTAAGGTCATGCACAAGATTCGACATGTAGGAGGCGAAGAGAAACTCGCAATCCTCAACAATCCTGCTTCGCTTTTCGAGAGCGTATGCGATCTCGACCTTATTGATCTCTCACTCTACGGCCCACGTGTCCGTGGAATCGGCAAGTATCCAGCACGAGTTTCTCCATATGTGCGAAAAAGTGGGCGTCATCTTTTCAATCAGGAGGAAGTGTTTGAGGTAGGGCTCGCCTATGAGTTTGTCGATGGTGAGTCCCAGCAAGTGCAGTTTGAATCACGCGATGAACTTCTCAATTTTGCGGAACAAGTCAGTACGGCCCATGCTGTTGGCCAGAACTTTATCGGGTTTAAGAATGCAAATATTCGGGTAACTGATTCTCTTGTCCGCGCGATGACCAGTCTTGTTAAACGATTTGATCAACCAGATGATCGCCGGCATTCAACTCCGCCAGAGGCGATGAACCTCCTCATTTATGCCAACGAGGAGGTTCTCGAGTACGATGAGGCAACACAACCCATTCCCGGCTCACCCGTTGCTGAATTACCCAAGAGCCTTATCCGTCGTGATGCATTGATGCCTCACCAGGCTGAAGGCATCGCTTGGCTTCAACATTTGTACCGGCATAGTCCTATTCGCCGCGGTGGACTACTGGCTGACGAGATGGGGCTTGGTAAGACGCTTCAGGTACTTGCCTTCGTCGCCGCATACCTAGAATCTGCTCGCCCCACGGACTCTGGGCCGTTTTCTGGGCACGGTCCTGTCCTCATCATCGCGCCGCTCATGCTGCTTCCCACATGGGAGGAGGAGGTGCGTCGGCACTTCACGAACCATGGCGAAATTTTCGAGCCCCTGCTGGTACTTCATGGTGCCACACTGAATCAGTTTCGTTGTGTCACCACTGCTCTTCGTGAGGTCCAGGCTCGGGCCCCAATTCTCGATCTCGACCGAATCCAAGCCCATCGTGTGGTGCTCACCAATTACGAGACGGTGCGGAACTATCAATACTCCCTTGCCCGTATCCGTTGGCACATGGTGATCACCGATGAAGCGCAAGAGTTCAAGGACCGTTCGACCAGTATTTCATATGCTGTCAAAGCTTTATATCCTAAGTTTCGCATCGCGCTCACCGGCACACCGGTCGAAAACCGACTTTCGGATATTTGGAACATCATGGATTTTGTGCAACCCGGTTGGCTGCTGGGAAGCTACCGTGAGTTCGTAAAGGCTTATGAGGAGCCGATCATGACCGGCACATCGGATGAGCGGTCGCAGCACCTGCAGGCGCTGCGAGACCGGCTGCGTTACAGAAAGCCGGATGCATTCTTGCTCCGACGTGAGAAGAAACTCCTGTCTGGTTTGCCGGTCAAGCACCCGCCCCATGTACTCGAAGTAGACCTTACCCCTGAGCAGCGGCTCTTGCACCTTGAGTGCTTGGCTCGGATGCGGAACCCTGACGCCGAGGAGCACCGCTTTGCACTTCTTGATCGGCTAGCGAAACTGTCACAGCACCCTTTTCTCCTGGATGCAACTAGGCGATTGGAACTGCAGGACCCGCTTTGTTATCTCCAATCGTCCCCAAAGCTAAGGAAAGTTGTCGAAACGCTACATGTGATCCGTCAACAAGGTGAGAAGGCAATTGTCTTCACCCGGTCTCGTCCCATGCAGGACATCCTCAAACTTGTGTTCGAACAAGAGTTTAAGCTCAGCGTCGGTGTGATAAATGGATCACCAATCACCGGCCGTCGCTACATCGTCAAAGATCGGACGAATCGGATCAAAGACTTTGAATCACTCCCCGGTTTCAATGTCTTGATCCTCTCGCCTGACGTTGCCGGCGTAGGCCTAACGATCACTGCAGCTAACCATGTTATCCACTATGGCCGATGGTGGAATCCTGCGAGAGAAGCGCAAGCAACTGATAGAGTTTACCGTATCGGACAAGAACGAGACGTCCATGTCTACTTGCCCATCGAGCGCGACCCGCGGGGTGAATTTCGCACGTTTGACCAATGCCTCCATCAACTGTTGGTAACCAAGGAGCAGGAGGCTCGCGATTTTCTGATTCCATCACCATCCGAGGAAAACTTAGAAGTGGAATTATTCGAACACCTTCGGCAGGAGCGTCCGCAGTCTTCTGGGAAGGTGCGGCCTATTCGGAATAAGGAAGACCTCCAGCTCATGACGCCAGAAATGTTCGAAGCGCTGGTCGCAAGACTTTTTGTAGAAGAGGGATTCAAGGTTGTCCTTACACCAATTAGCGGGGACCGAGGAGTAGACGTTATTGCTGTGTCACATCGGGCAGTAACCTTTATTGAATGCAAACATTCGGCTGTTGGATCTTCTCTCGCGAGCGAGGTTGTGGATCACTTCGTCAACGGGGTTGAATATTACGCGCATAACATTCTCCCTGCATGGCTTCGCAATCGTCCACGCGAGAGTTTATTAATCACGAACACCTCCTTTGACCGGCATCTGATAGCCTCGGCTCGTGCCCGCGACATTCGCGTAGTGACCACCGATGACCTCATTACAAAGCTTGCACAATTTACGATAACTTGTCTCGATGTTGAGGAGCAGCACGCGACACGTCAGCGCTCCATGAGCGATGTTCGCGCGGCGTTGCACGGGCTTCAAAAAATGTTGTGAGCGAATGTCGCGGGATCGTTCGTGGGCAGCTCTGGGCGATGTCTCCCCAGTCGTTCAGTCGTTCAAGTGTGTGTGATGAACTCCTGCTCTTTGGCGATCAGGGTGGTGTCTTCTCTGACAGGCCCAAGCATTCAAACACGAGTTGTTCGCCCCGCGCGGCGACATTAGCCGGTGGTTCTTCCGTCGTAGGACGGAGCGCCGGCAAGAGCCGGCTCTGTAGCTCGACCGGGTCTACCTTCACATCGTCAGGGGAGACTGTTCGCCAGTCCCTCCGGTTCGCCCCGCCGTACCCAGAGACGCAGCTTGATCCGGTCGAGATCGTCTCGCCGGAGGAGTCTATACGCATCGAAGAGAAGTAAGGGGCCAGACTCCTTGAGCAGCGTCCGGTACACATGAGCATTTCATACTAGGCCTCCTGCTACCCCTACCATGCGATTGCAGGGCACTTCCGTCAAACGCCTCTGATAACATTCAGAGAGGTTGTAATCCGTCACCTGATCCCACTATCATTGGTTCTCCGATGCAGCCATACCCCAATCCGCCCATCAAGGAGGCTCTCGTTGACATAAGAGTTGACCCATTGTCATCCTCCACGTTGCCCACCCTTGAGGCCCTCCACGACCAGATCCGTGAACACTATCCCACAAAGAAAGCACGACATCGTTGGGAGGGTTCCGTCGAGATTCAGGAGGATCGGCTCATCTCAGCCGTCCAGCGACATTTGGGACGCGATGGCTTTCTGTTTTATTCCCAAGATGAACAACAGATCGTCCAGTACCGACTTGATGGGTTCACTTTTAACCGACTGCGTCCTTATCCAAGCCAGGGCTGGCCGGTGATCCGGACGGAGGCCAAGAGGCTTTGGGAGCTCTATCTCCGCACCGCACAGCCGCAACGCGTCGTTCGTATTGGTCTCCGATACATCAATCAAATCAACATACCCGGTCAACAGGTCAAGCTGGAGGACTACCTTACTGAACCACCTCGTGTTCCAGCAGCTCTCCCGCAGACGCTTGAGCACTTCCTTACGCGCCTTGTCATTCCCATGCCCGCACTGGAGGCGAAAGCGATCATTACCCAATCGCTGGCACCGGTCGCTGCTCCCGGTACCACCTCTCTCATTCTTGACATCGATGTCTTGACAGAGGCCCCCAGACCCCCTGATACTGCCAGCATATGGGACGTTCTTGAGCGATTTCGGGAATTCAAGAACACGATCTTCAAGTCGAGCCTGACCCCTAGGACTGGGGAGCTGTTTCGATGATGACAGCGATTGCTGCCGCAACTCCTTGTATTCCCGAGGTCGGACCGGGTTGCAGCGAGACCTTTCACACACTCCAAGCCGCCATCAGCGCGTTCCGCAAGCATGCGGACGAATCGATCGTTCTTGGTTGGCGGCAGGAGTTGCGAGATCGGTTAGCCGATGTTCTTCAAGAGGCGTCCGAGCGTGGTTGGGATGGCTACGAGGGTGAAGCCATCGCAGACTTAGCGATCGTAACGGCGCGTCATCTCATTGGACTGTTGCCGGAGACGCTGCCTCTTCCTGATATCGTGCCTGCTCCTAACGGCGAGATCGCTTTCGAATGGGACCGAGGCCGCAACTATCTCTTTACCATCACAACGCATCAAGGATTGCTGATCTACGCCGGAATTCTTGGACCAGACCGGAAACAGTATGGACAGGAGCCACTTGGTGATGAGCTACCTGGATCGATTGCGACGATTCTGGGATCGTATTTTTCAAAAGCCTGATCTTCTCCCCTCCGACATAGATCCTCGCGAGCGTCTTAGCCGATTTATCCTCACGAAGCGCCACATCAAGCCAGCAACGAGCAGAGTGAGTCCTCAGGCATTTATTCCTTCAACCAGAACGGCGGAAACTTCCGTTTATCGAACCGAGCGCTGTGCGGAGCAGGCTATTTGGGAAATCGGGGACAACTATGTGACTGCTCTTCACCCCTCACACAAGCCTGTGATCGGACGTGCTGACGTCATAGCCCAAGTCGTCTTCACTCAACAGCTCCGTGTGGTTTCCAGTCCTGTCCCACACCCGCGACATGCAAACATTATCGGCTGGCCAGTTGAGCGCGAGAAGATCCTCATGATCGCTACCGAGCTAGCTGACAGGGCCACCCTGATTATCCGCTCGCCAATTTCCTAACTAGCCTGCCGATCGCAGGAACAATTTGCACAGCAAGTTACAAAGGTATCACGAGTCTTTTGACGCTTTCTGTTAAGCGCCTTTCCAACAGCGCGCAGGATGCTCGCGGATCGTCGCCTGCGCCGCGGGATCGCTCGCGGGCAGCTCTGGTGCGATGTCTCCCCAGTCGTTCGGTCGTTCGAGTGTGTGTGATGAACTCCTGCTCCTCGGCAGTCAGGGGCGGCACCTGCTCTAACAGGTCCCGACATTCAAACACGAGTTGTTCGCCCCATGCGGCGACATTAGCCGGTGGCTCTTCCGTCGTAGGACGGAGCGCCGGCAAGAGCCGGTGCGAGGCGTCGTCCGTAGGGCGACATGTCCGTGGTGCGGCGATCTTGACAGAGAAGGCGACGAGCAAAAGAAAACCCAAGGAGGCTTCGTGGGTTGGCGATCTCATCCGTTCTCCGTGATCTCTTCATATCCTGTCATGCAGGAGGTACGGTCACCGGGTGGTTCTCCGGTGATGGCGCCGCACGACGGAGTTGCCAAGCCAAGCTGGTTCGATGAAAGGCCCAGAAGGGTACGATCGGCAAACCGGCCTCGCGCAAGGCAAGGGCTGCATACTGGTGGCACGTATGAAACAGATGGTAGGGGCGTGCTGCAGGATAGAAGACCGACCGATCGAACGAAGCCAGCGGCGTCTCTTCCGCGATGGTTTTGCGTAGATGCCGCTTTAATCGTTGATAGGCTTCATCACTCACCAACAAAGTAAACAGTTCGGCGGGCGGTTGCGGAGTACGGTCCGCCCACACACGATCGTAATGCCCGACTTCCACCACTCCCTCTGAGGGCCAGAACAGAGCACGTATGATCCCGCCCAACCCTTGCCGGCCTTCCAGATACCAGGCCCGCTCGGCATAGCCCCATTCCTCGTACATGCGAGACTCGGAAGAAGAAAGATCGTGCTCATTGATCGGAAACGCGATCATGGCATGCCAGGTATCGAGCGAAACCAAGATCGTTCGAGTGGGAGCGCCCGGAGATGTCGCTTGCAGACCTCCGACCGGCGAAGTGCAGGCCACAGTCAGGAAAAGAAACACGATGGCGGTTATTCGTGAAATACAAGCGGTCTGGCTCCTCGTTCGCATGAGACCAGTGGGGCGAAATCGTTACGCGCTGTTCTGAAGCGATGGAGAGTGATGCGAACTCCTGCTTCCATGGTCGGCAGGACTCCGGGTCGCCTCTGCGGTGATCAACAGGAGCAAAGATCGGCACCACACTCCGCAAATGGCATGCAAGATGCCCGAACGGGTCAGTACACAGGGTACCGACCTTGCGCCAATTTTTCGCAGAAGGAGGGCAGGCGTGAGAAGGCCGCTCGAACGACGCGCTGGATCCTCGGTTGCACGGTCGCCAGTGTGATCCCCCTTGCTGGGACAACTTCGACGGCCACCGAATGTGGTGAGGAAATCGGCCGGCCAATCTGACTCGTGATCCACACGGTCACGTCACGCAAGCCTTCGACCTTCGCATGAATGGCCTCTGCCAACGTCTGCGCCAACACGTTATAGATCTTTCCGACATGCGCCGCCGGGTTCTTGCCTGGCGCTGCTTCGGCGCTGGCCGGCCGTCTCAGGGAAATGATGCCACAGACCCGGTTGCCTCGTCCGACTTCGCCGGAATCACCGGCTTCCGCTGAGGTTCCTAGCAGCGTCAGGTAGGCGCCGGCCTCGCCGGCGCCACGTCGATCCAACACATTCAAGAACACGCGCGTCGAAAGGCCGGCCGCGCACGTACGTTTCACAAAATCGGTCAGGACGCGCTCTGCTGCTGCTTTCCGTTTGAAATAGTCGGCTTCGGTGCGGATCAGTGGAGCGAGGAACGGCATCGCCACCGTGACGGTCAGTTCCTTCTGATGGCGAACGGCGAGGACCTTGACGTCTTCCCCCGTGTCCGGAAACTCTTTCTTGAAAAGGCGGCCATTAAGAAATTGTTCGAGCTGCACGACGAGCCGTTCTGTCGGTGTGAGGGGAGCGTAGCCGACCGTGGCGGACGTGTCGTTGGCCACGATGTCGCGCGGCCGTTCGGTTACGGACCGTAGCTCCTCCGACGCCGGCTTCAGTTCAACCTGACATTCCACATCCTTATTCGGCTTGATGCGGGGCAAGTGCTGTTTGAACCAGTGAAAGGCCGTCTGTTCTGCGATGGTCTTCACCGGGATTCGTTTGTTCCGCCACTCATAGGTGGCTCGATCGCCCATGACCAACCGCATCGGGGTGACAACAGAGCCCCCGCCGAATCGGCACTCGACTTGACCGGCTACGAGCATCCCTTTGTCGGCGTTGAAATGGAGAATTTGGCCGCAGATCTTGAGGTAGGCCTGTGCCAATTGGACGGCCACCGCCTCCATCACAGCATCGCAGATGGTGTCGGGATGGCCCAATCCCTTCCGTTCGACGATTTCCAGGGCCTCCTCCGCTGGCGCCATCCGGGAAGACTCAATGATCATCGGTTCACTTCGTTTCATAAACGGACAGTTCTATGAGTCCATGAGTCGAGCGATTGCTATTCTGATGGCCGAGTGCTTGTTTGGTTGCCGATGGTCCACCGTCCAGCCACGAGCCGGTTACAGTCAGGGCAGTGGCCGGCTTGCAGCCGATTCTCAACGACCATGAAGCGCCACCGCCGGATGAGGACCGCCCGACAATCAGGGCAGATGGTATCCTCAGCTCCCTCCCCTTGTGTCCCTGGCGGAAGATTGCCTAAGTAGACATAACGCAACCCCTCCTCCCAGCCGATGTCTCTAGCCCGCAGCAACGACCGAAGAGGAGTTTCCTCCCAGTGCTCCATCTTGTAGGCAGGAAAGAAACGGCTGAGATGCCAGGGCACATCCTCGTCCAGCTCCGTGACAATGAAACGGGCGATGTCTCGGAGTTCGTCCTCCTCGTCGTTCAGCCCTGGGATCAGCAAGGTGGTGAGTTCGATCCAGACTCCGAGTCTCTTGTATTCCCGAATGGCCGCCAAGATCGGCGCAAGCCTGGCTCCGCACACTTTCTTGTAAAAGCTCTCGCAGAAGGACTTGAGGTCGATGTTGGCGGCGCCGAGATACGGCGCAATCTCTCGCAGGGGATCCAGCGAGGTGAACCCGTTGGTGATCAAGACGTTGCCGAGCCCTGCTGCGGAGGCTCGTCGTGCGGTGGCGAGGGCCAGCTCATAGAAGATCGTCGGTTCTGTGTAAGTATAGGCGATGCTGCTACAGTCGGCTTGTTGAGCAAGGGAGACGATTTCGGAAGGCGCGACCGCTCTTCCAATTTCCCGCTGTTCCCACCCTGCTTCGGATGATTCTGCATCCGGGCACCACTCATCTTGCGGATGGTCGCTGACTGCGAGCAAGGTCTCCCCGCCGTCATCGTGAGACCCGGGGGATCCTGGCAACTTGGGCCATTGCGAGATAATCCAGTTTTGACAGAACCGGCAGCGCAGATTGCAGCCGACTGTGGCGATGGAGTAGGTCAAGCTACCGGGAAGGAAATGAAACAAGGGCTTCTTTTCAATTGGATCGACTTCCGCAGAAACGATCCGGTCTCCGACCTGGGTGAAGAGTCGGCCCCCGCGGTTGATCCGAACGCCACAGACACCCCGGCGATCCGGCGCGATTCGGCACTCATGTGGACAGAGGGTACAGCGGACGACATGGTCAGGCAGGGGTTCGTAATAGAGCGCAGCTTGAAGATGAGGCCAAGAAGGAGACATGGCGATCTCTTTCCTTGTACACAGAAAGCAAGGGTGGTGCCGATCACGAAGAGACCTGCTTCGTTGATACATTTCACTCCCACGCGGTTCACCGAAGTCTTCCCGGGCACAATGTGCCACAGGGAGGGGAATCTCTCCGTAGCCGAACGCCACAGAAGAGCATCGAATCGCAAGCTTCTCTCCACCTTCTTTGCCGATGCTCTGACTGGCGGATAGGGCATTGGGGTTGCTTCTTTCAGACAGACAGAAGACTGTAGGAACTTGTGTGAAGAACCGGATCGTGCGAGCCGTGCTCCTTGCCGTGGTCCTGCCCTCGCTCTCCGTGTGGATTGCTTCATGTCATGGCGGAGAAGGCCAGAAGTCCGCACGTGATGTTGAACGCAACCGGATGGTCGATCAATACATCATCCCTCGAGGCATTGAAGATCCCGCGGTGATTGCCGCGATGAGACAGGTGCCGCGCCATCGCTTCGTGCCAGGAGCCTATTCGTTGTTTGCTTACGTTGATGGTCCTCTGCCCATTGGCCATGGCCAGACCATTTCGCAACCTTCGCTGGTCGCCGAGATGACGGCGCAATTGCAGCTCAGAAAAACGGACAAGGTTCTGGAAGTTGGAACCGGCTCTGGTTATCAAGCCGCCATCCTTGCTGAACTGGCCGGCGAGGTTTTCACGGTGGAAATCGTGGAGCCGCTCGCTCGCCGGGCGGAACAGACATTGGCCGACCTGGGGTACAGAAACGTCAAGGTGCGGGTGGGAGACGGCTATGAAGGGTGGCCCGAAGAAGCACCGTTCGACGCGATCATCGTGACAGCCGCGCCGGATCACGTCCCTCAGCCCTTGCTCGATCAATTGGCTATCGGTGGACGACTCATTCTTCCTGTCGGCACGTACTCGCAATTGCTGGAACTCCATCGCCGCACGGAGACCGGCTATGAACGGAAAATCCTCATGTCGGTCCGATTTGTTCCGTTGGTCCGGCAGGCGGAAACACAGTAGGAGGTCGTGCGGATGGAAAGGATCAATGGCGATCCGTCGGCACTTTCTCGTCGCATCGGCTGGTTCACTGCCGCCTGCGTGCTGATCGGCAACGTCATCGGGAGCGGGATCTTTACCACCACGGGCTTTATGGCGCGGGATCTCGGCCATCCCGGCTTGATCCTTGCCGTTTGGCTGATGGGCGGATTGGTCGCCCTCGCAGGAGCCTTGACCTATAGTGAATTGGGGACGGCGCTGCCGGTTGCCGGCGGAGAGTACATCTATCTCACTCGGGCCTATGGACCGTTCGTCGGGTTCTTAAGCGGATGGACATCCTTCGCTGTCGGCTTCAGTGCGGCCATTGCAGCCGGAGCCATGAGCTTTGCCTCCTATGTTCTTGAGCTTGTTCGATGTGGGGACGAAGGCACAGCGGGTATCCTGTCAATCATCGTGGCGCTCGCCCTCCTGTGGACGATCACGGGCTTTCACCTGCTCGGCGTAGGAGTGGGGGCATGGCTGCAACGGACTCTCACCCTCTTGAACGTTGGGGCAATCCTCTTTCTCGTTGGAGCCGGGTTAATAGGGGGAAAGGGCGATTGGGCCCATCTTGCGCTCCCCAACGAACGGGCCACACCGAGCATCGGACTGTGCGTCGTCTCCTTGATCTTTGCCCTCTATGCCTATTCGGGGTGGAATGCCGCGGTCTATTTGGCCGGCGAAGTGAGAGAGCCGGCTCGCACCCTTCCTCGCGCACTGATCGGTGGGACCCTGTTCGTCATGCTCCTCTATCTTATGCTGAATGTGCTCTATTTCTATGCCTTGACAGTGACGGAGTTGGCCGATCCGCCGCTGTTGCCCGTCGCCAACAAAGTCGCTGCGGCGCTGCTGGGGGAAGATGCCGCTAGCCTGGTGACCATGATCCTCTGCCTGTCAATCGCCGGAGCCGTCAGCGCCATGGTGTGGGCCGGACCTCGCGTGTATTATGCGATGGCGAAAGACGGGCTCCTTCCCGCGCACTTTTGTCAACTCTCCGGCAGTCGAGGCACACCGACCCATGCCGTTCTTCTCCAGAGCCTGTGGGCTTCTGTTTTGATTCTCTCGGGAAGTTTCGAGCGGCTGGTGGTCTATAGCGGCACCGTCCTGACCATCTTCAGCGCCCTGGCGGTTGGAGCGGTCTTCGTGCTTCGGCATCGCGAACCCGACCTTCCTCGCCCCTATCGCACGCTGTTTTATCCGCTCGTTCCGGCCTTTTTTCTTGCTGCGTCGGTCGTGATCATCTGGAATGTCCTATACGAACGGCCGATGGAAGGGGCGATGGGAATTGCCACGGTGTTAGCAGGCACACCCCTCTACTTTGTGTGGGGAAGGCGGAGGAGGAGGGACTGAACCGTCGATGACGCCGGCCGCCGTTGGAGCCATTGGTGAATCCGCTTGAACAGAACGGTCAGCAGATTTCCGATGGCAAACCAGTGAAGCCCTCCGAATGTCGCCGTCAGAATGAACGCTCGTAAGTTGACGCCTTGGTGGCCGTAGTACCACACGTTGGTCCATGCGTCGGCAAGCGGTGAAAGAAGGCCAATCTTGCTTTCGATCTCAAAGGCCCAGGGGAGGGTCGGCGCATCTACGATGAGGAAAAGAAAATAGGCAAACACCGACTGACTCTCGGCATTGATGTGACAATACAGAAACACCAGAAACGACGCAAACGAATGAATGAGGAGGAGGAGAGTTCCGAGAGTCAACCGGTCGTTCATGTTATCCGGGTGGTGGTAGCAGGTGTTGCTAGCCTTTAATACACACAAGGGGTTCTAGCCGTGCGACCTTCTTGGCCAGTCCGGCTTCGTCCGCTGCATCGACCACTTCGCTCACATCTTTGTAGGCCCCCGGCGCTTCTTCAGCGACGCCCCTCATCGAGGGGCTACGGATCACAATGCCACGACTCGCCAGTTCCTTGATCACCTCTCGGCCCTGCCACCGCTTGGTGGCGTGATGGCGACTCATGCTTCGACCTGCCCCATGGCAGGCGGACCCATAGGCCAAGGTCATGCCCTTCGTGGTGCCAACCAGCACGTAAGAGGCCGTGCCCATCGTGCCTCCAATGAGGACCGGCTGGCCTATGGCTCGAAGCGAAGGAGGGAGATCGGGGTGGCCAGGACCAAAGGCTCGTGTGGCACCTTTCCGATGGACGAACAGACGAGTCGGTTTCCCGTCGATCTCATGGATCTCGACCTTACAGGTATTGTGCGAGACGTCGTAGAGCAGGGTGAGTGAGGCTTGGGGCAGGAGCTTCTCAAACACCTCTCTGACCAAATGGGTGATGATCTGCCGATTGGCGAGGGCGCAGTTGATCGCGGCGCGCATGGCACCGAGATATTCCTGCCCTTCCTCCGAATTGATCGGCGCGCAGGCCAGCTCCCGATCGGGGAGGGCGATTTGATGGCGCGAGGCGCTGACAGCCATGCGCTTCAAGAACTCGGTTCCGATTTGATGGCCCAGGCCGCGGGACCCACAGTGGATGCTCACGACCACGTCCCCTTCGCGGAGGTCAAAAGCTGAACCGATCGATTCATCAAAAATCCTGGCTATCCGCTGGACTTCCAGATAGTGGTTCCCGGAGCCGAGCGTCCCCATCTCGTCCTGTTGCCGCTTTTTGGCCTGGTCGGACACACGGTCCGGCTCTGCGCCGCCCATGCATCCCCCTTCTTCGATCAAGGCCAGATCCTCGCGCAGTCCATAGCCTTTGGACACGGCCCATTTGGCTCCTCCAACCAGCATCGCATCCATTTCGTCGCGATGGAGCCGCAATCGACCAGTGCTGCCAACGCCGGCAGGAACGTGATGAAACAGGGCATCGGCCAGTTGTTCTTTGATCGGGAGAACATCTTCCGCTGCCAACCCGGTCCGAAGCAGGCGCACACCGCAGGAGATGTCAAAGCCCACACCACCGGCGGAGACCACGCCGCCTTCGTCAGGATTGAATGCCGCGACCCCTCCGATGGGAAACCCGTATCCCCAATGGGCGTCAGGCATCGCATAGGACGCTCGGACAATGCCGGGCAGAGTCGCCACGTTCACAACCTGTTCATAGACCTTGTCGTCCATGTCGCGAATCAGCGATTCCGTGGCATAGATCACCCCCGGCACCTTCATCTTGTCTCGTGGTTCAATGATCCATTCGTTCTCGCCGTGCCGTATCAATTGTTGAAGATCCATGGCTTGCCTCACGTTCTTCTAGACATCTAGACATCGACCACACATTGCGCCGTCCAACAGCCTGGTGGTTCCTCCTTGACACACAAGGCAGTGTAGGTGGCCCCTTTTACTTCCACCGCCGGCTGATGACGGGCCACATCAACTGGTTCTCCCCAGGCAGTCCCTTGAAGGTGGTGGTCCTGAATCTGGACGGTAAAGCGACCGAATACCATCCTCCTTGCTGCCATTTCATAGATCAACTCGTTCAGCCAATCGACCAGCAACAATTCGTCGTCAGGAGCGTTGCAGGTGATGGAGACGGCTTCTAAGGGGCTGACCGATTCCGGCTTCGTGATGACGCCGGTCAAGGCGAGCGCCGCCTGCTCAAAGGCCGATTCTTTCGTTGGCCCGATCCCCCTCACTCCCATATCGGCTTGATGGGGAAAGTGTTCCCACCGACCTTGGGGAGTCTCGGTCTGAGAAACATGCGTGCTCGGCTGATTCATGGAACAAGACGCCTCTCTTGATCGATGGTCATTCTGGCCCGAGAGCCTCTGAAGGTACAAGGGACAGGCTTCAAGGGCTCTTGTTTTTTGAAAAACCGGAGGTCATCCGAACAGTGGGCCATCCACCCCCTTGATTCAAGGGCTGGACCACACTATTTGTCTCCGAGGCCAGGAGAGAAAGGACGGGATTCGTAAAGAGGGATTCTCAATGAGGGACCTTTCACATGATGACCCGCTTGAAAGTTGTGCCATTTAGCGACAGAAATAAGAAAAGATGGTGAGGCGGATTGCTTCAACCTCGAAAGAATAAAATCGGTGCTTCTTGAGGAGGGGGGACAGATCTCTTTTGTTTCAACATGTTCTGCGATCAAGTCTCGAAAAGTCGCATGGCGCTGTTTTTGCCAAGAGGTTCTACTCACAAGGAGGGAGGTCAATAATGCAAACGCCATTCAGCTTTCTTAGTTCTCGTGAACGCAGGGTGGTCGTATCCACGACTCTGTTTCTCACAGTGATCCTGGCTCTGAGCATTATAAACACAGGTATGCCTGGGACCAGCCAGGCTAGCGAGGTCATTCAGCGAACAGTGCGGGGGACGGTGGTTGCGACGAATGTCGAGGCGAAGCCCCAGATCATCGTGGTGAAGGTATTGCTGCCCAGCAAAGAAGAAATGATCGTGGGCGCCCGCGTGTCCGCCGACACCAAGATCACCAAGGGCAAGCAGGCAGCCCAATTGGCGGACCTGAAGGCCGGCCAGACGGCCGAGATCACGTATCTCAAGACGTCAGAGGGATTGCTGGCCCAGTCGATTCGCGCTCACTGATAACCACCACTGATGAACAGAGGAGACGCTATGACGGCAAAAGTGACGGGTCGGTTGTTTCTGGGGATGTTGGCATTGACGGTCGCGGCTGGATGCACGGGGAAGAGGGTGACGACGGCGGTGGAAGGACAGACGGTTCCTTCCGCTCCTGCTCCTCAGACCTCCGTGCCCAGCGAGGCGGGACGGCCGTCGGGAGAAGCGCCGAGAGCCGCAGCACCTTCGGCCGAAGAGGGGCGGGTTGTTCAAGAGCCCATTGTGGCAGCGACTCCTTCACAACCGATACAACCCGGGGATTCGGCATCGCCTCCGTCCTCGTTGCAAGAGCCCCAGTCACAGGCGGCGTTGATGGATATTTATTTTGACTACGATCAACACATCATTCGAGGCGACGCACAATCGGTGTTGGAAGCCAATGCCGCATGGTTCAAGGCAGGGCCCGATCGCACAGTGGTGATTGAAGGGCATTGCGATGAGCGAGGCACCAGCGCGTACAATCTCGTCCTGGGAGAGCGGCGCGCGGCGGCCGCCAAACGGTATTTGCAAGATTTGGGGGTGGCGCCGTCTCGAATCAAGATCGCCAGTTACGGGAAGGAACGGCCTTTTTGCACCGAGCACAGTGAGGCCTGTTGGCAGTCCAATCGGCGGGCGCACTTCAGGATGCCGTGATGAAGAGATGAACCGGGAGGGAGCCGTGAAACAGACCTGGGTGTCATGGTCGATGTTGTGGATTGGCGCAGTGGGGGTTGCGACCATCGTCGGATGCGCCGGGACGGGGGAGGTGGTTCCCATTCATCTTCGCGGAGTGGCTCCGACAACCGAAAAGGCGGCCGTTCAGCCTCAGCCGGTACGGGTCGCTATCGGACCGTTTGAAGACGGCCGCCAGCACCAGACTAATTTGGGAGTGCGGACCCATCTCTGGGGAGGAGTCAGTTATTTCGACGTTCCCGGGAGCAAGCTCACGGAGGCGGTGGCGCAGGCCTTGAAGGAACACCTGGTGGCCAAGGGCTGGCAGGTAGTCTCCACCGGAGGCAGCGATCAAAAAGGTGGCAAAACGGAAGCGGACGTGATCCTGACCGGAAGGGTTGAGGACTGTGCCGTCCATGCCAGGAGCGGGTTCGGATTCACCGAGATCACGGCGCGAGCCAAGGTGATGATCCTAGCCACAAACGTGGCCGACGGCAGCGTGGTGCGAATGGTACTGAACGGGAGAGGCGCCGAGGACGTCTTCTGGTTCGATCCCGAAGACGTGGAAGCCGTCATCAACGAGGTCTTGGCCGACAGTTTCAGTCGATTGATCCAGGATACGACAGTCGATCAACGAAAGCTGCGACTCAAGGCGTCGTCAACAGTGTCATAAGTGACAGGCCACATTTCATCCCAGAGCCGTTTCCATGTCCAGACCCAGGTGGAGTACCCTCCATGCGCTGGTTCAACACCTGTCGAACCATGGAGAGCAGACGGCGATCGTCGCGTTCCACAAACAGGAGGTCGAAACCAGGTCGTTTGCAGGCCTGTCGGAAGATGTCAGGCGGCTGGCCTCCGGGCTGATCAAAGCCGGCCTGCAAGCGGGAGAGCCGGTGGTGCTCTATGCGCCCAACCGGCCCGAATGGATCATTGCCTGTCTGGCGCTGCTCTACACCGGTGCCGTGCCGGTCCCGGTCGATTCTCAATCAGCGGGTCAGGAGCTTGCCCACATCATTCGCGACAGTGATGCGCGCCGGCTGGTGACCGTTCGATCATTGGTTGAACGGCTGGTGAAGCTCGGCCTCGATGAAGGGCGCTCCCTGATTCTGTTGGATGTCGATGAGCATGATCCGCGAAGCTGGCGGCGGTGGCTTGGCTCTCCGATCGAGGCGGGCTGTGTCGTCAAGCCCGAAGATCGCGCGCTCTTGTTTTATACGTCGGGGTCGAGCGGACGGCCCAAGGGCGTGCCCCTGACCCACGCCAATTTAATCTCCAATCTCCATGCGCTGATCGACGTGCTCGTCTATCAGCCGGATGAACGGGTGCTCCTCCCGTTGCC
>JANDJG010000139.1 GCA_024331085.1 Nitrospira sp. | reverse complement strand
CCTCGCCCCACGTGGCTCTGCACGTCGATCCGCCCCTTGTGCGATTCAGCGATCCAGGCGCAGATGGCCAGTCCCAAGCCCGTCCCTTTCTTGGTGTGGGTTCTGGCATTGTCGGTCCGGTAGAAGCGGTTGAAGATTTTCGGGAGGTCTTCGGTGGGAATCCCGATGCCCTGATCGGACACCGACAGAATCGCGTGCCGGCCGTCCGTCACCACACTGATCTCGACCTTGCCATTCGGATGCGAGTATTTCACGGCGTTTTCGACCAAATTGAGCAACAGCTCGCGCAGCCGCAATTCATCCCCCTGCACGACGGCCGGCATGACCGTTCCCAACACGACTTCGATCTGCCGGTCCTGCCCGAGCAACGTGGCCTGGCGGTGGATGTCTTCGACCAGGGATTCGAGGGCGACCGGCTTGCATTCCATTTTGACTTCGCCCATGTCCGCGCGGGAGAGAAACAGCAATTCGTCCACGATGTCGGTCATGCGGTCGATCTCTTCGAGGTTGCTCTCGAGCACCGACCGATAGTCCTCGACGGAACGGGGTTTCCGCAGCACCAGTTCCGTTTCGCCCTTCATGACCGTGAGCGGGGTGCGCAGCTCGTGCGAGGCGTCGCTGGTGAACTGACGGATCTGCCGGAACGAGGCGTCCAGTCGTCCGATCATGTCGTTGAAGATCTCGGCGAGGCGTCCGATTTCGTCCTTGGCGGGCGGCATCGTCAGGCGTTGGCTCAGATCGCCCTCCGCAATCCGCTGCGCGGCCAGGGTGATGTCGTCCACCGGGAGCAGGGCCCGGCCGGCCAGGAACCAGCCGGCTCCCAACGACACGGCCAAGGCGACCGGCACGGCCACGATCAGCACGATGAGAAAATGCTCGAGCGTGTTCTCGATCGATTCCATCGACGTGCCGACCTGCACGATGTACAGCAGCCGCCCCCGGTAGTTGATCGGCACCGAGATCAAGCGCAATTGCGGTTCATTAGGATACCGCGCCGTTTCAAACAATTTGTTGCCGTTAAATGTGGTTTCGAGCGCCTTGCGGCTCAACGGCAGGTCGTGCTGTTTGATGTTGGGCGAACGAATCGTGATCGTGCCGGAGGGGCTGAAGATTTGAAAGAACTTGTCGATCCGGGCCAGTTCGGGGAATTGGGAGAGCAGTTCTTCTTCGTCAAGCAGCGGGAGGAATCCCCGTTCTTCGAGTGACCGCACCGCCGTCATGGCGGTCTCTTCCAACGATTGATCGACGGCGTCGCGGAGATTGCGGGCCATGACGGCGTACAGCACGACGGAGAAGATGAGCAGGACCAAGGCGAGGGCGCTGCCGTACCACAAGGTGAGGCGCAGCCGCAGTGGCATCAGGTCGCTCCCGAGCGGAGGCATGTGGCAATCGTTCCAGGGGTCGCCATCATCGTTCCCGCGATGAGATGTTCGGATGAGACGTCGTCAGTCGGCCTTCAGCATATAGCCGCTGCCCCGGACAGTGTGGATCAATTTTTTGGCGCGGCCCCGATCGATCTTGTTGCGCAGATAGTTCACGTAGACGTCGATGACGTTGGTGAACGTATCGAAGTCCTGATTCCAGACGTGTTCGGAGATCATGGGTCTGGTCAACACCCGTCCGGCATGGCGCATGAGGTATTCGAGCAGCGCGTATTCCTTCAATGTCAGTTCGATTCGCTGTCCTCCACGGGTGACCTCGCGGGTGGCCGGATTCAAGACCAAGTCATCGATCTGGAGAATGCCCTGGCTCTCGGTCGCTCCGCGTCGGAGCAGCGCGCGAACACGCGCCAGCAGTTCATCGATGGCGAAGGGCTTGGTCAGGTAGTCGTCCGCGCCGGCGTCGAGCCCCTTGACCCGCTGATCGACCTGGGATTGCGCGGAGAGAATCAAGACCGGCGTGTGGATGCGTTGGCGTCGAATGGTCTTGAGGATGTCCAAGCCGGACATCGACGGCAGCATCAAGTCCACGACCAGCAGGTCGTAGTCGGTCGCCAGCGCCATCTCAAGTCCCTTGGCTCCGTCTTCGCACAGATCGACGGCGTAACTTTCTTCTTCGAGCGCCCGCTTGATAAAACACCCGACCTTGGTTTCATCTTCGATGACGAGGACTCGCATAGGCATCTCGGGGCAGGGCGTGATTATACCAAACCGCCGCGCGCGAATCTTGTTTGCGGCGGACGGGCCGCCCGCGATTCAGCGCGTTCCGGATCGGACGCCGCCGCGGACGCGCGGGACAAAACGCGTCAGGTGGAGTCGCCGGGAACGTCCCGTTCCAGCGAGACGATCGTCGGCTTGTCACCGCGCATAGTCACCAGGAGCGTGTGCTCGCCCTCGACCGTGAATTCCCGCTCGGCCTGCCGGAGCGTTTCCGTGGTCTTGAAGGAGATCTTTGCGCTCCGCTCGTCCGGCGCCAACGACACCTTTGTGTTCGCGCGGGCGAAGTCGTCCGCGCTGAGAAAGGCGAACTCCGCGGCCAGCGTTTTACGATAATCCTCGCGCGAGAGCAGCGCGGTCTGGTGATGAGCCCCTTGCTTCATGTGGATCAAGATGACCGCGTCGGGCGCGATGTGCCGCAGGACTCCCTCGACGTCTTTTCGCTTGACGGCTTGATCAAGGTCCGCGAGCAGCGTGTCGATGGACTCCGTGGTCACCGGAGTCGCCGGCTTGACAGACGGAGGCGGCGCCGATTGGGACGAGGAGATCGAAGAAGAAACGGTCTTGGGCGATGAAGACGGCCCCCTCACAAAGTCCATAAGTCGCGGTGCCATGCCGATGCCGACCGCGACGACCACGATCACACCGAGGCTGATCGCGATCGCGCCTGTTTTGGCTCCGCCGGCCAAGCCCCATTGTTCGGTTGTCGGTGTCCCGTCTTCTTGCGATGCCATCGGATTCGTATGAGGTTCAGCCATAAAAACACGGGCCAGGAGGCCGCCGTCTATTTTTGAATAATCCGCGTTTCTCCGCTCTCCCGGCGAGAGCCCTTCGCATCATTGGCGGGATCGCCCTCAAAGTCAAGAGACCGACCACGTCCCCCGTCGTCTCCTCCGCTCGTTTTTGTGTCTTGGAAACGGGCGGATGCCGTGATACCCTTTTTTTTGTATGATTCGATCATCCTTTCCACCTGACCAATCGTCCGAACACAAAGGATAATTCTTCTCATGGCCGAGCCGAACCTTCTTGAGCCGACCGATTCTTTTGTTCATCGTCACCTTGGGCCCACGGACGCGGATGTCCAAGAAATGTTGGCGACGTTGGGCTTCCGCTCGCTCGACGCGCTCGCCGACGCGACGGTTCCCGAAGACATTCGGATTCGCCGACCCCTTTCTCTCCCCCTTCATCAGGGCGAACAGGCGATCCTGGCTCGGTTGAGAGCGGTCGCGTCCAAGAACGTCGTGGCCCGTTCCTTGATCGGCATGGGCTACTACGACTGTGTCACTCCCGGAGTGATCCGACGAAACATTTTGGAGAATCCCGCCTGGTACACCCAGTACACCCCTTATCAAGCCGAGATTTCCCAGGGGCGCCTGGAGGCCTTGGTGATTTTTCAAACCATGGTCGCGGACTTGACCGGCCTGCCGGTTGCGAACGCGTCGCTCTTGGACGAAGCCACGGCGGCGGCGGAAGCGATGGCGATGTGCCTGGCGATCGCCCGCGGCAAGGGCGAAGAGCGAACGGAGTTTTTCGTATCACGCGATTGCCATCCCCAGACCCTCGCGGTCTTGCGAACCAGAGCCGAGCCGCTCGGGGTCACCATCAGAACCGGCGTCACGACGGCGATCGAGCACGGCGGTCGGTTGTGCGGTCTCTTGCTGCAATATCCCGCGACGGACGGGTATGTGGGAGATTTTACCGACATCGTCGCCAAGGCCCATGAAGCCGGAGCTCTCGTCGTGGTCGCCACGGATCCGCTGGCCTTGACGTTGCTCAAGCCCCCCGGAGAATTCGGCGCCGACATCGCCGTGGGTTCGACGCAACGATTCGGCGTGCCCATGGGATTCGGAGGACCGCACGCCGCGTTTTTGTCGACGAAGGAGGAGCACAAGCGGCAGATGCCGGGCCGCCTCGTCGGCGTCTCCAAGGATGCGACGGGGAAACCGGCCTTCCGGCTCGCTCTCCAAACAAGAGAGCAGCACATTCGACGAGAGAGGGCCACCAGCAACATCTGCACGGCGCAAGTCCTGCTGGCTGTCATGGCGGCCATGTACGCGGTGTACCACGGGCCCGACGGTCTGCGACGCATCGCCGAGCGCGTGCACGGCCTCACGCTGCTGCTGGCGGAGGGGCTGCGGCGGCTCGGCTTCGACGTGCGACCCGATTTGTTTTTCGATACGATCCGCATCCCCCTCACGGGCGCGCAGGCCGATCAGATCGTCCATCGGGCCGGCAGGCGCGGGATCAATCTGCGCCGTTACGACGACGATTCCCTCGGCCTGTCGCTCGATGAAGTCAGTTCAACAGAGGAAGTCGCCCGCCTCTGGGAAATTTTCTCCGGGAGCGAGCGGCTGCCTTTCGCGCCGGCGGATCTGATTCCCGCCGTCGATCCGGCCTATCCGCCGTCCCTCGCCAGGACCAGCACCTATCTCTCCCACGAGATCTTCCACCGTTACCACTCCGAACATGAGATGCTCCGGTATCTCCATCGCCTGCAGGCCAAGGACCTGTCGCTCGTGCACTCCATGATCCCGTTGGGTTCCTGCACGATGAAGCTGAACGCCACCACCGAGATGTTGCCCATCACCTGGCCGGAGTTCGCCAGCCTCCATCCGTTCGTACCGGAGGAGCAAGCGCGAGGGTATCAGGAACTCATTCATCAACTCACCGGTTGGCTGGCGGAGATCTCCGGCTTCGCGGCCTTTTCGGTCCAGCCGAACGCCGGGTCCCAGGGAGAATACGCGGGCTTGATGGTGATTCGCGCCTATCATCGATCCAGAGGCGAGGGACACCGGAACATCTGCCTGATCCCGGTCTCGGCCCACGGCACTAATCCTGCCAGCGCC
>JANDJG010000138.1 GCA_024331085.1 Nitrospira sp. | reverse complement strand
TATTGCGTCTTGTAGACCGTGTGCGCCGCTTTGTGGAGCTTCATCGGCTCTCAGCATATCGCAGGACACCGGACCTTGCTCACACCCCCGCCCTTCCGGGCGGGGACCTCCCGCGTAATTAGAAGGGCTTCTCTTATTGCAACCGAGGGAACTCACCGAGGGAACTCGCGGGGAGCATGAATTTTGCCTCAATGAATCCTCCCATAAGTAAGGAGGCCGGGCGTCATCGTGAATCAACCATGGATGAATCAAAGGGGACAAAGTGTCTCTTGTTTCAAGCATTTCAGACGTCCGGTCGATTCGCAAGGCCATATCCGATCCATCAGCCTCCCGGTCGATCCGAATGTGGCGATCGTGTCACATTGCCACAGGGCCATGTGGAGGCACCAACACAGGTCATTCAAACTGAAGGGCCTGGCAACGGGGATTCTTTTTTTGTTAGGCATGGCGTCCCCGGCAATGGCCGTGCCCCCCAATATCGGCTGGTCGGTCACGGGTGGAGGGTCGCTGTTTTACACCGATGACGTCGCGCTCTTTTCGGCCACCCGCCGATCGAGCCTGGATGGTGATCCGTCACAGCCCGTCTTGGATGTCTCCCGAACCGGCATCGGCAAGGACATGGTCTTCGAGCCGTACATCCGCATCTCGAAGCTGCTTCCATCTTCATTGGGAGAAACGGAGCTTTCGGCAAGGGTTCGCGGATTTGTCTACGCGAAAAACCCGGAGTTTAGCCAAGGCTCGATGTATCTCGAAGCTGTACACGGCTTCACGCCCCAGACGATCCTGAGACTCCGGTACTTCACCGCCCCCGACCAACTGCTCGGGCAGACCGAGCTGCATGGATTTGACCATAATCTCCAGGACATGCGTGTCACTTCTCATTTGGGTACCGTCCGACTGGATCAGCGCCTCTCGGAACATTGGGAACTTCACTTGCTCGGGCGGGTCGGCATTCGCCGGTTCAATGACCCGTTTGCCCATCGGGATACCTTTTTGTGGCGGATCGGGCCGCACCTCTTGTATCACGTCAACCACCATGCGAGGGTGATTCTGGGCTATCACTATGAGCAGGGTCTCGCCGAAGGGCGCCATGAAATCGAGTTTCATGATGACGTCTCGTATGCCCATCATTTTGCGTCCGTCGGCCTTGAAATGGACCTTTTGGAACATTTGGAGCTTGAACTGGACTTCCATTACGAACGAAACAATTTCACCACCAACGACCCTGAGGACGAGCGGTTTGACGGCCACGAAAACATTTTCATCGGAAGCGGCAGACTGTCCCTGCAGGTGACCGACCACGCCGCCCTGACGCTCACGGTTCAACGATCCAATCGCAATCAGAATTTTCATCAGACCCATGACCATAACACCAATGTCTCGCTGGGAGTGATCTATCGGTTTTGACTACCGCCTGCGCGCTGGAGGGTGAGCCGTGAGCGATTGCGAAAATGGAAGCCGACGTTGTGAAACCCACGGTTGGGCTGAGAATCAAATCCCGGAACATGGACTTCTGACATCTTCAACGAATAGTTGGTCGTGGCAATGACGCTCCGCAGTAACGATCCTTTCCTTCAAGGCCTTCGGGGAAGGAGCCTTTTGTTTAGAACACTGACGTTCGTAGCCCTCTGCTGCTCGCTCGTGGCTTGTCATCGCACATTCGGCATTCCCAGGGACATCGTGCGCGACCTTCCTGCTTTGGCGTCCGTTCGCACCATCTATATCGAGGATCTGACCCATGGTGAAGACCCTCACCTCGTGGAAGGTTCCGCGCTCGTCAAAGAGAAACTTGCGACCAAGCTGGCCCAGTCAGGCCGCTTCGTGATTGTGGATCGCCCGGACCTGGCCGATGCTCTGTTGACAGGCGTCGCCGGTTTCCAGCGGTGGTACTTTGGGATGGAAAGTTTCTTTGGATTGGAGGGCAGCCTCAATACCCAATACGCGGGGATCGGCATGGTTCGCCTGCTTGATGCGACCACCAAACGGCCGATCTGGACTCACGAATATGAGACAGGTTTCTTCCACCCAACCCAACCGGTGGTGGACCGCGTCGCTAACCAGATAGCCGAAAAGCTATTGGCTGATGCGTCTTCGGCGGCACGATCGTCCGCTCCTCTTCTGCCCTCCGCCAACGAACCAACATCAACCGAACCGACCCGGTAGTTTCTCCAGTATCCTCCGGATTTACCTCCTCACTCTTCCGCATTCGGAAGACAGACTCTCGTTTCGACCAGGTTCCTCACAAAAGAGGGACTTGCATTTTCGACCTGAAGGTTGGTATAAACTTTCCCCCACAAAGGCGCCGTTCCGCTCGTTACCTGTAGGTGGGGCGGGGCCAATTGCAGCGGGGCCGTGTCGATTCCTTCTGCGTCGGCTGTGTAAGATTTTCGGCTTTTCCCGGCCGGAAGTAATACGAGCCAGCGAGTGCTCTTCCCACGAGAAGAGGAGCACCGCTGGCTTTTTTATTTTGTAAGGCAGGTCATCATGACGACACCCACCCCGCTCCCACTCGACAGGCCATCCGGATCAGAGACACCCGAAGGAACGTTGGGGGGAATGAAGCGGCACCTCCGTTACGACCTCCTTTCGGGCTTCCTCGTATTCCTCATCGCGCTGCCGCTCTGCTTGGGCATTTCTCTCGCCTGCGGCTATCCGGCGATCGCCGGAATCTTCACGGCGATCATCGGTGGGATCGTCGGCGCCACCATGAGCAACTCGGAGCTCACCATCAAAGGACCGGCGGCGGGACTGATCGTCATCGCCATCGGCTGCGTGACCGAGTTCGGATTTACAGCCGGCGCCAATCCGGATGCCGACTACCAAGCCTATCGTCTCGCCTTGGGCGTCGGCGTCGCAGCGGGGCTTGTTCAGATCTTCTTCGGAGTCTTCCGGGCAGGGATTCTGGCCGAGCTGGTCCCGACGTCCGTCATTCACGGCATGTTGGCGGCCATCGGGATCATCATCATCGCCAAACAGTTTCCGATCATGATGGGACTGAGCGCCAAGGGCGAGCCCTTGGAGTTGCTCATGGAAATTCCTACGTTCGTGATGGAGATGAACCCGGAAATCGGATTGATCGGATTGACCAGCCTCGCCATCTTGGCGGGCTATCCATACATCAAGAGCGGCGCGCTCAAGAAGTTCCCCGCTCCCTTGATCGTGCTCATGATCGCCATCCCGCTGGAATTCTATTTCGATCTGGACCATCCCCATGCCTATACCTTCAACCACCATGAATATCAGGTTGGACCCAATTACCTGGTCAACGTTCCGCTCAGCATGCTCAGCGCCATGACGTTCCCTGATTTCTCCGGCGTATTCACGGGAACAGGCATGAAATACGTGATTTTGTTCGCCCTGATCGGCAGCCTGGAAAGCCTCTTGAGCGCCAAAGCCGTCGAGGTCTTTGACCCTTGGAAGCGAAAGGCAAACCTAGACCGTGATCTCACAGCCGTCGGCATCGGGAATACCGTCGCCGCACTGATCGGCGGCTTGCCCATGATTTCGGAAATCGTGCGCAGCAAAGCAAATGTAGATAATGGCGCCCGCACCAGGTTCGCCAACTTTTACCATGGCATGTTTCTGCTGCTTTTTGTGGCTCTTCTTCCAGGGCTCCTCAACGAAATTCCGTTGGCCGCGCTGGCCGCCATGCTGGTCATCACGGGTTTTCGCTTGGCCGCGCCGGCGGAATTTGTGCATGTGTATCATGTCGGAAAAGAGCAACTGCTGATTTTCCTCTCCACCGTCGTGGGGGTACTGGCCATCGATCTGCTGGCCGGCATCGCAATCGGGATCGTGGTCAACATCCTCGTACACCTTGTGAACGGGGCATCGCCGGCATCCTTGTTCCGATTGCATCATGAAGAGCGGCCTGCCCCGGACGGTTCAGTGCGCCTTTCGGTCAAGCATGCCGCGATTTTTCCCACATGGATTACTCTGCGCCGCAAGCTTCACGAGCATTTTCAGACACATTCCCGCGTCGAACTTGACTTGTCCGAGACCCGTCTGGTCGATCACACCGTCATGTCACGACTACAGGAGATGCAGGCGGATCTGGCTGAAAAGAATCAGGAGCTGACGATTTCCGGACTCGATGGCCACCAACCGCTCTCACACCATAAAGCGGCGGCGAGGAAAAAGAACTGGAGCAAATCCGCCTCATCCAATAAATCGACCTCTCTCCACTAAAAGACCTCTCTCAGCGTTCTTCCTCTCAATCTTTCTCTTGGTCATTTCGCTTCAGCTTCCGATGTTTCTAAGTACATGATTTTATTTCACTAAATCACATTGTCTCTCAGTGATGCGTCTAGGCTCGCCTCTCATATTCTCGCGCATTTCACACAGGAAAGTTTGGCTCATTACTTGCTTGACTTATGAAGGAATATACTATTACTTTTTAAATGAAATGATCCGTTAAGCATCATAAGCTTTTGATGAAAAAGATGAAAAACGCGGCTGTGCTCCTTACGGTACTCGTTGCGATTCCTTCTCTGTCCCTTGCAGAAATGCCACAGCACACCGAGGTATGTGTGGCGGCTAAGCAGGAGGATATTGCGGCCTTGTTCGACCGATGGAATGAATCACTTAAGACCGGCAACCCGCAGAAAGTGGTTGCAAACTATGCGGAAAAGTCCGTGCTGCTCCCCACCTTATCCAGCAAGGCTCGCTTTACCCCTCAGGAAAAAGAAGACTACTTTCATCATTTCCTTGAGAATCAACCTGAGGGACGAATTGACTCCCGCACGATCGAACTGGATTGCAACACGGCTATCGACGAAGGTCTCTACTCGTTTGTTTTCAAGAAAACCGGGGCGGTCGCAAAGGCCCGTTATACCTTCACCTACAAATGGGATGGCAAACGGTGGCTGATCACGAGCCATCATTCATCAACGTTGCCGTCCGAGCAAACCCCTTTGGACGAACCCGTGAATGCCGTTGCACAGCACACGGAAGTGTGTGTGGCGGTTAGCGAAAAGGATATCGACGCTTTGCTGGAACGGTGGAAGGATTCCATTCAAAGCGGCAATCCCCACAGAGTGATGACCCACTATGCCCCAAAATCTATGTTGCTTCCACT
>JANDJG010000137.1 GCA_024331085.1 Nitrospira sp. | reverse complement strand
TCGTTCGTCTGCGGCCAATGTCACGTCGAATATTATTTTCAGGGACAGGAGAGACGATTGGTCTTTCCCTGGGCCAAAGGTCTGCACGTCGACGATATGCTCGCCTATTATGATGAGACGCGGTTTTCCGATTGGACGCACGCCGAAACCGGCGCCCCTGTGCTGAAAGCGCAGCATCCGGAATTTGAAATGTGGAATCAGGGTATCCATGCTCGCTCGGGCGTCGCCTGCGCCGACTGTCACATGCCGTACAAGCGCGAAGGCGCGATGAAGATCAGCGATCACCATGTCCGCAGTCCCCTGCTCAACATCAACCGGGCCTGCCAAACCTGCCATAAGTGGTCGGAGGCCGAATTGAAAGATCGCGCGGAAACGATTCAGCAGCGGACCTTCGAGCTGCGCAATCGCGCCATGGACGCGCTGATTGCGCTGATCCGTGATCTGGCCGCGGCCCGAACGGCGGGCCGAAGCGACCAGGGGGTGAGCACCGCCCAGGCGCTCCAGCGGAAAGCCCAGTTCATGGTGGACTTCGTCGAGGCGGAAAATTCGATGGGATTCCACGCGCCGCAGGAGGCGGCGCGCATTCTGGGCGAGGCGATCGACTACGCCAGACAAGGCCAATTGGCTCTTCGTGACGAATCGCCGTGATGGAGCAGAGAGAGCTACGAGAAGGGGCGGACGATGGACGAGCGGTCACAGCACAAACCGACGTGGCTGGGCGCGTTGCTCCGTGAAATGATCGGCATGCCCAGGCGCCACATCGTGGTGTTTCTTGTGGCGACGCTGGCGCTGGTGATGCTGGAGGTCGAACTCACGGAGGGGTGGCATCTGATTCACATCCTGGAACTGTTGGGGGTGATGGGGTTTCTCTACCTGCTGTGGGCGGCCTGGCGGGCCAGATCGGATCACTTCGGATGAGCGGCGAATTGGAAACGAAAACCAGATGACAGATCAGACTCCAATCGGATGCCGCCGTTATTGGACGAGCACAATCTTTCAGCAGCGATGTCGAGCAAGCGCATGCCTTGCGAAAGTAAACCGCTGTACCCGATCGAGCCGAATCGGGGTTGCAGTCACGCCGTCTACACCATATAGTGGCAAAAGGAGTGGGTATTCGGCCGTGCGGAGCCGGCGTGTCTTGTCGATGAGAGAACATCCCATCGCAAGGGATGCGAGAGCGACGTTCTTTTGCCTGCAAGGGAGGCCCAATGGACGAAGCGGTCACCTTGAACAGCGCGTTGCTCTACGATCGGTTGCAGTTCGCCGTCACGGCGACGTTCCACTACCTCTTTCCGCAACTGACCATGGGGTTGGCGGCCTTGATCCTGTATCTCAAGAGCCGCGCCTATTGGTTGCGCGATCCTCACGACGATGAAGCCGCCCATTTCTGGACGAAGATCTTCGCCTTAAGCTTCGCGTTCGGCGTCGTCACCGGCATTCCGCTGGAGTTTCAGTTCGGTATGAACTGGGCCAAGTTCTCCCGCTTCGCCGGCGGCGTCATCGGCCAGACGCTGGCGATGGAGGGCCTCTTCGCGTTTTTTCTCGAATCGACGTTTCTGGGCATTTTGCTGTACGGGCGCAAGATGTTCAGCCCCTTTGTGCTGTGGCTGACGACGCTGATGCTGTTCGTCGGCTCGTGGCTCTCGGGCTACTTCATCATCGCGACGAATGCCTGGATGCAACATCCGGTGGCCTACGCCGTCGATCCGGACGGCTCGGTGCATGTCACGAGCTTGTGGGGTCTCCTGACCAATCCCTGGATCGTCTGGCAATATGCCCACACGATGACGGCCGCGGTGGTGACCGGGTCGTTCGTGATGGCGGCGGTCGGGTCCTATTATCTGTTGTCAGGGATTCACGTTTCGGCGGCGAAGACGTTTCTCAAAACCGGGGTCGCGGCCGGGGCGATCGCCACAAGCCTGATGTTGTTTCCGACCGGTCACCATGCGGCGCTTCAGGTGTTTGAGCATCAGCCGATCAAGGGCGCCGCGTTTGAAGGTCACTTCTATACGGAAGCCGGAGCCGACCTGGTGCTGATGGGCCAGCCCAACATGGATACGCTCACGATCGACAACCCGCTCGTGCTTCCCAAGATGCTTAGCTTCATCATCCATAAGCACTTCGGCGCGGAGATCAAAGGGCTGACCGATTTTCCCCGTGACGAGTGGCCGGACACGATGCCGTTGCTCTACTACACCTATCACATCATGGTCGGGCTGGGGACGATCTTCATTCCGGTGATGGCGACGGCGCTGGTGCTGCTCCTGCGGGGGCGCCTGTTTGAGGCGAGGTGGATGTTATGGACGCTCATGTTGTTCGCGCCATTTCCCTATATTGCGACGACCGCCGGCTGGATGACCGCCGAATTGGGACGGCAACCCTGGCTGGTGTACGGCCTGTTGCAAACGGCCGAAGGCAACTCGCCGCAGGTGGGGTCGGGCAACGTGCTGTTTACGTTGCTCGGATATCTCGGCTTGTATCTGTTGATCGGCCTCCTGTTCTTGTTTTTGTTCTTCGAGACGGTCTCGCGAGGTCCTGGCGGTGTCGGCGTCTCAGGGACCTCTTCCCGGAAGGCCGGTTTACACGAAGAGGGGACGTATGTCGCTCGATGAGCTGTGGTTTGCGATCATTGCCCTGGTCTTCGCCGTCTACGCGGTCTTGGACGGGTTCGATTTCGGCGTGGGTGCTCTCTACCTGTTCGTCGCCCGAACGGACGAGGAACGGCGGATGGTGATGAAGGCCATCGGCCCTGTCTGGAAAGGCAATGAGGTCTGGTTGGTGTCGGGGGGAGGCCTGTTGTTCCTTGCCTTCCCCAAGGCCTTTTCGGCGGCGTTCAGCGGGTTTTATTTGGCGCTCAATCTGGTCCTCTGGTGCTTGATCTTGCGGGGCTTGGCGATCGGATTGCGGTCGCATCTGGAGAATCCCCTGTGGCGATCTCTGTGGGACGCGATCTTTGCGGTCACGGGCTTTCTCTTGGCCTTGGTTTTCGGCGTCGCCTTGGGCAATCTTGTTCGCGGCGTGCCGCTTGGTCCGGATGGGTATTTCTTCGCCGCCTTCTGGACGTCGTTCCTTCCCGACGAAAGCCCCGGCATTTTAGATTGGTTCACAGTGCTGATGGGATTGCTCTCCGTCGCGATTCTCACGGTTCACGGGGCGAATTACCTGGCGACCAAGACGGACGGCCCCGTCAACGTTCGGGCGCGCCGGTTCGCCGAGATCGGGCAGTGGGTCGTGCTGTTGCTGGGGATCGCGGCGACCGCGGCGCTTCCCTTCGTCCAGCCGGCCCTCTGGGAAAGTTACGTCGCCCATCCGTTTGGTAGCGTCTTGCCGCTGATCGCCGCCTCCGTGCTCTTGACCGCATGGTACGGACGCCGCTCCGGGCGAGAGTTCATGGTCTTTGTGAGCTGGAGTCTGTTCATCCTGGTGGGCTTGCTGAGTTTGGCCTGGGGCCTCTTCCCCAATCTGCTCATTGCGACAGGAGATCCGTCGCACAGTTTGACGATTCTCAACAGCGCGGCCTCGCCCTATGGATTGCAGGTGGGTCTCGCCTGGTTCAGTGTCGGGTTCACGTTGGTCATTGTCTATACGACGTGGGTGTATGCGAGCTTCGCGGGGAAAGTGGAACGGTTGCCTCTGGAAGAACACTACTGATTCGGTTCGCCGGTCCGGAACGAGCCGAAGCGGAGAAGTGAAGGAGGTGGGACATGATCGGCCAGTCGGTCAAGCTGACCAGGATTCGCGGCATCGACGTCGGCATTCATTACTCGTGGTTCATCATCTTTGCGCTGATCACCTTTTCGCTGACCGCTCGGTTTTCCGCCCAGCATCCCCATTGGACGACAGCCGAACAATACACGGTCGGTGTCGCGACAAGCCTCCTGTTCTTCGTCTCGATTCTTCTCCATGAGTTGGCCCACAGTTTTGTCGCGCTGACGAAGGGGATTCCGGTTCGGTCGATCACGCTCTTCGTATTCGGCGGCGTCGCGCAGATCGGCCGAGAACCGGACCGGCCGATGACGGAGTTTCAAATTGCCATCGCCGGACCGATCGCGAGCGGCCTCCTGGCGGTCGGATTTTGGATCATTGCCGCCCTCGCCGGCGAGCAATTTGAGCGCATTGCGGCGCTGGCCGACTGGCTCTCGTCGATCAACGTGATGCTGGCGGTGTTCAACCTGGTGCCGGGCTTTCCGCTCGATGGGGGGCGGATTTTCCGTGCGCTCATGTGGCACGTGACCGGCAGCCTCACCAGGGCCACCAGGATTGCGGCGGGAGCAGGACAGGGAATCGGGTACCTGTTCATCTTCTTCGGCATCTGGACCGGTTTCACCGCCAATTGGTTCAGCGGCCTCTGGCTGGCGTTCATCGGTTGGTTCCTCGTGAACGCGGCGCAAGAGAGTGTCGTGCAAGTCAGTGTCCGGTCCGTGTTGAGCGGCTTGGCGGCCGAGGATGTGATGAGCCGCGACTGTCCTGCAGTGACAGAACGGATGAGTTTGGCTGAATTGGTCCAAGATCATGTGCTCAGGACGGGGCAACGGTGTTTTACGGTCACCGATAGTGGTCGGTTGAAGGGATTGGTGACTCTGCATCAAATCAAGACGGTGCCGCAGGACCGTTGGCCCTCGGTTTCGGTGGGAGAGGCCATGACACCGGTCTCCCAGGTCCAGGTCGTGTCGCCGGATCGCCCGATCTTGGAGGTGTTGCAGCTTCTGGAGGGGCGAGACATCAACCAGGTGCCGGTTGTGGAGAGGGATCGGCTGGTGGGGATGATCACGCGCGATCACCTGTTGCGGGTGCTGGCCGCCAAGATGGAGCTTGAGTTGCCGGGCAAGATCGAACGGGACGTCACGGGATGGTCTCATCGTCCTCGAACGTCCTCGACGGCATGAGGCGATGGCTGGAAGTCTGGCCCAGGGCCTCGCCGATGGATGAACGGGGATGACGGAACCGGTTCGGGAGTCCAAGGACGATCGGACGGCCCAGGCTGTTCGCATCGGATTAACGATCGGCATCTTGGCGTTGAGCCTGGCCCTGCTGAGTCCCTTTCTTTCTCCGATCCTGTGGGCGGGCGTGCTCTGTTACAC
>JANDJG010000033.1 GCA_024331085.1 Nitrospira sp. | reverse complement strand
CCGACCTCCGCATGCCGGCCGGAGGGCCGGACTATATCAGTCGGTTGAGAACGATCGCTCCCCGCTGCCCCATTATCGTCATGACGGCGTTCGGTGACGCGCGGGCCGAGCAGGACGTGTTGAAGGCTGGTGCCGACGCCTATTTCAACAAGCCGGTGCGGATCTCGGAGCTAAAAGCCTGTGTACAACGGCTGCTGAATCGCCAAGGGTCATGATGTACCGCAAGAAGGCGTGGCAGACCGGCGGGATCTGAAAGAGCACGGTCGTCGGTTTGGACAAGAAACCATGAGTGGGGAGCAGCGAGTCTCGCACCATCAAGCCAAGGAGGGGGACGCAGGGGGACAAGAACACGCTCCGCCGTTTCGCGATCCCATTCTCTTGGCGCGGCTTGAGGCGATCACCCAACTCGCCGGCGGGTTGACCGACCGTGTGGCCGTCATGGACCGCCATTTTAATGTGGTGTACGCGAACGAGCCGGCGTGGTCGTCCGCGGCGGCCAAGAAACCGGAGAGCCAGCGGGCCAAGTGTTACGAAGCCTTCGCCCATCGATCCGATCCGTGCGGGACCTGTCCGGCGATCAAGGTGTTCGAGACGCCGGAGGTGCAGTCGGTTTCTTGTTCCATCGGAGGCGATGGAACGGCCTGTGGGATGCACCAAGCGTTTCCGCTTGTCACCGGCGAGGGTGACGTCGGTTCGATGTTGGTGCTGTTCAAGAAGGAGAAGAGAGAGACCCATCCTATTTCCTCCAAGCCGGAGCAGGGGCCGTCGGCGGCGCGGGATTCGCTGGGGGAGTTGATCGGTCGGAGCCCGGCCATGCAGCGGCTCTTCGACATGGTGGCGCTTGTGGCGGAAAGCTCGGCGACGGTGCTGATCCAGGGGGAAAGTGGAACGGGCAAAGAACTGCTCGCGAAAACGATCCATGCCTTGAGCCGGAGGAAAGACAAGCCTTTCATCGTCGTGGATTGCGGCGCTCTGCCGGAAACATTGCTCGAAAGCGAGTTGTTCGGCCACGTGAAGGGCGCCTTTACCGGCGCGGTGGCGAATAAACGAGGCTTGTTCGAAGAGGCCGACTCGGGGACGATTTTTCTTGATGAAATCGCCGATACCACGCCGGTGTTTCAGGCCAAGTTGCTGCGCGTGCTGCAAGAGGGTGAGATCAGGCCCGTCGGCGGGACCAAGCCGATCAAAGTCGATGTGCGGGTCATTTCCGCGACGAATAAGGATCTCACGGATCTTGTCAAAGAAAAGGCGTTTCGACAGGACCTGTATTATCGTCTGGCGGTCTTGCCGCTCTATGTGCCCCCGCTCCGCGATCGACGAGAAGATATTCCCCTGTTGGCGGAACATTTCATCGCTCGATCCTGCAGGCGGCATCAGCAGCCGGTCCGCACGTTGTCGGACCGGGCGAAGCAGGCGTTGAGCAAAGCCGCATGGCCTGGAAATGTGAGAGAGCTGCAACACTATATCGAACGGGCCGTCGTGACGACCGCCGGATCGGCGATCGATTGCGACGACCTTATCACCGCTGGCGCCCCTGATGAGGGGGAAGACTTGCGTTCGGCGACCCGTGGGGTGATCGCCCAAACCGAGCGGGCCCGCATCGTCGACACGCTCAAGAAAACCGGCGGCAACCGGGCCAAGGCGGCCAAGTTGCTCAAGATCAGCCGAGCAAGTCTGTACAACAAGCTGCGCGCCTACGGCATCGAATAAAGTCGTCTGCCCCTTCCTGCCTCTCCCGTCTTGATCGTCCGTCCAACAGTCCGGACTGTCGAAGTGATTGAATTGACGGGCTCATCCTCGCGATCTCTTTGGAGCTGTCCATTCGGTTAGATCGTGCGCGCACGAGGGGCAGATCTCTTCCGCTCTTCTTCGTGTCTCGTCTTCGCACCGGGAGCGGGATGCCTGAAAAATGGAGAGGAAACGAAGCAGCGGTACGAAGGTTGCTCGGTGATCGGATAGTCCCGGTGGCGCTGCGGTTCGGATCCTTTCTGCGTGCAATGCAGGATTGTTGATGATTCGGAGCGAAAGGAGGATGGGCGCGTGATCGATGTGTGCGAGACGGTGATCGTCGCCGGCGGGACGTCAAGGGAGGGAGCCACAGGTGAGAGTGGCTCCCTCTTTTTTCTTGAAACCATTCAACCTGTTGATGGCTCTGGCCGGAGAGTGTGCATCAGCGTCACCATGAGGGAGGCATCATGCACGATAAGGGAGGCCAGCGGAACGCGGGGAGGTGGATCGCAGTCGTCGGCATTGCGGCGGGGGTGGCGGTGTCGATCGGACAGCTCGTCTGGGCCGGGGATACAACCACGACGGGGAATCGAGTGTTTTTCCGCGGAGGCTACGGCGAGATGTTGAGCGATCGCGCCGGCGAACTGATCACCGATGTTCATGGGGCCGGGGGGAAAAACGATGGAACCGGCGGCTATTACATCGGGGGAGGAGCGGAATTGATGATCACGAGGGATTTATGGGGAGTAGTGCCGGGGGTCGCACTCGTGGGGGAGATCGGGTTGGAGTTTAAACGATGGGCTTCGAACAGTGTGGTGAGCGGAGAAGCGTTGGTTGGGAACCTCGCTCCGGCCAAGGTGCAAATGACTATGTTGACGGCCAGCGTGGCGCCCAAGGTCAAGTTCAGACAAGGCACCGATTTTCAGCCGTGGGTGATTCCTGGTGGGTTGGATTTTCACGTCATCAGTCCGACGTCGAGCCAGATCAATTACTTGGACATCGGGGTGCAGTTCGGCGGCGGTGCGGAATATCGTCTATGGAAAGAATTGTGGGTGGGCGTCGATGGTCGCTATCACCAGGCCGCCAATCAAACCAACACGGTGAATAATTTCTGGACCGCAGGTCTCTACGTGGGGTTGGGTTTCTAGCCGACGGCCTGTTTAGTGAGCGTTGGACGGGAAACAACGGGCAAAGGATGGTTTGTGCTCTAGGCAAGGAGATGAAACAAAAGGGATGACGATGCCGCGAACGGAGACCACACCTGAGATTGAAGAGCACCTTCGCGCGGCAACCGAAGCAGCCGATCCGTCGTTTCTCCATCGGTTGTATTGGGAGCAGAATGAATTCGTCCACCTTGAACGGTTCGTGCCGATGCCGGTGGTTGAACGGTGTGTGCGAGAAGTCGATCTGCTGGAGGGCGACATCCATCGAAACTATGTCCCCGGCCATAAACAGGGCGGGAGCGTGAGTTATTACAGGATCCGCAAGAAGGCGCCAGGCATCCTCGCTCTCTATCGTTCGGAGGCGCTTCGATCGTTCTTGAATCGATTGATCGGAGGAGAACGGATCGAGTGGTGTCCGGAGGATGATCCGCATTCCTGCGCCTTGTATTACTACACGAAACCGGGCGACCACATCGGTTTTCATTATGATACCTCTTATTACAAAGGTGCTCGCTATACGGTGTTGATCGGATTGGTGGAGCAGTCCGAGCATTGCCGCTTAGTGGCCCGCGTGCGCAAGGGAACGGCCCCGCCGGAGATCAGCGAAACACGCATTGCCATGGAGCCGGGAACGATGGTGGTCTTCAACGGTGATAAGCTCTGGCACGCGGTGACGCCGTTGGGAGCCCATGAGCGGCGGGTCGTCTTGACATTGCAGTACGTCACCGACCGACGGATGGGGCCGTTGAACAAGCTGTTTTCGAACCTGAAGGATGCGTTCGCCTATTTCGGGCCCGCCGTGTTCATGCCGCGAGTCAAATCGAGGTGAGCCATGCGTCTATCTGTGGCAATTTCCGAAGCACGGGTGGTCCGTACTCCGGCGCTGCTGCGGTGGATGAGGACGGCGGCGACTTATGGGGTGGAGAGCGATGAGCAAGGGGCATTGTATGTGGCGGTCTTTAATGATTTCCCCAAGTCGGTCGAGGCCGTCGCCAGGCTGCTGTCGGAGGTGGATGATCTGCGAGAGGTCCGGATCGTGCTCGACGGGAGGCCGATCGTGAATCACGCCTTCTTCTATGAAAGCCTCCTCTGTTATGGTCGGAGTCTTCGTGCCTCGAGCGATGATTGTCGCCGGTGGGCGATGATTGCGAAAGCCGACAGATCCTGCGCCGATCGCTCCTGCGTTTCTCCCTGCTGGTTGATCTGTTCCGCGTGCCTTATAGGATCTCGCGATCAACGGTCCGCTCAACGGGTGGAGGCAAGCTCATTCGCCGAGTTGGCTCGTCACGCCGAAGTCGAGTGGTGTCCCCGCCTGCATCTCGAAGTCTCTCGATAAGTCCAATCCGGATATAGCCCGGCTAAAGGTTGAAAAAGACGTCCGATGGGCGCGATGGCCTCGCTGATCGCGTTGCCGCTTCATCCATCAATGTTGCCGTGCTTGACCTGTTTGGATCGTTCTCCGGTGGAAGTCTTTTTCGGAATGGATGCGATGCAAGTCCGGGCGTCGTTGCACCGAATTACCCCAGTTGCACCAGTATGATTGTCAAAATCATTGGACAGTCTAACTGCTGGAAATAACGAGGTCGTTCGTAAGGCCGCCCCCGGCTGTCCAATCCTGTGGAGTCTTGGGACTTGCGAGAAGAGCGGGCTGCTTATTCCAACAAGGAGACATCCGCGTCCAGATAGCCGTGTTTTCAGCGGATTCTGCCGTTGAAAAGGAGCGTGGCTCGTTCGGCATGTCAGTTGCTCTATCAACCGCTCGCTGGTGAAGGTTTTGGGTGATTTTGGACCGGCCTCCGAATGACCCATTCCTTCGCAAGAAGGAACCCTTCACCAGCTCTTTCTGTGCTACAGAGATCGGGTATTGAGGCGGAGGTCGTAGTTGATAGGACTCCGGGAGGCCGGGTGCCAAACAATTTCCTCCCTTATTTTCGGGATAGGAATCACCAGTGGAGAAAGAGGGCTTGATTTTTTGTGCATCAGTGAGGAAGAATGTTCCTCGTTATTATCTTTGTGGAAGAAAGTGCCGGATCTAAGAAGCTGAAACGTAACGCTTAAGGAAGAGCAAGCAATATACAACAAGTATGAACAGTGGAGAAGGCAAGTCGCGCAAGTTTCGAGTGAGGGGAGTGCAATTACGTAAAGGAAAGGGGTCATCGATTGGTGGCAGACGATATCCAAGCATAACGAGCTATGACGGGATGGCATAAGTGGTGGCGAGTCGCTATGGGGTCAATTGTCTAGCCTGCTGGCAGACAAAGTCATTTATCAGGAGGCCATACTCATGAGGGTTTTGCGCGTTAAACCGACCAGTCGGAGAGAGCAAAAACGAAGTGCGTTGCGGATGTTGTGCTGCCTTGTCCTGAGTTATGCGCTAGTGGCGGTGCCAGGAGTGTTTGCTGCAGAGGCAACGGACAGTCAGCATGGGGCTCATGCAACACCGGTGGTGATGCCTGGTTGGGCCCAGCAGTTGAAAGGGCAGACCATTGTGGAAAATGCCATGGAGGGGCGAGCCGAGAATGCTCAAAAGATTGAGGGGCAACATCATCGCCTGATGGAAAAGCTTGATCGCCAGATGCAAGGAGACGCAAAAGCTCATCCTGCCTCTGGGGCGTTCAGCAACATGGCGACCATGCATCAATACATGGGGCAGGATGGAAGCAGCTTTCTGCTGATGAGCGATAAGGGGAAGGGCGAGCCGGTTCTAAGTACTGGGGGGCGGTGTCCTGCCAACGCTCCAGTGCGGAAGTATGATATTTCGATGATCAACATCGAAATCACGCTGAATCGATGGCTGGATTACTATCCTGGGTATATGTATATCAATACCGAAGATATTGAAAAAGCTCGCGCTGAAGAACAGCAAAATAAGGAGGCGCGAGAAAAGGAAGGCTTTGATCCTGGCGCTGTCAGTACAGGGTTGCAAGGCGATGTTATTCAACCGCTTGTGTTGAGGGCCAATCAGGGGGACTGCGTCAAGCTTACGCTTCGCAACCAGATGGAGGGAGAGGATGGCAGTCTCTTTATTCAGGCATCGAGCATGATTGTCAGCGCCACGGGGAAACCGGCGACAACAACGAATCCCGACTCCATTGTTCCTCCTGGAAAGTCGCAGGATTTTGAGTGGTATATTCACCCGTCTATGCAAGAAGGGGTGCGACAATTCCATTCTTATAGTCATGATAGAGAATTGACGGTGCTTGGCCTCTTTGGCGCTTTTATAGTGGAACCGAGAGGTTCTCGATATCTGGATTCGTTGGGGACCGGGCCAGAGAGGGAAGTGAAGGGCGGATGGCAAGTCAACATTCAGAATGGCACCGGGCCGGACTTTCGAGAGTATGTCCTCTTCTATCATGAAATCGGAGACGAAGCGTTTCGCCCTCTGAATAAAAAGGGGGACTTCCTGCCTCAGCGGGATCCATTGACTGATGCGTACCGTCCTGGTGGGAGGGCTATCAACTACCGGAGTGAGCCGTTTGGCATCGATCAAATGCATCTGCAGCATGAGTATTTCGGTTTCGAGGACGAGTCGATGGGGTACAGTGCCTATACATTCGGTGATACGCCGACCACGATTGCCCGGGGATACATTGGTGATCCGGTGAAGTGGCGGGTGGTGCATGGTGGATCCGAGGTCTTTCATAGTCATCATCCGCACAGTGGGACCATTCGGTGGCAGCGGAGCCCTGGCACGGAGCCAAACAATCTGTGGGCAATGGGCCAGAATGGTCCCGTCAAGTATCCGGTGGTTCGAACGAAGTCGGATCGCGTAGATGTCGAGGTTATTGGTCCATCGGAGGCATTGGATCTTGAGCCGGAGTGTGGAGGTGGCGGGTGTCAGCATTTAGCCGGTGAGTTCCTCTATCACTGTCATGTGGCACATCATTATGTCGCAGGAATGTGGGGCTATGGTCGGTTTTACAATACACTGCAGATCGGGGAGGGGCATACCGATACCATGCCTGATCTGCGAGAGCTTCCTGATCGAAAAGGGCGAATGAAGCTAGGAGTGACATCGGATAAGCTAATCGGAACAACAGTTGATTGGTTTGGCAAAAAATTCAAGATTGTTGATCGAAATCAAAAAACCAATTGGAAGGCCGATCCAGTCATTATAAATATTAAGGATTGGGTGGAAATGTTCTTGCCGGCTCAAGGTCAGCCCGGCCACACGGATGATGAGAAAGGGCAAATTCTTGCCTATGACGCGACGGTGTGGGATTGGAAATGGAAAGGGAACGTCGCCCTTGGCGAGCGAGAAAGCACGGCTCCCAATCCTAAGTATCAGTGGGCTGTAAAGTGGGATGACGCTACTCGTCCTCCCATCCTGTTCGATCCGGTCACAGGGAAGATCGCATGGCCCTTGTTCAAGCCGCACTTTGGTAAGCGTGTGCCGTTCTCTGCCAACCATAGTGGGGCACCGTGGTTGGAGCCGATCCATCAGGATGAAAACGGTGAGCGAACCTCAGAGCCAGCTAAGCCTGGTGAAAATGGTCGGTGGAGTCTTTGCCCTGAAAATGCCAACCAAAAATTTTACAACATTCACTTTATTCGATTGCCCATCACGCTGGCAAAAAAGCAGGGCAATGAACCACCTATTGTCGATAAAGATGGTTTGATTTATGTGCTTCACGAAGAAGAGCGGTTGATACGTGCTAACGATGATTTGAAATACCCCGCTGTCATCAGGGCCAATGTCTACGACTGCGTGGATTTGGTGCTGACCAGCGAATGGGACGATGATGATTACACCAATTTCCAGTCGTCAAAAGTCAATATTCACCCGCATTTCTTTCAATTTGATACCGGTAATTCAGATGGTGTCATTTCCGGGTTCGAATATGAGATGTCAATGAGGCCTTTTACCATGTGGGGTAAGCAAACAAAGCATGGGTTGCCGGCTCCCATGGTTGCCAAAATCGTTGGAGGGGCAAAGGCGGGTGCTACTTCCATCAAGATTCAAATGGCTCCCGGTGCGACGAAATTTCATGAAAATACAGAAGTCATGGTTGGTATGGATTGTTTAGAGAAAGGCAACGATCCTACCGCCTCACTTCCTCGTGATAAGAGCTGCTCCGAAGTTGCTCGCATTAAGGAAATCAAGGGCGATCGGATTACATTCTATAAACCATTGAAGCATAATCATCCGCCAAATGACCTTGTGTCGCCGGAGTTTGTGCGTTATCGGTGGTGGGTCGATGCTGATGTAGGGACGGTATTCTGGCATGATCATGCGTTCGGGGCAACCACCTGGCCTCATGGAGGGTTCGGTGTCACGATTGTGGAACCGGTGGGCTCAACGTACCATGATCCGAAGAACGGCAAGCTTGTATGGAGTGGCCCCATTGCAGATATCCATACGAATGAGCCTATCGGAGCTGGGGTGAGCGGAAGCTTCCGCGAGCTCATGGTTTCGATCCACGATACGGTTCCGCACACCGTCAACAGTATTGAAGCGGGAAATCCTCCAGGTCAGCCGATTGAAGTGGCTCTGGAGGCGGGGAAGACGGTGTCTTTTCAAATGCCAGAGAAGATTCTTAAGGCACCAAATCCATACATAAATGGAGGTACGCATACAACAGGGAGCGGATTTAACTTCAGAGCCGAACCTTTCGCGCAGCGGTTAGCGAACAACCCTGATACATCACAGCTCTTTAACAGCAAGATTCATGGTGATCCTGATACACCTTTGCTGCGGGCCTATGCGGGGGACACCATCGTCTTCCGGTTGTTGCATCAGCTTATGAACGAGTCTCACGTATGGACCATCGCTGGGCATACGTTTTTGACTGAACGCTACGCATCCGATGCAAATAGGAAATACTCAATTCATGTAGGGATTGCCGAGAGGTATGATCTTGTAACGATGGCAGGTGGATTCCAGAGAATGCCAGGTGACTATATCCACTTCAACGGTCGGAGCTCACATTTCGCCGAGGGTGGGTGGGGCATTGTCCGTGTCCTCGATAAGCTCGTGCCGGATCTAATGCCGCTCCCGAAGGGAACCAATCCGCTTGGGATTCCAGAGGTGCCAAGTTCCGTTTGTCCGGCTGATGCGCCGGTGAAGTCATTCAATGTTGTTGCTATGGACCGGCCTATGAGGCTGCACCCGAAGGCTCCGGATGCCATTGAGGTGGACTTTGAGCGAAAAATTGAAATGACAATGCCGGAGGGAAAAATCTTTGCGCTTGAAGATGAAGTGACGAAAGTGGCTTCCGATATTATGCCGCATCCGCTGACGCTTCGTGTGAATGTCGGTGACTGCGTCAAAATTCATCTCAAGAACAAAATGAAGGCAAGCCGGGCGTCGTTCTTTGTGCCAGGGTTAGCGTTTGATCCAAGAGACAGTATGGGATTGAATGTTGGAAACAATCCTGGCGATCAAACAATTGCTCCGGGAGGGACTCGAACTTATACATACTACGCTCATCCCCTGAACAAGGAGACCACGTCTCTTGTTTGGGACGGTGGTAACATCGTTGTGAATCCACGGAATGGACTCTACGGGGCCATAATTGTTGGACCGCGTGGGTCGCAATACCGTGATCCTGTCACGGGGGAAGATATTTCGCTGAAAAATTCCTGGAGAGCGGACGTAATTGTTGATACCAGCTTGCCGGAGAACGCTGGGAAGCGGAATTACCGGGATTTTGCTCTTTTCTTCCAAGATGAAGACAACATCATCGGTACATCCTTTATGCCTTATGTGCAGAATGTGGCTGGATTGACAGCGGTTAACTATCGTGCGGAACCGTATAGTTTCCGCGAAGATCAAGGATGCACGCTTGGGAGAATATTCCAACCTTGTGTAGTGGACAAGCCGGAAGATCCCGTTACGCCGTTGATTGAGGCTCATGCGGGTGATCCTGTTCGTATTCACGTCATAGGTGCGAATAGTGAACAGAACGGTATGTTCGGGGTTGAAGGTCACGAATGGCCTATCGAACCTTATATGCCGGGAGCAGACATGATCAGCGTAGTGGAATATGCCGGATCAGAAACTCTCGATGTCTTTATACAGGGAGGAGTGGGTGGACCATACAGACAGGCAGCTAATTTTGTGTGGTCCAACCAGCGGTTGCCTTATACTCAGTCAGGGCAATGGGGGTACATGCGGGTTCTTCAACCTGGTGACCCCAAGATCCTCTCGCTGGGAGTGAGTGCTGCCGGGGTCAAGCGGGCAGCGGGAGAGGAAGTTCCGCAAGTAGTTCCTGCAGCTCTGAAGCAGTAGTAGAAGTCGGAATCGAGGGACAATAATCCGAATGAGCGGGGGGCCTCTCTCTCGAGAGGCCCCCATTTTTATGTTAGATTAAAGACGGCTTTTACGGCAGACAAAAATGAGGGCGTGTCACCGGGTGGGTGATGAGTCGGGTTAATCATGGCGCTATAAAACGCTATGAGCTAAAGTGGTAAAGTTACTATTCAATGCTGCGAGTCGACACTGACAGCCAAGGAAGTTTCCCGCAAAATAATAAAGCAACACCAAAAGGAAAAGGGAGCACCAAAATGCAAATTGATATAAAACGAGAAGCATGGGCGGCCCTCTTCTTCTGCACGCTCGCCGTAACGTCAGAGGCATTCGGATATCAGGAAGTCCAAGTTTCGGATGGAGGAACGATTACAGGGATAGTCACTCTAGAGGGTTCTACTCCAAAGCCGAAAGGATACAATCTGACAACATTGCCAGACCAGTTCTATTGCGGAAGAATTTCGGATGGTCATGGGTGGCGTATTCTTCAGCCATTCCAACGGGGTTCTCACGGTGAGTTCCAAGATGTGGTGATGTATTTGGAAGATGTCGAAAAGGGGAAACCTTTTGACAAAAGTGAAAGTGATGGACCTGCCATTGAGGCACGTGACTGTCTGTTTGCCCCATTTGTTACGGTAGTACGCAACAATCAGACGTTGACAGTGATCAACATGGATCCTGTTATGCATGACATCCAAGCATACGAGACTTCTCACATGGGAGCGCGAGTCCTCTTTAACGTTCCACTACCGATGAACCCTCAGCACCCGAGAAATTTCAAAGATAGAACAGATGCAGGGCTCTATCACAAGCACATGGCTGGTCAACCGATGAAGCAACAGATCAACTTGACCAAGGGGCGCAATGTCTTTGTGATGCAATGCGGGTTTCATGCATACATGGAAAGTTGGGCCCTAGCCATTTCCAATCCTTACTATTCAAAAACCGATGAAGCGGGCAGGTTCACTATTTCCAATGTTCCCCCAGGCACATACAAGCTCGTAGCATGGCATCCTTATGTGAGGCAGAGATATGAGCAAACGGTGATAGTGCGGGCAGGGGAGACGGTTCATACCCATGTTCCCATTGAAGCTCCTAAGGGGAGACTTTATGCCAACGAAGTATTGGATCGTGAGTATGTCCGATACAAGGTTGCCGATGATGTCAAGCGAGAGATTGAGCCGTTGGTTGAGAAACAAGAACATCCCTAGAAGCCGACGAACATATGTGCGCCACCGTGTAGCAGTTTTCTCTGCACTTCTCCGCTTGACGGATTCCCCAGATGTTGGGGCTGGCACGAAAAAACATCTGATCAACAAGAAGGTTCTGAGGATATGGCCGGCAGTCATGTTAAGTCTGGCCATGGTCATAGGAAGCGCGGATGCTCCTGTCCTAGCTGATCATGAACAGCAGCACTCCCAGTTTTCACTTTGGACTCCTTGGGATGAGGCTGAACGACTAGCAATCTTAAAGCGACCGGGAGGTATGGTGCTTGTACCGGCGGGGTCCTTTCTGATGGGAAGCGACCCAAGGAAAGATCGAGCGGCGGGACCTCAGGAGCTTCCACAAAGGCAGGTGTTCCTTGATGCTTTTTGGATCGATCGATACGAAGTGTCTAACATCGATTATTTACTATTCGTATTAGCGACGGGAGCATCATGGCCCCCCTATTGGCGTGAGAATCCGTTTCCAGAGAAGATGGCGCTCCATCCCGTAATCGGAGTGACCTGGTATGAAGCGAGGGACTATTGTCAGTGGGCACAAAAGCGTCTCCTCACCGAGGCAGAGTGGGAGAAGGCGGCCAGGGGAGAGCAGGGAGCGATTTTCCCTTGGGGTGATGAGCCGGCCGGCTGGCTAAAAAGCAACATTGCCCATCCGGGCTCCAAACGGGGGATCAGATATCCCCCCCTCGCGAACGTAACACGCTATGAAAAAGGGGTCAGCCCATACGGAGCCTATCAAATGGCAGGAAATGTCAGCGAGTGGGTCGCAGACTGGTTTGATCCGCGGTATTATCAAAAAAGCGAAGTAGTGAATCCAAAAGGACCAGAAACAGGGCAACTGAAGGTATTCCGCGGCGGATCATGGAATGAAGATCCGGAGGTTGCGCGTTCTGCAGGACGAAACGCGGCATCCCCGGATCATCGTAGTTACCTCATCGGCTTCCGCTGCGCCGGAGATGCTCAGGCATTTCCCTCGATCATGCAAGGGAGTGAAGGCGAACAGGCAGAGGGAAAATAGCGAGACTTCTCATCAAAGGCGGAACCTTCCGTGCAGATCAAGATGAAAAAAATATGTAAGGAAACAGATAAGGAGGGGAAATGGGGAGTCTGAAGAAGCCACAACATGCGCAAAAGAATACAAGTAATGGCAGAAGGTCGTTTCTGGATGTTAGTGTACTGCTGAGTTGTATTGCCATCATCGGCGGAGGGTCTGCCTGGGGGCTGGATACTCAAGATATAACAATTCAATGGACTCAAGAAGGCAAAAGGCTTGCTGCCCATCGAGTGACAACATGGAAACCAAAGACCGAAATGGTGCTCGTGCCGGCAGGTGAGTTTATGATGGGGAGCGATAAATCAAAGGATCGCCTCGCTTATCGGAGCGAGCTTCCCCAGCGCCAGGTCTACCTTGATGCATTCGAGATCAGCAAATATGAAGTCACGGCGATAGAATACCTCAAGTTTGTTCTTGAGACCAACCGCCCACCTCAAATCGATTGGAGGTATGAAGGAGGGAATTTTCAAGAGTCGATGGCACATCATCCTGTGATGCATGTGTCGTGGTATGACGCCGATGCCTATTGCAAATGGGCGGGCATGCGCCTACCGACGGAAGCTGAGTGGGAAAAGGCTGCTAGAGGAACCGATGGCCGTCTCTACCCCTGGGGCAATGAGCCTGCCGGTCTCTCCCGGGCGAATTTTGGACGGACCGGGCTGTCTGGCCCTGTGCGCGACCGCCCAGAGCGATTATTGCTTTATCCTCCTATTATCTCCGTGGACAAATATCCCAATTCAGTGAGTCCCTATGGTCTTCATCAAACAATTGGAAATGTCGCAGAATGGGTGGAGGACTGGTATGACCCCGATTATTATCGGAAAGCCCCAGATCGAAACCCTCGCGGCCCGGAATCGGGCAGTACTAAAGCGTTTCGGGGAGGAGGATGGATCGATAGTACCACTACCATGCGGGTTGCCATGAGAAACGGGGCGGATCCAAACAGTAAATACAATTGGCTGGGATTTCGTTGTGCCCGGTCCGTCGATGATGGACAGCGGTCTGGAGGGGAGTTACATGTGTCGGAATTAACATCCTCACTTGTAAAATGAGAAGCTCCACAGAACAACCGACTGAAGATGAATGCTGCGCAGCGCGTCGCATGGACGGAGTCCCCCTGTCATCGCATCAGTGAACCGGTAGGCAAAAATGTAGAGAAAAATGAACGACACCTTAGAACCTATCTCAAAATCGGCTATCGATGAGATCAATGGCTCAACGCGCAACCATGTGCATCAGAAATAACCGAATTTGGCCGAAAATGTGCGTGGCAGTTTTTCAGGTGCAGGGGCCTCTCCTTGTTCAGAACCTCGACGTTCAATTTTGGGATAGGTTCTAGTCTGTCATGTCACGGAAACCGTCAGACAAATAAAGCTCCTCATGGCCAAGACTCGCATAGCTGCGTCCTCGCTCCATTTGATGCAATGGTTCGTGCGGACTATGAAGGCCTGGCCCCTTTTCGTCTGGGCGCTTGTTGGGGTGAACATAGGACCATTCTCTCTCGATGCGGCACAGAGCGAAAAAAACGAGAAAAAAGAGGTTCTGGGTATCCACAAAACCGTTCCATCAATCGTCCTCACGGACACTACGGGAAAGGAATCGGACCTCAGAGGGATCCTACGTGACAAAAACCGAGTGAAAGAGCTTCAGGTGCCGATAATTCGCTTTTCAGAAGCGCAGCCCGGGAGCTACGGCTTTATCGCATCGCGACAGTTGGCCCTGGCCTTGATTACGCAGAGTCCGGATCTCGTGCTAGAGAAGATGGCACCCACATCAGATTCGTATGAAATTCACAAACTTGCCGACGGTAGCGGAATGCTTGTCGGCTTTATCGAACAGGCTGCCGCTTCCGAACTCATAGCCGAACGGAGGGGGAGGTCACTCCGATGCGCGCTCTATTCCCAACCGTGGGATGAGGCTGCGCTGATCGCAGCGATCCCAATCACAAAACTGATTGTGGACCAATGGCCTCACCGAGCTGATCTCCGGAATTCCAACAGTCCAATGAGGTTGGAGATGGACGTGCAGAGCATAACGAGTAAAAATATATTGGGAAAATAAAATAAGCCTAGGATGCCTCATCACAGGAGGAGCAGTGGCTTGACGCGGCAACAACAGGATGAAAGTTATCGTCCGGGAATGTATCGGGGGGAATGTGTCTGCGCGACACGGAGCTGAGGCCGGGTGACAATAACTTGCAGAAACTGTCTGAGGAGATAAGGGTCTTCAGTCACCTCGCTACATGAGAAAGGAGGAAAGTGCTTCCTCAATGAATCGCTGAGTGTGACGGAGCGTTGGCGGGGCAGAAAGAGTCAGTGTCGAGCAGGTATGAAGCAGAGGGGGTCAAGGAGAAGAGAAATGATGGCACGGGGCTGCCGGACGAGCGTGATATGCGGTTGCAGATTCCTTTGCGCAATTCTAACCATGACAGTGTGTGCGGTGTGGACCGGTGCGGTGTATGCCTATACCGTGGAGGATGTCCAGCATGGCGGAACGCTGAGCGGCAAGGTCCTGTTGGTTGGCGAAATTCCTGAACCTAGGGGCTTTAATCTGGTCACGTTTCCCGATCCAGAGTATTGCGGTCGCATCTCAAATGGACAAGGATGGCGATTATTGCATGATTTCGTCGTCGATGCGCAGGGAGGACTCAAAAATGCTATTGTCTTGCTCGAAGGAGTGGAGGCTGGCAAGCCGTTCAATGTTTCCGTTCCACTCATCGAGGCTCGAGACTGTATCTTTTCCCCGTTCATGACGGTCGTGCGGAACGGCCATGCGGTTGAAGTGGTGAACATGGATCCGGTCATGCACGATATCCAAGGTTATGAAACCTCCCTCGCGACCGGATCCCGTGTGCTCTTCAACAGTCCCTTGATCATGAACCACCAGCACCGACGCGGTGACCTTCACGCGACTCACAACCATGCTCCGGGGAAATCGCTCATAGGGCCGATCAAATTGAGCGCGGGCCGACGCACTTTCTATATGCAGTGTGGATTTCATGCCTACATGGAAAGCTGGGCGATGGCAATCGACAATCCCTATTATGCGCTGACCGATGAACATGGAAACTATGTCATCGAAGACATTCCTCCCGGCACCTATCAAGTCGTGGTGTGGTATCCCAGGACAGGACCAGCACAAACTATGACGGTCGTGGTCGAGCCGGATGGTCGTCTAACAAGAGACTTCGCGCTTCAAACTCCAAAAGGAAATTGGACGGCATACCGAGTGGTGAACAATCCGCGCTTTAGCCTCAAGGCGTTGGGCTATCCGGTTGTGATTCAACCCCTCGTTGAATTCCAACAGTGATACGTCAAATGACGTTATCGTGAAAGCACTTCTTACAATCGTTTCAGTACGATCTCCAATGGGCGGTAGACCGTCCATCCACTAGGACAGCGGTCTGCCAAAGAGAGTGGAGCGGATCGTGGAGTGAGTCGACCGCTACCCCATGGCATTGAAAATGCGGGTATTGAAAACACGAGGGGCCGGCACCACATGCGGACGTGTTCTGAGAAAAAGCGGGATCCTGATGTGATGATTGCGCGGTGGCGACGCTCCAGCTTGTGGAGCGGGGGAGGAAAGTGTTTGCTGCTGAGTGTGCTCCTGGCTTCTCCACTGGTAGCATCAGCCTCCGTTTCAATTTGGAGCAAAGAGGGGAAATTCTCTCCACGAGAGGGGCGGATCATTTTAGTTAAAGACGGCGGCGCAGGGGATCCTGACCGACGTGGTCCTTCAGCGGATAGTCGCCACAAAATTCATTCGCTGCTGGGGGCGGGAAATCCGAAGGAAGCCCTTAGCGAATATGACCGTTTGGTCACGGAGCTCCAGCACGATGACTTCGCCCTCCTTCAAGAAATCGCACTGGGATTTGTTACGATCATGGTCAATGACATGCGGGAACAGGTGAGAGGAGTGGTGTACACGGCCTTAAAGGAATGGGGAAGCTCCAGAGCGATTCCTTTTTTGGAAGATGGATTGAAAGATCGATCGGGATTGGTCCGGGCTCTGGCAGCAGAAGGGTTGGGGAAACTTAAGGGAGGCTATCAGTCCACCCGTTTTCGTGAGGCTCTCGATGATGAGGCGGTTCTCGTCAAGGTGGCCGTTCTTAAAGCTTTTGGAAAGTCGAGTGACAAATCAGTGATAACGCTGATCGAGCCAAGCTTAGAGGATCCTCAAACGCGGGTGAGGGTGGCGGCGGCTGAAGCACTTTGTCGCCTCGGTCGGACGCAGAGCTGTGCCCGATTAGAACGGTTCGCAGCCTCTCCGAACCCTGATGAAGCGGCCACGGCGATTGCTTCTCTGGTGGAGGTGCGGGGCTCCTCGGCGATACGGTTTCTTCTCGATGCAAGTCGGCATACCCAACCGTCGGTCCGTGGCGCGGCAGCTGCTGGATTTGCGCGGATCAAGCAGCCGGAAACATTAGAGGCCTTGGCCCGGCTACTTCACGATCCTGTTCCTCCCGTCCGTGTCGCCGCAGCAGTAAGCCTCGGGCAGTTTCCAGCATCGAGTGGCGTGCCGCTGTTACAAAAGGCTCTTGACGATCATGATTTGTCTGTTCGATCCTTTGTTGTAGGAAGTTTGTTGGAGTTAGGGGAGTCTTATGAGGTCCTGGCTCAGCAGATTACCGCTCTCTCCACATCCCACGATCCGGCCGTGCGGGCAGCTCTGGCTCGGGCGTTGGGCCGTGCTTCTGCGAAGCACTACAAAGAGATTCGACCAACCTTGGAAGCGTTGAGCGTTGATGCGATTCCGCGGGTGCGGATCGCGGCTCTCAAGGCAGTTGCCAAGCTTGAGGGAATCAAGGGGCTCCCTTTGCTCAAACAAGGACTGCACGACGAGGACGATGCCGTGCGCGCGGCGGCGGGAGGAGAACTGCTCTATGGACTTTCGTTCCAGACCAAGCAAAAAGAATTGTCGACGGCTTCTAAGTGAGAGCAACTCTGCGCATCTGTCGGCAGAGCATACGATTTCAAACGTGAGGCCGATGTCCCGTGATCATCAGGGAGAAAGGTGCATGGTGCGAGGGCTGACTCTGATTTTCGCAAGCCTTCTTGTGGGAGGTATGCTGGCTGCGGTGCCTGTGGGCCTTGCTGCTGAGTCGTCGGAGCAGGAGAAGGGAGTTGCCGCGATAATCGGCAAGGATGGTGCGCCGATGGTCTTCATTCCTGCCGGTGTATTTCCCATGGGAGTTCCGATTGGAGATCGAGATGGGGGACGGGATGAATATCCGAGACATGAAGTGTTCCTGGATGCCTATTTCATCGATCAGTTTGAAGTCACGAACGCCCGTTACCTTGATTTTGTGAAGGCAACAGGACATCGGATTCCCTCTCACCCCACTAATCCGTCGCGCAGTCTCTGGCAGGGAGTGACGATCAGTGAATCGCTCGCGGACCGGCCGGTCGTGAATGTGGATTGGCATGATGCGGCGGCCTACTGTCAATGGGTCGGTAAACGTCTGCCAACCGAAGCGGAGTGGGAGAAAGCCGCAAAGGGAACGACCGACCGGCGGTTTCCCTGGGGCAATGTCGAGCCCACGGCCAAGCATCTTAACTACAATCAGAGATGGATCGGTGAGAAAACCTTGATGCCGGTGGGAAGTTACGAAGCTGGGAAAAGCCCCTATGGGGTCTATGATATGGCGGGGAATGTGTGGGAATGGGTCAATGACTGGTATGACGCACGATATTATGAAAAAAGCCCTCCACGCAATCCCAAGGGACCGGAGAAGGGCACGAAGAAGATCTTGCGTGGAGCTGGTTGGCAGAGCGAAACCCCGACGCTCCGCATTTTTACCCGTGTTGAAAGTGATCCGACGAATCGAAATGAATCAACCGGCTTCCGCTGTGCTGCCGATGCCGCGGTATCGGGGGAGAATCCGAACCACTTCAGGCCATAGAGGCGAAGGCTGAAGGAACAAGGACGACGCCCCCGCTACATCCTTGGTTCTGCGTGAACGGAAGGAGGCGGAGTTTCAAACTCTTCGAGCGGGTGAAAGTTAAGAGGGAGATTGAATAAAGAATCGGGGAGCGTGCGGAACCGCACATGCTGATACTCCATGATCCAGTCTCCGTCTTTTTTAGCGAGTTTGAGGGGGAAATGAATATCCGTGGCCACCCATTGATAATAGACGGTTGTCTGCTCGTCCTGCTTGGTCGTGACTTCATAGAGCGTTGTGGGGTGCCCTTCTCGCACTTCTGTCCCGATGACTTCGCGCGCGACCTCCCCTTCTAGTTGTTCGGTGACCCTGAGGTCTTGTTCCGGACTATAGGGAATGGTCTTAAAATGCTTCATTCGGGACAGGAGCAACCAGACTACCTGTTTATCTTTGCGAACGATTGTCACATTCACAGGTCCCATCGTGTGGTGCTCGATCCGCCACATGGTGTCTCGATAATAGATGTTGGCTTTTCGTGATTTTCCATTGATCTTGGTTATCTGGTCGGCCGTAAACTCGAGGGCATGCGCAACAGGGGAGAAGGAAGAGACGCTTGCAAAAGTTAAAAAGACAAGCCACCATTTCATCATAATATAAAAACATTATAACAAAAAAATATCACTCTCAACCGGCCGGTTTTCTCCAGGTGTTCCTCCAGGAAGCAGACGAAGTTTGATAGAGCTTAGAACCTATCTCAAAATTGATACGCAAGACGCTATCTCGATTCTAATCGGGGACGGTGCATACGTGGTGCAGGATAGGCGTTAGGGGCCGTCGAGTGAAGTGATGGTGACGAAGTTGAAAAGAGAGGATTATCGCTGACAGCCGATGAAAGAAAGGATCGTCATGCGTCCGCACTTCGCACAGAAACCATCCGTTGTCTTCCTCCGGTTGATGATCATAGGGGGGGTGTTGCTGCCCTCCCCTCAGCTTCAGGCTGAGCAGAGTCAACTCAATCAATCAGCGTTCCTTCGCGCGAAACAAGCGACCGTCGGCATCTTAGCGGATACCCAGGACCCACGAATGCCGGATGTGCCGGGAAAACTCGTTGTGCGGGGTACGGGCTTTCACCTCAAAGACGGCTATATTGTCACGGCAAGGCATGCGGCGGAAAAATATGAGCCGGCAACGGGCTCGGTGATTCCCCAACAGATCCGCATTTTGACGGACAACCTCCATGAGCTTCCAGCCGTGCTTGTGGGAGAAAATGCGTTCATGGATGTGGTGGTCTATCGGGTGCCGCAAGAGCATCGTTCCGTTCTCCCTGGCAATGCGGTGTTCAACGTGGCGGATGCGGCTGTCGGTACGGAGGTCTTCACGGTCGGCTATCCTCTCGGCTGGGGACCGACCATGGCGTTCGGCCGACTGGGGAACACAAACGTCTTTCTCCCGACGGTGGAGACTCGCCTGATGCAAGCCGATCTGTCCTCCTGTAGCGGCAATTCGGGAGGTGGGGTTTTTGATGCCAAAGGAGAGGTCATCGGCATCGTTCACGCTGTGATTCGGACGGAAAAAGAAGAAACGGCGTCGTCGTGCAGCAGACTGACGTTCGCCATTCCCGGAATTCTTGCCGAGCGGATCGTTTCCTCCGCCATCGCAGGAAAGCCGCTGGCCTTTTCCCGCCTGGGGGTGCAGTTGACCTCCGTGAGAGAGGGAACCAAGTTGCGAATGGCCGTCAAAGATGTGGGAGAGCCGGCCAAATCGGCGGGCTTGCAAAGGCATGATCTCCTTCTGGAGATTGATGGAGTCGAGATCATCGATGGGGCGCACCTCAAAAATTATTTGATAGAGCGAACAACTCCCGGGCAAACCGTGGCGGTGAAAGTGCGCCGAGTCGATGTTGATTTGACCTTGCATGTCGTACTGGGAGGAGGGTGACCGAAGAGCCCGTTTGATGGCGGAACAGGCGGACGCCGCAGAAGTCAGCGAAGAGTTCGGGGAGGGCCGCTTCTCGTCCATGGCAAAAGGTTTTTCAGAGACGTTGAACTCGCGCGCTACCCCGCTCGCTTTCGAGCCTACGGTTCCCCTGCCGATTTTGCACAGCGAAACCCGATCGTGGCGGCTCGTTGGCCGGCTAAGGCTCCTCCTCGAGTGGAAGTTCTGAGCATAGACGGCGCGCTCTTCCAGGACCCGCCACGCACGACCTTGTAGCGGCCAACCGAAGGGCCACGTGGGTTGCGCGATGGCATAATCGCATACCAGTCTGGTCCGAACCAATCGGCGACCCATTCCGCCGCGTTTCCCGCCATGTGGTGCAGACCATAGGGGCTTTGTCCCTCCTTGCCGTCATCCACCGCTCCCACAAGAGGGATCTCATGAACATGGTACTGGCCGAACTTCGCAAGATCCGGAGAGGGACGCCGACTTCCCCAAGGGAACAGATTGCCGGCTTCCCCGCGGGCCGCCTTCTCCCACTCGGCCTCCGTGGGGAGACGTTTCCCCCGCGCATGACAAAACTCTGAAGCTTCCCGCCATGTGACGTACAGCGCAGGCCAACGGGCCAAGGTCTCGGGCTGCACGAAGTGCACGGTTGTCATGTGCTCAATGAGTTTGCGCAATTCTGCCGGAAGCGGACGGCGCTCCTGTTGGAGCCAATCCAGAAATTCGCCAAGGCTGACCTCGTATCGGTCGATCAGAAAGGCGCCGAGCCAGATGCGCCGTTGAGGCTGCTCCGTGTCATCATAGGGGATGTTGAGGCTGTATGGTTCGCTTTTGCGGGATGTCCCCATCAGGAAGAAACCTTCCGGCACGGTTTCCATGGGAGAACGTTCGGCAAAGCGAGCGATTTGCTGAGAGTAGTCGACGGGCTCAGAAGCCGATGGAGTGGGCGGGTTCCACCCCCAGGCTCCAATGAGGAGCAGAAAGCAGACACAGCGCGGCAGTGACCGTGGTGAACCCATGGTCATTTCTGTACCGGCACACAGCAGGAGAGTCAATGGCGGTCGCGTGCCGGCCCGCTAAATTTTTGCGCGACCGGCAAATATTTTCGGAAGAAATCCACTATGATAGAGCCATGTATCATACGCTGGTGATACTGCACGTCCTCGCTGCCGTCTCCTGGATCGGCGGCATGCTTTTTTTAAGTCTGGTGCTTGCGCCTCTTGTCAAAAACAGGAAAGCGGCGCCGGAATTTATGGCGCTGTTCCGCTCCGCAGCGCTCAGGTTTCGCGTCGTCGTGTGGACGGCCATCGTCGTGTTGCTGACGACCGGCCCCGTTCTTTTAGCAAGGCGAGGCATGATGTTGACGAGCCCCGCATCATGGTCGTCCGTCGCCACGATCAAAATAGGACTCGTGCTGTTGCTCCTTGCCGTCACCGCGCTCCACGATTTGGTCTTGGGCCCTCAAGTCGGTCGTGCCTCGTCGATTCCCCCTTCTTCACGAACAGCGTGGGAAAAACTGGCGGTGAGCACGGCCCGTTGGCTGCCGCGGTGTTCCCTGTTACTGTCGCTGATTGTCATCGTGGTGGCGGTCATCCTGGCGCGTTCCTAGCCTTTCCCCTCGGTGCATCTCAGGGGATGTACCCCGAGCGAGGCTCTCGCTTCAAAAGACCACGTCTCGGTCGCCTCTTGAGATCACGGGGTGACATTAGTAGGGTTCATTCTCCAAAGGAGGTCATCCATGATCGGCTTCGCGCCCAGCATTTCGTCTCGGTCGAGTCAAGAGGCGCCATGAAACGAAATATCTGTCTCATTGCGATGCTGCTGTGGCTGGTGACGTTGGCCGTCGGCACCTGGCTCTTTATGGGGGGATGGACGAGACCGGGAAGCGATAGCCGGACTGAGATTCTCCTGGCGCCGGCGGAGCGGGATCAGATCCTGGCTGAGATGAGGCTCCTGTTGAAAACGGTCGATGGCGTTCTGCGCGGCCTTGGAGAACCAGAACTTGACCGGCGAACCTTGGCCCCGATTGCAAGGGAAGCGGGCATGGGCATGGCGGCCGACGTTGAACCGACGATCATGGCCAAACTGCCCCTGCCGTTCAAACAACTGGGCATGTCGATCCATAAAGATATGGATGCGCTGGCGGATGCGATCGCCGAAGGAGCGACCACGCAGGAGATCGCGCGGCGCCTCTCGGACATCACGGCCCGATGTACGGCCTGTCATGAGCATGAGATGTACCGTCTGGGCGAATCGCGATAGGCACTGGGTTCCGTGGGGCCGGCCGATCCAAGTGCGATTCGCATGAATCTTTTCGGAAAAAATCTCCTCAAATCAAACGTTTCTTTGGCACGGCGGATGTGCCGAGAGATGGCTAATTCAAAGGGACCGAGCCGTTAACGAAAAGATCCGGCATGAAGTCGCAACATCGTACACTCAGCGAGGAGGTGCAGCATGGCACGAGTCGTCATTATCGGCGCATCCATCGGAGGGCTTCCGGCCGCTTATGAAGCACGGGCGTTGTTGGGCAAGAAACACAAGGTCACGGTCATTTCCAACGTGGATTTCTTTCATTTTGTGCCGTCAAATCCCTGGG
>JANDJG010000136.1 GCA_024331085.1 Nitrospira sp. | reverse complement strand
GCCCTCCGCAAGCGCCGCAAAGGGAATGACTTGATCCGCCGCAAACCGGTCCAGCGTCGCCCCCGAGCTGATCTCCTGGATCAATTGGTTGGCCACGTGCGTGCCGATCAACTCAGCTCGGCGTCGCAGGGCTCCCGCTTGATCGGCGCCCAGTCGCACAGGCCTTCCGTGATCGGCCGTTTCCTGATCAGCCGGCTCTCGATCCGCAAAAAGCGCCAGGGCCGCACCTGGCTGTAGGGACTCGGAATCGTGCCGAATCTCGATGTCGGCCGGATACCCAGCCTGAGCAAGCACTTCGCGCGCCGCTTCTGCCATCCGCCGGCTCACCTGCCGCTCTTCAAGATGCGAGGAAAGGGCGATGCCCCACACCCTCGTGACCGGGCCTGCCTTGTCGTGCACGATGGCCCGCAAGGGCCCGCTCAAGGGTTGCACGTTGAGCCGCAGCACGCCTTCGCCCCGTGGAACATACCCGGGACGCACGACGTCAATCGCGGCGCGGAGTCCCATCCGGCGTACCAGCGGAAGCACCACGTGCTGCAGGTGAAAGGCGGACGGCGCGAAATCCTGAAACAGCCCGCCCCGCAACTCAACCGTGACCGGTGATCCTGCAAAAGCCAGCACCGGCAGCATCCCGAGGGCCAGCATCGTGGTCGAGCCGGCAGAGCCGATGTCCCATCGATAGGAGCGTTCCACCTTCAACGAGCCGGGACGAAACACAAACTCCCGCGAGCCCAGCACAAGTCCCTCAGTACGACCATTCACCAGTTCGGTGACGGCCTCGATGACGCGAAGGTGTTGCGCGCGCAAGCCGGGCTTGTCCCGCTTGGCGCGCACATTCACCACCCGGATAGGCCGACCGGTCAGCGTGGCGAATGCCACCGCCTGCCGCACGATGGCGCCGCTGCCGGAAAATCGGGACCCGTCAATGGTCAACATGGAACGACTCGTCGGCGTCTCTGTCCGTGATTCTTCGCATCGCACCGGAACCGTTGGCGCCAAGCAGGGCATGGATCTCATAAGGATGAATCACAAGGTCGAGCCGATCGAGGATGGTCCGACCTTCCACCGAAAAGGTGAGGGTGGTGATGCGTAAAAGGGGAGAGGCCATCACGAACCTTCTTTTCTTCTCAACGAAACCGGTTTCTGCGCGCAGCGCTGCATCCGACATGCCATAAACCAGCCTTCCGCGTAGACTTATTCGTGGACTCATTCATTCAACATTCATTCAATAGGTCCGTGGGTTGTGAAAGGCGCAAACCGTGGCATTCTGCGGCAACCGAATCCGGTTTTGTTGAGGCGAGAGTCCTCATCGTTGCCCCCGCCGATTCCTTTCCTGTCAGAGGAGCGGTGAGACCTTACGATTCATCAACCACTTCGTAGGGCGGTGATTCCGGCATCGTCGTTGCTGGGTGAAGCGGTGAGGAATCCCTTGCTTCCTGGTTCTGACAGACCGGTGGAGCAATATGTGCACCGGTTGGATCGAGCAAGCGGGGGCGGAAGCCGTTTTTTGTGAGCAAGGAGCCCTTTTGCTGACCGCTATAGACAAAACCATTTCTTCACCCTTTCACGAAGGAGGAGTCGCTATGGCCAAGGCAGAAGACAAGGCGCTCGTGACGAAGAGACCTCGTGAGCTCGCCTCACGGGTGGAAGACCTCGAACAGTGGATGGACCGGTTCATGGACGACCTCTGGCGGCGTCCGTTGCCCAATCTGTTTGGATGGGATCGATGGCTGTCGCATCGACCCTTCGCGTGGCGCATGCCGGCTATCGATGTGTACGAAGAAAAAGACACCGTCGTGGTCAAGGCTGAACTGCCGGGGATGAGCAAAGATGACATCGAGGTCACGCTGACCGGCGACACCTTGACGATCAAAGGCGAGAAAAAAGAAGATCACGAAGCGAAAGAAGGCGACTATTACCGCCGCGAGCGGTCGTACGGCTCGTTTGTCCGAACCGTCGAACTGCCCTGCGAGGTCAAGCAGGATCAGATCAAAGCGGCCTTCAAAGACGGCGTGCTCGAAGTTCGATTGCCCAAGACCGAAGAGGCCAAGAAAAAATCTATCGCCGTGAAGATTGACTAGGCCGTTGCGGAGGGGGAACCCTCGTGGCACTCTCCGAGCGATATCGACGAGGTATAACCCTGTGCCTTCTTGTGGGCGGATGGCTCAGCCTCATGGCCTGCCATCCGCCGACACCAAGGGTGAAAAGGGTTGTACCGCCGGTGGCGGTCGCCCCGCTCCAGTCCGAGGCTGACGGGATGTCCCGAGCGTCTTATCATCGACTCACCGACCGACTTCCGTGAATCTCCCAAGAGCCGATTCTCTCGATTAGTCAAAAACGGAGAGCGTGATTCCTTCACATCGGTTCCTTCAACATTCTTCCTCCGGGATGGATCAGCCCCCTCAAAAGAAGGGGGAATCTCTCTTTTCCTCTCCTCAACATTGCCCTCTTCTCGTCTCTTATGGCATTATTGGCGGTCTTGGAGGCACATGGGTTCTTTGTTGGAATACGTCGGGTGCGTGCATATTTTCCTCGGACCCTATCGAGGAAACCCCATCGCTCTCTATCTCAAACGCACCGAAGCAGGCTGTCAGATCGGGCCGAAGGTGTATCCCTGGAACGACGTCGTGGGAGTCGGTGATACGCCGAACAAGGCTGCCGCGGACTTTGAAGAAAAGTGGAAAGCGCGAGGGCTGACGCCCGACATGTACTCCGGCCCGTCCTGGGAAGGCGGAATCAAGCCGGAACGACCGGCGCCGCCCAAACCGGCCGCTCCGCCAAAACCCGCAGCGCCGGCGGCAGGATCGGCACCGGGTGGACAATCTCCCTCCTCACCAGCCACCCCACCGCCTGATCAAGCAACCGGAGCACCGGTTTCCGGCAATCATTCCTCACAAGCAGCTCCCGCTCCTCCTCAACCGGAACTCACAGCCGCTGTTTCATCGGCCAACGCCCAACCTCCCGCCGCCCAACCAGCCGTCTCCGCTGCTCGCGCTGACGTTCCCAACCCGAAGCCATCAGGTTCATGAAGCCTCTTCTCGAGCTTCTTTTAAACGCATCGAGTGCCTTTGCAAAGCAAGGCTCGCTCCGCCTTCTCAATGCTCGTCGTTCGTCATACCACCGTTTCTTCCCATGACGCCACTCGCTCATCCCTGAAAGTCATCTCTAAATTGGCGATCCCGGTAAGCCGCCAGGGTAGGGGCCAGACGAGCCTTTAGTTCCAGTCGTTTGGGTTTACCGGTCGCGGTATAGGGGACTTCGTGGCCGAAGAGGATCACCTTGGGACATCGGGCAAAGGGCAGACGACGCCGGCAATAGGCCCGTATGTCAGCCTCGGTGACCGATCCGACTCCTTCCCGTAGAACGATATAAGCGGCGATCTCCTCGCCATAGTAACGGTGCTCGAACGGCACCGCCATGGCGAACTGCACCGCAGGGTGGCTTCTCAGCACTGTATCGATCTCCAACGGCGAGATGTTGACCCCGCCACGAATGATCAGTTCTTTTAGTCGCCCGGAAATAAAGAAAAACGGCCGTCCCCGTTCGTCCCGCTCGTAGAATCCCTCGTCGCCCGACCGGAACCAGCCCCACTGAAAGGCCGCTTCGTTCGCATCGTCCCGCTTGAAGTAGCCGGCGCAGACCGTCCAGCCACGGATGCAGATTTCCCCTCTCGCCCCCGGCGGCAGCCGCTCGCCCTTGCCATCTAGAATGGCCATCTCGTTGTGGGGAAGCGGCAGGCCGATGGAGGGAAACCCATAGTCGCTCAACCAGTGGCGATGACCGGCGGGATCAAGATCGTTCGGCAAAAAACAGGCATAACAGGTCGTCTCCGACAAACCATAGCCATGCCTGATGGGAAACCGGAACCGGTCTTCAAACCGCAGGGCCGTCTCCGTAAGCAACGGTCCCGCGCCGCAGATCACCCCGCCGAACCGATCCAACCGATAGGGTGAGAGGTCTTCATCGGCTTCGAGCAAAAATTCGAGCAACGTCGGGACGACACTGACACAGCTCACCTGCTCTTCGTGGACCAGTTTCCAAAAGAGACCGCTCTTGAACTTTCGAGTGAGCACCACACTGCCGCCGCAAAAGAACGGCGTCACGAGCGTCACGACGATGCCGTTTACGTGATGGATCGGCAACACACACATCAACCGATCCTCTCGCCCAAACCGGTGCCACCCGGCAATCGCCTCCGCATCAACCAAAAGATTCTCCACGGTCAGCACGACGCCCTTCGGCTGACCTGTGGTCCCCGACGTATAGACAATGAGGACTTCGTCCTCGAGGGAGGGAGCGGCAAGCGGAGAGGAGGCGGCAAGCGAGTGGGTCGGTTCTATCTCGTGAACTGTCTTTTTTCGATGTTCGACGATCCCCTCATCATCCATCACCACCACGTACCGGAGAGTCGGCAAGTCCTCAAGGAATCCCATCGCCTCTTCGAGGTGCGTCGTCCAGCAACAGACGGCCGATGCCTCCGCATGTTCGATGATGAACCGCTTCTTCTCCGCCGGTTCGTCGAGATTGATCGGCACGACCGTGATGCCAGAGACCCAGGCGGCAAAATAGAGAACGACAGTCTGATCGTGATTAAAGAGCATCGTCGCCACTCGGTCGCCGTGCCTCAGCCCAAGCCGATCGCGCAGATGAGAAGCGATCCGCTGAACGGCGCCACCGAAGGTTCCATAGGTCCAGGCTCGGCGACGCTCCCCGTCATAGAAAATCAGAAATGTTCGGTCGCTCAATCCGGGATCGGCCACTCGGGACGTGAACAACTCCTGAAAGGATGACCACGGGAACAGTGGCCGCTCCCTTTCCATTCTTCTAGCTTGAGCAATTCGTTCAGCGACGGTCGTCAAGACCGACATAGGCCTCCGGCGCCGGTCCCTTGTAGAGGGCTCGCGGCCTGATCAATCGATTCTGCTCCTGTTGTTCGATCACATGGGCACACCAGCCGGCGATGCGAGAACAGACGAACAGCGGCGTGTAGAGCATACGAGGAATCCCCATCAACAGATAGGCCACCGCCGTATAGAAATCGAGATTGGGATAGAGCCCCTTCTCCCGCCTCATCACACGATCGACGGCGAGCGCGATGTCGTACCAGCGCCGATCGCCGCACAGATCGCTCAACCGT
>JANDJG010000135.1 GCA_024331085.1 Nitrospira sp. | reverse complement strand
TTGGTGCCGAACTTGCGCAATTGCTCGGCCCCCTGATACGCGATCACGACGCCGACAAGAAAGGTCAACAGACCGGTGATCGGCAAGGCCCGCACGCCGTCGAATTCCACGACGCGGAGCATGGCCCGCCATCGGATCAGCCGAGGCCGCAGGAGGGATTGGCCGATGGCGACGGTCGTCTCCCCGAGAAAAGCGAGCGCGCGAATCACGCCGTCCGTTCCGATCTTGACGGATTGAAGCGGCGGCTTCTCCCATCCGGCCTGTTGAGCCGGGGAAGCGTGGTTGAGCCGCGCCTTCGCTTGGACCATCCGAACCAGCTCGGCGAACTCCGGCTTGAGCCCTCGAACGGAGACGGCTTTTCCCCTGCGAGCGAGATCGCTCTCGATCCGCTGCAACAACAACGCCCCGCCCGTATCCATGGCGGTCACCTCGCCGACGTCGCAGATCACCTCCGATGCCGCGGGCCATCGAAGCCGCTCGATGCGGCGCTCCAGGTCGTTCAGGTTCGACAAGGTCCAGACTCCCCGGCACTGCACCACGTCGCCGCTCACGGAGATGATGGCCTGCTGTTCCACCGGCATGGTTCGTTCGGCGATCCCACGCGATTCCGCGATCCAATAAGCGAAGGCGGCTTCAGTCGAGCAAAGGCGACTTCCGTCGCCGGAGCGCATCCCGCTCGCGCCTCAGCGGTTCGCTCACGTTTTCTCCATAATGGCTTGGAGATCCGGCCCGCTGATCACTTCCCGCTCCAGCAAGAGCTTCGCCCCCTGTTGCAACGCGGCTTTTTTCGATTCCAGCAACCGTTTCACCCGCTCGTACTGTTCATCGACGATGCGGCGCACCTCGCAATCGATCTCCCTGGCCGTCTGCTCCGAATAATCGCCCTTCTCGGATCCCACCGAGATCTGGAGAAACTGCGGCTGCCGATCCCGTTCCAACGCGATGGTCCCCAGTTTGTCGCTCATCCCGTAGGCCTTGACCATGCTCTTGGCGATGTCCGTGGCCTTCACCAGATCGTTTTGCGCGCCGGTCGAGGCTTCGCCGAAGGTCAATTCCTCGGCGATCCGACCGCCCAACAGAACGGCGATTTTATTCTCGAGTTCGGACTTGGTCATGAGAAACCGGTCTTCCGTGGGAAGTTGAAGCGTGTACCCCAACGCGGCGACGCCGCGAGGAATGATCGAAATTTTCTGGACTTGATCCGCGCCGGGAACCGACAGGGCGACCAGGGCATGGCCCGTCTCATGATAGGCGACCCGTTCCTTCTCCATTTTATTGAGCACGCGATTTTTCTTTTCCAACCCGGCGATGACGCGCTCCACCGCCTCTTGCAATTCGGACGCCCCGACTTTGTCCTTGCCGCGCCGCACGGACAACAGCGCCGCTTCGTTGATGACGTTCGCCAAATCGGCCCCGGAAAATCCGGGAGTCATGGCGGCCACGGTCTCCAGATCGGCATCGGCCCCCAACGCCACTTGTTTGGCATGGACGCGCAAGATGGCCAGGCGGCCGAGCTTGTCCGGGCGATCGACCGTCACGTGACGATCGAACCGCCCCGCACGCAGCAGCGCCGGGTCCAAAATCTCCGGTCGATTGGTCGCCGCCATGAGGATCACGCCGACCCGTGGATCGAATCCGTCCATTTCGACCAGGAGCTGGTTCAATGTCTGCTCCCGTTCTTCGTGCGCCATCGGTCCCATGCCGCGCGCTTTCCCCAGCGCATCGAGCTCATCAATGAAAATAATGCAGGGCGCTTTCGTCTTGGCCTGCTCGAAGAGATCCCGCACCCGGGCGGCGCCGACGCCCACGAACATTTCAACGAACTCCGACCCGCTGATGCTGAAAAACGGCACGCCGGCCTCGCCGGCCACCGCCTTGGCCAGCAGCGTTTTCCCGGTTCCCGGCGGGCCGACCAGCAGAATCCCTTTCGGAATTTTCCCGCCCAGTTTCGTGAACTTCTCCGGAGTCTTGAGGAACTCGATCACCTCGCGCAGTTCCTCTTTCGCCTCGTCCACGCCGGCGACGTCGGAAAACCGCACCTTGATGTCCTTCTCCATATAGATCTTCGCTTTGGACTGGCCCACCTGCATGAACCCGCCCTGGGCCTGACCCATCCGGCGAAGAATGAACATCCAGATCCCGACGAACAGCGCAACGGGCACAATCCATGACAAAAGATCGCGCCAGAACGTACTTTCAATCACGCCGGCAAACTCGACTCCATGCGTGTTGAGCTCGCGCACCAAATCAGGGTCCTCGACGCGCACCGTCGTGAACAACTGTCCGACCTTTTCTTCCCCTTCCGGCTTCAGCTTGCCGGTGAGCGTGTGGCTGGTGACCGCCACCTCCGCCACCTTGCCCTCCTTCACCCATTTTTTGAACTGACTGTAGGGAACCTCTTCGACCTTGTTCATGGCCACGATGAGGTCGTGCACCAGCACCACGGCCATGATGGCGAGGAAGATGTACCAAATGGAGAAGGAAACCTTGTTGTTCATCGGCGGCATCCCCCCTTTGGGTCCCATGGCTCGCACCCCCCGTTCAAATCCCCTGCCTAAAAGATAAAGTAAGCCCCCACGCCGATCGCCTCGATCTTTTGATTGATAAAAAACTGCCCGTATGGATTGTGGCCGTAATAGTAAGCGGCCATGATCCGGAACCGCCGTTGCGAATCCGGTCGAGACCATTCGAACCCGCCGAGCACGCTGGTGTCGATGAGCCAACCGTGCTGCTCCAGCGACTTGAAGTCGGCGGACAGCAGGGGCGTCACCGCCAGACGGTTCAGGAACGTGAACGGCCCCGGCATGGCCAGCGAGGGAGCTCGCGCCTCAAATCCCCATTGGAGCCGCAACCGATCCACCGTATCCGGTTCGCGATGCACCAGAATGCCTCCGCCGCCATAAAGCCGCAGCCACCGGTAATCATAAGACAGAATCCCGTCCACCTCCTCGAACGAGATGGTCAGCCGCCGAAAGCCCGTCCCTTGGTTTCTTTCCAAGAATTCATCGCCCAGGTGACTGCTCTGATGATAATACCGGAGTCGCGCCGACCAATTCCCCGATCGCCAGGATAGAGGAATGCCCACATTGAAATCGGTGTTCATCAACTCGGCGTTCTTCTGATCCAAATTGAACTGGGCAAATATGCCCGTCAACAGTCCCACCTGCCAACCGTCGCATCCTTGCCGCTTGGTATAGAAGCCGAAGTTTTCGCCGATGGCCACCGAGCCCCAATTGAAAGAAGACCCACCGTTGCGGGGACGAAAATGTTGCCAGATCGCGAAGAACTGCGGTTGTTTGGGGTCTGCCATGAGCGGGCGAAACACGTCGTCGGAGGGAAACGCCTCGCTGGTCGCCCGATTGTCGCTTTGGCCGAACCGACAATCGCGAACCGGTTCAGGCTGTTTCTCACCTTGTTTGGCGTCCTGTTGATCCGCGTAAGCCGATCCGGCCAACAAGACGGTCACCCCGACAATGCCGATCGCCCATAATGAAATCGCTCTTCTCCGATTCATGGCCTCCCTCGATTATACTGAGATCTTTATGATCGATCCTTGTCTGCAGACACGCGAAACCCCTCTTTCGATAGCATATTTTCCCCGTGAAGTTCACATGTTTTTCCGAGGACCTCGTGACTCACCGTCTCCCCAAGCACACGACCTTCCTCTCCTTCTCATGCCTGTTCAGCACTCCGCGACCGCGACATACGGCGACAAGGCACGATCGGGTCAGAATTCACGTATGAGTCGGAAACCGATGACCGGAATCGTCAAATCGTTGGTGATCCGCACACCGACCCCAGCCTGGGCCATCCAATGAAAATCCACTTCATAATGGACCTGCGGCATGACCAACACCGTCGAATGGCCGCCGAGCACCTGCGCGAAATTCGTTTCCACCCCCGCCACGAATCGATCCGTGACGTCGGCGAACAAGGTTACATTGCTAAGAAATTCCTTATGGAATCCGTTGAATGTCTCCCCATGCTCGAAGCGGGGGCCGACCATCCCGAAGAGGCTCCAAGTCTTGTCGAGCCGAACCCCGGCCAGGTACAGCCACGTCGTGGTCCAAAATCGGGGATCGGTATTGTACTGGGCGATGACTTGCGCCCCGTGAATGAATCGATGATGGAAGAGGGAACCGAAGGTCGCCTGGGCGGCCACCTTATAGGCTTCGACGGAAAGAGTTTCCATCGGCAACTCGAACTCGACGGCGAGCCCGTCCATCAGCACGTATTCGATTTCCGGCGCCCACTCCACTCCCTGTCGATCCGGACTGCGCCGCACCAGCCCCAGCGGGTCGGTCGCCCCGTCCACCTTCCCGATTTTGCGCGAAAGGGGAACCATCCCTAACGTGTTGATCTCCACCTCGCCTTTCAGGGCACCCAGCGGGCGGACGAGATCGAACACTATCGGCTCCGGGATGCGGGGGCCCTTCTCTTCGCCAGACACCCGTTCGATGGTTCTCGGCGTATCGGCAACGGCAAGCTGCCGATTCGGACCAGGATCCGGCGCCCCGCCGGTCGCTGAGATGGAATGAGACGGGTCGGCCGGTAACAGCGGCGCAGATCGGATCATCCAGGCCGGAAGCTGCGGGCCCGACTCTTCGGCATGGCACCACGAATCAGAGAGACATAAACCGATGCCAAGAACGGTCAAAACAAAAATTCTTCGGCACATCTGAGGCGTGAATTTCAGGAACGATGGATCGTCGTCAAACACAACCCCGTATGGGGCGGAAGGAACAGCGGGACGGGAACGCAGAGAAGTCTCCTTCACGAGCCTCTCTTATTACGCTTTCCTTTGATGAGAACCAACACCCCGACGAATCCGATGACAAAGGCCAGAATTCCCAACAGCAACAACGGGTCCATCTCCGGCTCCTTTTTTGCGGGAAGCTCGGACGACCTGTCGCTCCAGCGTTGAGGCGGCCTATCGGGGGACACCAACGGCGACAAGCAACCTTCCGCCGAGACCTCCTGCCGCCGAGTTACGCCGCGCGACCTCGCGCCGCTTCGCCCGATCGATCACGCCGTTTCCACTGTTTGCGCAACCAGGTTTCGACTTCCACCACGACATAGCCGACGAGGGCCACCGAGAGCACCAACGCCCAAGCCGTCCCGTCGATCGGAACCGTGTGAAACAGGCGGTTCATCACCGGCA
>JANDJG010000032.1 GCA_024331085.1 Nitrospira sp. | reverse complement strand
TTGACGAAGAGAATGCCGATGATGGTCGCGAAGATCGTGACGCCGCCCAACGCCAACGGATACAAAATCGGCGCGGTGGCCCCCTTGAACATGGTAAACGCCAAGACCATCGCCGCCACCGTCGTGACCGCGTAGGTTTCGAACAGGTCCGCCGCCATGCCGGCGCAGTCGCCGACGTTGTCGCCGACGTTGTCCGCAATCACCGCCGGATTGCGCGGGTCGTCCTCCGGAATGCCGGCTTCCACTTTACCGACAAGATCCGCTCCGACGTCCGCCGCCTTGGTGTAAATACCGCCGCCGACACGGGCGAACACGGAAATCAAACTGCCGCCGAATCCCAGACTCAGCAGAGCATGGATGGCTTTCTCTTGTCCCGCGATCGATTGCGCGATCGTATAAAAGCCGGTAATCGCCAACAGGCCCAGGCCGATCAACAGCAGCCCGGTGACGGCTCCTCCCCGAAACGCGACCGTCAGCGCGGCATTCAATCCATCATGAGCCGCTTGCGCCGTCCTCACGTTCGCTCGAACGGCGATGATCATGCCCACGTAACCGGCAATGGCCGATGCGCCGGCCCCCACCAAAAACCCGACCGCCGTCAGCAAGCCGAACTTCTCGGACACCGCCCCCGCCGCCGCCAACACGATAAAGAGCACGGTCGCGACGACCCCGATGGTCTTATACTGCCGGTTCATGTAGGCGCCGGCTCCTTCCTGAATCGCCTTGGCAATCTCCTGCATCTTGGCGTTGCCGGCATCCAGTTTAAACACCCACATGGCCAGATACAGACCGTAACCGATACCGGCCACGGCGGCAATCAATGCAAACGTCACAATCGCTGAATCACTCACGGGATTTCCTCCTGGTGGATAAACATGCCTCTTATGTCACACGGCTCCCGTGGCTTCAACCCATCGAAAGTACATGAGGCGAGTGGGGAAACCGCCGGACCAATGCAGGAGCAGCGAGAGGCTAACTGCCTGAAAAGCCGCGGTATTGTATACAGCTCCCGGAGACGGTGCAAGCCAAAGTTTGGCCGGCTGTATCTGCTAGCCCTGGTCGGGTTCGCTGATTAGATCGGATTTGGCGTGGGGCTACGTTGAAAAACTCTCGAAACATCCCCGGCGCTCTGGCATGCAATCGCAATTGCCAGTCCCTATAAAACAAGTCAACCGCTCATCCGCAACCATAACGTCCGGTTTACGGCGCATGCCGACTTTGCTATCATGGACCTGGCTTAGGACGAAGTCGATGGGATTGGAACCGAACTATATCGTGATCGACGGGCAGACGTTCAGCAAAGCGAAGCTCGCGCTGGATAATCACGTCTATAAGAACTGCCAAATCGACGATTGCGATTTGTACTACAGCGGCGGGCAATATGAACTGCTCGACACCCACATCACCAACTCCCGTCTGATCCTGAATCACCCGGCCAAGGGCATCTACAGCGCGCTCCAGATTTTTAAGATGAAATCGCCCGGCTCCCGCATCATCTTCGAATAACCTTCCGCAACACTTTGTGTCCTACACCTACGACTACACGGGAAAGCCGACGGACGAGGGCATCGTCCGGCCGTACTGGCGTTTTCTAAAAATGCGACTCACCCGCTGTCTGCGAGACAAAACCTTCCGCTTTGACGGCAGGGAATACGAGTATCTCTATCACCCATATAACAAGACCTGGAAAAACGAACGAGGCGTCGAAATCCCGATTTTTCGAGAGATTCTCTTACGCCATCGCAATGCACGGATTCTCGAAGTCGGCAATGTACTCTCTCACTATTTCCCCGTTCAGCATGACGTCGTCGATAAATACGAAGTGAGTCCGGGAGTGATCAATCAAGACATCACCGAGTTCACGCCTCGACGGCGATACGATCTGATCGTCAGCATCTCCACGTTGGAACATATCGGATGGGACGAAGAGCCCGGGGATCCGCCCAAGCTCCTCCGGGCGATCGAACATCTGCGCTCGATCTGCTTAACACCCGGCGGCATGCTCGCCGCCAGTCTGCCGATCGGCTATAACCGGTACTTCGACGACTTGCTCGACAGAGGCATGAGTCCGTTTACCACGCACCACTTCCTGAAACGGACTTCAACACGGAATTATTGGGCGGAGGCCAACTGGGAAGAGGTCCGCGGCACATCCTACGGGCGCTTCGTCGCCCATGCCATCTGCATCGGGATCATCCGAGGGTGACCCCTCCGATCAAACACACGTCCGCTTCCTCTGCGGTTTGGTGCTTGGTAGCTATTTGCCGACCGGCACGTTCTCCGTTCGCCTGACGATCTCGATCGGTTGGAAGACAGGGTCCTGGGAACCTTTGGAGGATTCGGCTTCGACCCTTTCAAGAAAGGAAGGCGGACCCGTAATCGGCCCGTAATTCAAGGTGACTTCGACGTCGAAGGTGCGGGTATCTTTCGGCGTCGGGAAGGAAAAGGTTTCGACCCGTGTCTCTTCCGGTTTCAGCACCGTATCATCTAGGACCTTCACCGCTTCAAAATCGAACACGGTCCTCTCCCCCTTGGCGTTCAGGTAGGTCCTCCCATACATTCTGCTGTCCGCAAAGACGGTCGTGAGATTCTTGCCCTTGATCTCAAGATTCAAGAGGACTGTGGCCCACCCCGGATGGGTTGTCGGCAAATTATGCGGCACCAAACTTTTGACCTTTATCGTGACCGTCGTTTTGTCGCCTTCGACGTTCGTTTGCACGTCCAACTTGGCCGCCTCCTGACGCAGCTTGCCGATGCGGCCCGGGAACGTATGGTTGGCCACCTTGCGCTTTTTCTCCCCGTTGGCCGATTCGCCGACCTGCTCGGGCATGTGACAATACTGGCATTCCCTCCCGGCCTTCACCGCCTGGCTCTTATCCCAATTTCCCAGCAAGTCGTTGGCCTTTCCGAGATTGGCCGCGGACGGCACCGATTGGTGGCAGTTGAGACAGAGATCGGACTTCTGAAACACATCCGCCTCTTTCGATTGGTGGGCCAGGTTTTGGACGGCGTCTTTGTAGGGGCCGTATAACATCTTGCTGTCGGTCTCATAGTTCGGCTCCGGCGGATGTTTCGCGCGATCCACTTGTTTGATCAAATGACACTGTGAGCAAGCGACTCCGTCGAGCGACGGGTCGCCGGACATGGTTTGATCGATAAACAATTGGACGTGATCCGGAGCCGCGCGGACGTGAGGGGCATGGCACCGGAAGCAAAGACTTTTGTCTTTACCGCCGGGCGACTTGAGAAACAGATCGAGAGAGGCGCGGAAGGCGGGGGAATGAATGGACTTTGAGAGGGGCGACAGCTCCCATTCCTCAAACACCCGTTCGTGGCACCGTTTGCACTTGTTCGAATGGGGGAAGGCCTTTTCGACGATCGCCTGCGGCCTGGGGTCCTGCGACGCTCCATCGGACACCCAGCCGACAAGGACGCAGAACCAAACGGCCGACGCGACGATCGGCACGACGGGTCGATACCCGGGCCCGGTACGGCCATCCATTATCTTAACGACCTTGTTCTCCAAACGGCGTTCGGGGGTCATCGTCCCGCAACCGGTTCATCGTCACGCATGACCTCCCGCCTCATCTATTCGTTCGCGTCATGATCGGCTCGATCGATCGCGTTTCGTCCTGATTACAACGCCTTTGCGCGGTACGTCAGCATGCGCGGTTTCGCATAGTCGTCGATGATTCGACCGGCCTCATCCCGCTCCTTGTCGGAACGCAACGTGGACAGATACTTTTCCCTCAACGCCGGATCGGGAGTCGGAATGAGCGCATAGGTCAGCACCGCTTCCACGAACGCGGGGGTCGCGCCGTCGGGGAGCGTCAAGGCAAACGGCACCTTCCTGGTGTTGCCTCCTTTGATGAAGGGGTCGGGAATCGGGCCGCGTAGAATCTTGTCGTACGGCAATCCAAATCGTTTGGTCTCTTCGGCCAACACGCGCCCCCGCGCGTCCTTGACCGTCACAATCAGAAAGAATTGTTTCAAGATCGGATCTCCGTCGGGAAAACTGTGTGGAAGACTTCCGATCTTGACCAGCACGGTTCCCTCGATCGCCTCCCCGGCACGTTTCGCATCGATGTCGATGCGAGGCGTCCATTCGGCTTGGAGGTTGCGATTCCTCAGCATGGTGCCGGCCCCCACCACGCCTCGAAACCAATGCCGCCCGATAGCCCTGGTGACGGCTCCCCGCCTCGAAGTCGAGCTGCCGGTCGAGGGCTCCATATGGCAGTCTTGACAGGTCATGCCCGCAAGAATTTCTCCGGGCAGCTCCTTTTGCGTCACGTCTTTCACCTTGTCGAAATGACAGGCCGCGCAAAAGGCCACTTCACGAAACACCGGCGCCTGCGCCGCCTGATGGACCAAATTCTCCTCGGGATCGGCAAACGGTCCATAGAAGACGGGGCCCGGTTTGAGCTTGAACGTCGGCGGCTGATTCGGCGTCTGCTCGACGGCGTGAATCAAATGGCAGGATGCGCAGCCGATGCCTTCGACAAGAGGTCGACCCGCCAAAATATGCGCCGTGATGTGTTCCGCGTACTGGGGAAAAACCGTGGCGGCGGGAACGTGGCACGAAAGACAGCGGCTGTGTTCGTCCGGAGTCGGATTCGTCTGAATCCACAACCCCAAGACCGTCCGAAACACGGGGGACTCCGACGATGTGCCGTGCAACAACGCCGCGTCGACTCGCCCGAACGTTTTCAAATCCGGCGTCTGCTCTCTGGCACCCTTCCATTCTTCATAGTGTCGCACGTGACATTGTTTGCAATCTTCAGACCTGACGAAAACCTTTTCAATGTCGCTCACCCATCCGAACGTCTTCTCCTCCTCCGGCTGTCGGGCCGTCACCTGTCCCTGAGCCCCGCCGACCGGCAGAGCGAGCAGCGCAAGCAAGACCAGCATCCCGATCTCCCTGACAGCCCCCACCCGCCCCCCCCGCATACAAGCCCCCCGGCGTATTCCGTTCAGACCTCGTCGATGTCCGCTAATCCCGCTTGCAGCCGACAAAATGGAAATTCACACCCCATCCGACCGGATCGCCGGGATCGGCCGGTTCATATGTCCCGACGGTGAAATTGCAGCTCTTCATCGCCTTCTTCAAGGCCAGTCCGAACTCCGTCATGTTCCGAATTTCCTGCTTATCGATTTCCTTGATCACCGACCGGACCTTGATGCCGGCGTAGTCGGCCCGTGAATTGCCGATGACTTCGAACACCGCCACGCCTTGCGGCCGTTGGAGCTTCAGCTCCCGTTGAATCTCTTCATCCACGGCGCCGACCACGACTCCGAACTCTTCTCCCAGCCGAGCCGCTTCCTCTTCCGTCATGATCTCGGTCCGCGCCGCGTCGTCGGCGACCGTAAGATCGGAGGCCAGCAAAACGGCGAGCAGCATTAACGCCGGTCGGCGCCATCTCGTTATCATTCGCCCTTCAGTTCGGAAGCGGATCGATATTCAGTTGAAACCACGGCGCCACGGCCTTTTGGCCGTTTCGCTCTTTATTCTCCCCGTTCCATACGGCGAACGAGACGGTTTGAACGCGGCCGGGAATCAGTTTCGCTTCGTTCTCTTGCTCTTCGCTCGCGAGCGATCTGTACATGACCACGCGCCAGACTCCGTCCTTCCACAGCGCCTTGCCCTGCACGCGACCTTGTTTTTCCTTCGTCGTCAACGTGCTGAATCCGCCCCCAATCAAGTCTTCCACCGAGGACACCCGGCGCGGGATCACTTCAAACGTTCGCACGCCGCCTTCTTTTTTTTCCGAAGCCCGAGCCGCTCGCCGGTCGATGTCGCTCTGCCAATCCGCCTTCCAATGCCACATGTTGATGTAATGGTCCAGTTGGCCCATGCAAAAGAACGCCGGGGCGTCGCCGAGAGGAAGGCCGATCGCCACTCCGTCCCGGAACGTTCCCGGCGTAAGCCTGTCGTTTTTCGTATTATCCTGCCACTCGAGAAGAAAGGCGATCTCCCGCCCGTTATGGACGGATCGCACATCGAGCGTCCGCGCGGACGGCTCCGGCCACGCCGGGCGCGTAACGATCTGCCCGCTCAGCGGGATCGTCATCCGCGGGATCTTACTCCACGCGGCATCGTCCGGGGCGACGGGGATGTCGCCTTCGATCAAATGAGAACGGATGCCGATTCCCTCCGAACTGACAAGAGGAATTCCAAATCCCCCAAGAAGGCCGGCCGTGAAGAGGAGACCGACGAGACACGCGAGCAAGCGGGAACGGGCACTCAAAAGGTTTGTCATTCGCACCACGAAGAACCTTCATTCCCCGTCGCGCTCCGTCCGGCAAACGCAATGCTTCGGCACGTCGGGCGAGATGCGCCTGCGCAGGGCGCGTATGGGTTCATGCGAGCCTCAGCCGGCGTATCCTGTTTTCTCCCCGTTCGCAGATGTAGAGACACCCCTGTGAATCCATCGCCAACCCGACGGGAGCGTTGACGACCGCCTCGATGCCGAGAAGCCCCTCGCCCGGCTTCAACAGACCGGCCGACTCTTTGGCGACAAACCGCGCGGCGCCGCAGCCGCCCATGTGATTGTCCTCGTAGCCGCTGTCGCCGGTGCCCGCCACCGTCGTGATGACGCCGGTCGCGGCGTCCACTTTCCGCACCCGATGATTCATCGTGTCGGAGATGTACAGATTGTTCTCGCGATCGATCGCTATCGCCTCCGGCGCATGCAGCATGGCCCTGACGGCCGGCTTGCCGTCCCCGTCGTAGCCGTATCGACATACCCCGGCTACAGTACGGATCACCCCCGTCCTCCGATCGATTTTTCTGATTCGGTTGCTGCCTTTGTCCACAAGGTACAGATCGTCGTTCCGATCGACGGCGAGCCCGACGACATCGTACAACCGCGCCTCCAGAGCCGGTCGCCCATCGTCGAGATACAGCGACAGATCCAATCCGTCGGAGCAAACCGGCATGAGCCACCCCTGATCGTCGCTGAAATCGATGCCGATGGCGTCACCGGAGAGCACGACCAGATTGCGGGCGACCAACGGCTGATCGCGGGCCTCGTCCTCCTCCGTCCAGATGCCGGCGATCGTCGTCACCATGCCGGTCTTGGGGTCATACCGCCTCACCCGATGCGCCTGGGTATCCGCGATATAGAGCACGTCATCCTGGTCGAACGCGATGGCCGCCGGCCAAGTGAGATTCACCTCCGTGGCCGGACCGTCGCCGTTAAAACCGTGTTGTCCGGTTCCCACCACCGTCGTGATGATGCCGGTATCGCGGTCCACCTTGCGGATGCGATTGCTCCCCGAATCGCAAATGTACAGGTTGTTTTGGGAATCAAACGCCACGTCCAACGGCAGGTACAGTCCGGCCTCGCCGCACGGGCCGTCGTCCCCGCAATAACAAGTCTCGCCGATTCCGGCAAAATTGTGAATTGTCCCGGTCTGAAGATTGATGCGGCGGACGCGATCCGAACCGGACTCCGCGAAATAGAGCCATTGTTCGTCCTTGTCCAGCGCGGCATGGTGAGGAAGCGGAATCCCCGCCTTGACCGCCGGCTTGCCGTCGCCCGTGCTGCGGGCCTTCCCGTTGCCGGCAAACGTGTCGATCAGCCCGACGGCCGTCCGCACACCCGTTCCTTTCGACGTCAGTTGCGTGTCCACGGGACGGTTTCCCCTCACGAACGGCTACGCGGGCGGAGCAGGTTGCACACCGGCCGCCGGCTGACTCACAGCGGGCGCTTGAGCCGACGGAGCGCTCGCCGGCTGGGGAGGAATCGCCTGTTGTTGCGCCACGGCCTGAGCCTGGGCTTCCGCCTCGATCGCGTCCGCCTCATGCACGGACTTTTTGAATCCTTTGATGGCTTTCCCCAACCCCTCTCCCAATTGGGGAAGCTTGCCCGCGCCGAAAATAATCAGCACGATGAACAGAATCAGCACCAGCTCCGTGAATCCGAGACTTCCAAACATGGCGCGCTCCTTCGTAAAGATGGGTCAGGATCCGGACTCGTCTTTCGCTTTTTTGGCGAACCGCTCTCGCAATCGCTTGCGAACTTCTTCGGCCTTGTCGAACATTTTGCACTTATCGTAGACATTGATGAGATTGTAATACGCCAACGGCTCGTCGGGATTATGCTCGACGGCGTTTTCCATGACGGTCATCGCCAAATCGGTCTTTTTATGATTGAGCGCGACCTCCATCAACTTATAACTCGACTCCAAATGTTTCGGGTCCAGCTCGAGCGTTCTAAGATAACACTGAATCCCCATGTCGATCGTGTTGTAGTCCGACACTTGAGGATTGTCCAACTCGATATAGACGCCCGCCAAGTTGTACCACGCGATGGGGTCTTCCGGCGTGATTTCGACCAGACGCTCGAAAAATCCCTTTGCCTCCATGTATTTCTTTTTGTCCGCGTACAGGCGCCCCAGATTGAACAACGCCAACACGTCCTGGGGGAATACTTCCAAGGCGTGTCGGAACTGGGCTTCCGCCTCATCCATCATGTTCTTCGTCGCGTAGATCGTCCCCAGATTCGAATAATACATGGCCAGCGACCGGTTCATTTCCGCCCGCAAACCTTCGGCCATTTCGATGGTTTTTTTGACTTCCATCAGCGCATCGTCGAGGCGCCCCTGTCGGAAATACAGCTCTCCGAGCCGACTTCGCGCGTGAAAATCGTCCGGCTCTTCCGCGAGCAACTTTTCAATGCCGGCGATTTCTTCTTCGGGCGACAGCGGCTGATCGCCGGGATCAACGGCCGCCGAGCCGGAAGAAGGCGGCGTGGGTTCGGACATCGGGATCTGTGTCTCCATCGGAAAACGTTCCTTTTCTGTTTGCGTATCGTTCCCTCGACCGTACCGGTCAGGCTTCCTTCACGACCAACGGATCCGACGATCCCAGCAACGCCTCTTCGGTCGCCGTCTGCGATCCCGCGACCGCCGGTCTCGCTCGATCGATCGTCAACAACATCATACCAAGGATCACCATCAAGGTCAGATTGGAAAACATGAGAGCATAGCCTGCGATGAACATCAGCCCGATGCCGTACCCGGCCAGTCGTCCCATCAGCAACAGTTTCACGACGCTATACCCCCAACACAGGAAGCCGACGAGATAGAGGGCGAAGGGGAGATAAAACGTGTAGCCCATGCCGAATTGGAAAATCCAACCGATCCCCTGCGAGGCTTGTCGAGCGGCGGACGCCAAGGCCGGATTGTACCGTTCCAACAGGTAATCGAAAAAAATCAGCAGCAGAAAGACGGAGCCGCTTACGGTCCAAAACCACATCGCCCGACTCCGTTGGCGCCGGTTCTTCACGCGAAGGGAAAGCCCGCGCCCATAGGCTGCGTAGACCAGCATGCTCGCCAACACCATCAGCGCCTCACCGGCTCGGTGCGACTCATAGACCAACGGAGGCGCGTCCAACGTTCCGGCCAAACTATAGGCCGTGGAGACGATTTGGTAATACAACCAACCTCCGATGCCCGACACATACACGGTCACCAGCAGGCGCCCGATTCGTTCCTGATGGGAAGCCCAGTACTCCACCGTCAGAAACGCGAGCGTCATCAGTGCCACGCCGTTGTAGATTACGGCGCCCAGCATTCCCGGCTGCACGAACAAAAACGCAACGGTCAGCACCAACAACAGGACAGTGGACGCCATCGCCGATTTGGCCGGCCACCCGGCATCGGCCCCCATGCCGCGCTGCGTCATGATCACGACAAGGCTCAGGAACAGGAGCACGGCCACGATGTTCAGCAACCACGCTCCGACCGCCGTCAACGTGGTGAACGTGGGAGTGATCCAGGCATGCTCCGCCGCCATCTTGCTCAGGTGCATTCCTAAGCGGGACGCCAGTCGATACAGAACCAGTTCGAGAAACGAGGCCAACAGCGTGAGTTTAACGGCGTACTCAAAGAGGGGACCGAAATCCCCGATCTTTCCCGGCGGCCGATTGCCTAGAAGAATGGAGGCCTTCATGACGAATACGCCTTGAGTCGGCGAGTATTATATCCATCGCAAAAAAATGAGGTCAACGCCGGACGGCCCCAAACCGACCGGATCACGAACCTACGAACCGATCGCCTGAGGCGTTTGAATGCCGGCTTCCTTGGCTCGCCCGATATACAGCAATCCATCGGCCATCGAGTAGTTGAACGGCAGCTCGCAGACCACCTCGCTGATCCGCTCATAGACGTATTGATAGACTCGCTCGGCTTGATCCGGCGTCATGCCGCCTTGCACCTCGTAAAAAAATCCGAGGCTCAGATCCTCGGACGACGGCCGCATGATTCGCCGAATGCCGTATTCGGCAGGATCGCTCATGATCGGGGCCTCTTTCTCCAAATCGAACAGACAGGGCTGACAAGAGAACCCGAACGACTCATGGAGCCTGCGGTTTTCCACGATGAAGTTCATGGTCTCCAGAGCTTCGTCTTCCGTTTCCGTCGGGAACCCCACGATGATGTAGCAATGAACGGCGATCCCCAAATCGACGCAGTCGTCGGCGATGCGCCGGACCCACTCCTGCTTGATCCCTTTTTTCATCAAATCCATGACCCGCTGATTGAACGATTCCAGCCCGAACACGATCTTCAAGCACCCGGCATCCCGCATGAGAGCCAGCAAGTCACGTGTGAGATTTTTCTCGAACCGCATTTCGCAGGTCCATTTGACGTCGAGCCGCTTCTCGAGCATCTGCTGGCAGAGCCGCCTGGTGGGCGCCAGCGCGAAACATTCGTCGGTGAAGAAAAAATGCCTGGCTCCGTACCGCTGCTTCAGCCATTCCAGCTCGTCGATCGTCCGTCCCGGATCTTTTTGCCGGAAGTTTTGATGATCCAGCGTGAGGGCGCAGAACGCGCAATCCTTGTAATAACAGCCGCGGGAGAACTGAATCGGCAGCACCGGTTCGGGCGACAGATAACGGTCGAGCGGAAATCCGTCGTAGTTCGGAGCGGGAAGCCGATTGACGTTCTCCGAGTAGAAGGGTTGATTGACGATGATTTTGCCGTTCTGTCGATGAATCAGATTGGGCACCTTGCCGTACTCTTTTTTACCGGCCAACTGGTTGATCAGTTCCAGCAATGCGGTCTCGCCCTCGAAGACGACGATATCGTCGGCCAGTTCGAACAGACTGGGACATCGGCGAACGTTATCGACCAGACGGGTAAAGATGCTCCCGCCGATCGTGACGTGCAGGTCCGGCGCCGCTTCTTTGATCAGCTTGCAAAGCGTGAGGCCGGGAATGATCTGGGACGTGGCGGTAATCGACACGCCGATCAAGTCCGGGCTGTCGCCGATGATCGACGGAAGAAACATCTCCCGCATGAGCGTGCGATAGGGATTTCGCGCTTCGTCGCACACGATCTTCATCAAGTCTTTCGAGGAATAGATCGAGTAGTCGCCGAACTGATTGTCCACCACCGTCAATCTCGTCGGAAAATAAACGGACGAAATCAGCTCCAGCCACTTGTCGATCATGAACAAACTGGCTCGATAGGCGTCGAGATCGTAGAATCCCTCTCCCCGCAACGTCGCCTTGGCCAATTCGATCCGTTCGGCCAGATAGGCGAATCGATCGAGAGACTCGGTAACCTTGGCGTGATGCTCCCGGCTCCCGTGGCCGGTATCACCGGATGCCGTTCGCTCCAGCCGACGGTGCAGATCGATCAACTGCTGATACACTCTCGCCCCATAGGCTTTGGTCAGCATACGGTCCAACAATTCGATGCCGAGATCGCGTTGCGACACGTCGGAGACGCCGCCCTGCCGAAGGAAACCGGTCAGGGACGGAAGACTCAAATACGGTTGGGACGGATGCCACGTGGGTGGAAACAGCAGCGAGACTTTCATACGATCAATCGCTCCGTGTGCGTCGAATCATCGAGGTGATGGAATGAAATTAAACGGCCTCTCGTGGGTTATAGCCCCCGACCGGATTGAAATGCAACCCTGCTCAAGGTCTCGCCATCACCAGGGTTTGCATTCTCCATCGGCTTCAGCAGAAAAAAGGCCCCGGATCGAATCGCCACTCCTTGGTGACGATGACCCGGGGCCTTCGAACGGTTCTCAAACTGTGCGGCCCGCCTCTCGGTCCGAACCGATTACAGCTTGAGCGTAAACCAGGTGGAGAGCGACTTCATGCCGTTCCGTTCGATATTGGCGCCGTCCCACACCGCAAAGGCGATCGGGATGGACATGCCGGCTTTGAATTGCGTATCGTTCGCGTCGCCCGTTTCCAACGCCCTCTTCACGACCACACGCCAGGTCGGACCCGTATAGGCTCCGCCCTTCACGGAACCGGCCGGCTCCCATACTCCATGCCCGACGACATCCTGATGGACCTGCGTCGTCAACGTGCTGAAGCCGTTGGCATTGAGATCCTCCACGGAGCTCACCCGCAACGTGGGATCGGACATGATGTTGCCGGACCAGATGCCGGGATTGAACGGTCCAAGGCTCCGTCCGATGCGGTCGGGATAGGTCACCCCACCCGCCGGCTCCTCATAGTAGAAGTCCCAAAAAATGCCGGGATATTGATCATCGACGTCCCAAATTCCCGCGCTGTCTTTCCCCAGATCTTTCTGCCACTCGGCGTTCCAACGCCAAATATTGGTGGTTCCGCCGGACTGTCCCATACATTGAAACGGCGGCGCTCCCGACGTATTGACCGGGAACATCACCGCGACCTGGTCTCTGAAATCCTGAGGGCCGATCGCCGTATCGTTCTTCGTCTGATCAAGCCATTCCAGTCGCAACCCCAGTTCTTTCCCGTTCGTCATGGCCTTGACGAAGATGGATTTGACCGCGATGTTCGGGTGCATCGGCGTTGTAATCAATTGGCCGCTCAGCGGCACGACGACACCGGGCACGCTTTCCCAAATCGGGTTCGCCCCGTCCATCGGAATGGCCCCCTTGATCATTTTGGTCGGGATCGTGACCGGTTGACTGACGGCCAACGGCACCTGTCCGACCGTCAGAACCGCGCCGACGGCGAGGACAGAGAGCAGCACGGCCCATACCACACGTTTGCTGGTCGTCTGCACTATGCGCATATACCTACCCCCTCCTCTCAACTTAGAATGGTCTTCCTTCAAACAAGCAAACATGGACTCGCTCGGAGCCGACCATCGGAACGTCAGGCGGTTCCAACGGGGCCCGTGTTGCCGCTGTCCTGTTCCTTCTCTTTGATTTCCATAAACGACTGCGCACCCACTTCATTGAGCAAAAGACTCAGCTCATTCCCCTGATCCTGGGCTCCGCATTCGTAGGTCTGCCCTTCCGGAGAACTGAACGTCGCCGGCCGATAATCCGTCTCCGTATAGGGCTGCGGCGTCACGCCCCAAAAGGCGGTTTCAAAGTCGATCCATTCGGCCGTCATGTCAGCCACCAGCTTAAAGAGACCGTAATCCGCCTTCTTGGCAAGCATACGGCAAAACAGGGGAACCCACCGGCCGATGTGATTCTTGACGAATTTCTTCTGGGCCTCCACGACGATCTCCGTTTTCTCCGCGCCGTCGTGGCACCGTGAATAGGATTCTTTGTAGGCAAGAAAATGCATGAACTCGAACTCGACGCTCAGATGATCGAGTCGCTCATGGATGTCTTTGGACAACTCTACTCCGAACGCCCGATAGAAGCCGGCGATATCGCCCATCACATGCGATTGCGCGAACACGTGATCGTTGCCGAACAAAGTTTCATACGGTGGACAATCGAGCGTAATCACGTTGCTGAAGACCCGGCGATGCTCCGCTTGCAAATCGCTGAGTTGCCAATTGGCGCACTCGGAGGTGCTCAGCGCCTCGACCAGATCGATCTGTTTCTTGATCGCCGCCAACGCCCGGACGGCCCGCTGGCCCCCTTGTCCATCCAGCATGGCTTCCAAGGTCTCCAGGGCGGCGCGACCGTCTTCGACGAACTCACCGCACCGCAGATAATCAAGAAATTCCTCGTCTTCCGGATACAGCATGCTCCAGGAGATGAGCAGATAGATCTTGCTGCGATTCAACGCCCGTTCAACCGCCGGGGAGTCTTTGACCGTGGGGGAAGCCTGAATCACGGCGCCTGGGGGAGAAGAGGATACGTTCGGCACAGGCTGTTTGATTGTCATCGCGTATTCTCCGGCCCGTCGGGTCGCTCGCCGCACCGGCGATTTTGGAAACGACTCGCCGGCCGACCACCCTCTCGAACCGAAACCTTGGTATGTATATGAAATGGCCTGAAGATTGTCAAGGGAGAACCATCCTCTCCCGGCGAAAAACCGTCTTGCGATGCCTGAATGTCCTTCGACAATCGGTGGACATCGGAGAACGCATCGCCTCTCTCATGATTTCACCTGCATAGGCCGACCGTTCGGCATCACACGAATCGCCACGTGATCATTGACCGTTTTGCAAATTTTCTCGCACATCCCGCACCCGACGCACCTATTTTCCACAACCGCCACCTGCATCAGATGAAAATCCATCGCCAGCGCCTGCGTCGGACAGTGGGACACACAGGCATGGCAACCTTGTCCCGCCGTGCAACGAGAGTGGGATACGACCGCGCAGCCCATTCGGACTTCATGAATCCCGCCGACGGGCTCCAAAGCCCCCGTTTGGCACGCGGCGATACAAGGAAAGTCTTCGCACAACTGGCACGGAGCCTGATCCGCGAACAAGATCGGCGTGGCATCGCCCTCGTGGGCCACGATCGCTCTCGGCGGACAAACCTTGATACAGTCGCCGCACCGCGTGCACAGTTCAAGAAACAGGGTCTCCTCGACAGCGCCGGGCGGGCGCAGCCAATCGGTCCGGATCGTCGGTGCCTTCTGCACCGGAGCGGCGTCCACTTGTTTAGAGAACTCCCGCGCGGCTTTCGCAACGGAACGAACGGAATCCTTAAGGAAATCGCGTCGGCCGTATGAGGGATCGGGTGTCATGGGATGGCCGTGTTCGTTATTCACACATATCGCCCCCGGAGACGGCGTTCCTGCTTTCCTCACACAGCTGGTGAAGAGGGCGCATGTCCTTTCACCGCCGACACTTAGGTCACGCCGTCGGCGCGCAGTTTATACACTTCCACACAGCGATCGCAGGCTCCGAACTCCACGTCCCACCCCGGATGATTGTCCCGAATAAAGTCCAAGACATACGATTCGACCTTGTTCGCCAAATCTTCTACCCAGGAATAGGTGGGAAATCGGCACAGCGGACAGGGGAATCCCGGCATGAGCATGATTTTGTTGCTCTGGACTTCCGGAACTTCCCCTCCCTCGACCTCAACGGCCCGCTCCATGACGCGCAGGGTGTCGGCAGCCATCTCGATCAATTCGGAATGGGTAAAGTACGAAGTCTGCCACAGCCCTTCGAAGACCGACCTCAATTGAAGCGGCGGAATTTTTCGATACCAGGATCGGAATTCCTTGAACCGATCTTCCTTGCTCAGCATCGGTTCTTTGCCCGCGGCGACCAGCCGACTGTCCACGCTCAGGCTCCACAACACGCGATACCGTTGCAAGATGAGCGTTTCCTCGCCGGGATTCTGCCCCACTTTGGTGTCCGGATCGTATCCGAACGCCGGGTCGATCATGTCGGAGATATGCATCAATTCGTGTCGGCAGTACCGCGTAAGCGCCGGATCATAAAATCGCCGGGGGATCAGCTTGATCCCGACACCTTTCATTCCCTTTTCCTCAAATGAACGGGCCAACTCCTTTTCGACCGGTCCCCATTTGCGCAGAATATCGACCCCTTCCTGATCCTCTTTCAGCACGCCCTTGACCAGAACAATGCCCACCTTTTCCTTGAGCAGCGGGTACTCGTCGAACGAGTCACGGATGATGTCCGCAAACCCCCAGGTCCCGAAGAGATACTGATAGAGTTTCTTAAACTCTCCTTCCCGATCCTCCAGGGCGAACTTCTCATAGATCGGGTCGGCGTACTCATGGAACTCTTTGTAGTAAGTGGGATCCCCTTCCCGCTCCGTTTTTTCGATGAACGAATCGATCACTTCTTGAAGCAGGGCGGGCTGAAATCTGATCTCCATAAACGGCAACGATCCTTTCCGGCGGAATGATGGTCGAGAGGTCGCAAGGACTCCCTTTGCAAAGTGAACGTTCGTCTTCCAACGCCAAGGGACATCCGACCGAAGGCTGCTTGACTTGCCCGTCGCGCATCTCTTACGATCGCCGCGGACGATGGAAATTATACCGACCGCTTCGATAGCCAATCAAGGATCTCCGCCGACGGGCGAAGAGCCGACTGCGTGATGCCCGAACAGATGACGACCACGCCCGCACCGAACGGACCACCGGGCTTTCCGACCGAGACGGCTCCGGCGCCTCCCATCGACTGTTTGGACTACTGGGCGAAAGACTGCCGAGAAGTCCGAACCTACCGGGGGCATACCCACGGCGTCTGGGCCGTGGCGTTCTCGCCCGACGGTCAAACCCTTGCGAGCGGCGGCGCCGACCGTCTCGTCCGCATGTGGGACATCGAGACGGGACGACTTCTTCGCTCCCTTCGCGGCCATACTCACGATATCCGCGCCGTCGTCTTCACTCCGGACGGCCTGACGCTCGCCACCGGCAGTGAAGACCGCACGATCCGACTCTGGAACGGCAAGACCGGGGAGCCGCTGAAACTGTTGTTCACCCGCTACGACCACGGCATCTGCAGCCTCTCGCTCTCGCCCGACGGCCTCATGCTCGCGCGCGGCAGCCACAACAAGGACATCAAGATTTGGGAAGTCACCACCGGCACCGAACTGATGACGCTGCTCGGCAAGGACGAGTACGATCACCATTGGTCGGTCTGCGTCGCCTTCTCGCCCGACGGCATCCACCTGGCCAGCGGCACCGACATCGGCAAGATCAAAATTTGGGAAGTGCTCCCCAGCGGCGACGAAAAGGTGCTGCACGACGGCCACTGGCGGCGAGATGAAGAAGATTCGACCGAAACCCGCGGCTATTTCATCGAGGACGACGGCGGGTTCCAGAAACCCATGGACTACTGGATCGGCGCCATGACCTTCACCCCCGATGCGAAATTCCTGATCACCGGCAGCCGCGACAAGACCATCAAGCTCTTCGAGATGCCGCACGTCGTCGAGAAGAAGGCCCTCACCGGCCACAAAGGGTGGGTCCGCAGCCTGGCCGTCTCCCCGGACGGCAAGGTCTTGGTGAGTGCGAGCGACGACCAGACCATCAAGTTCTGGGACTTGGCGACCGGCCGGAACTTCCGCACGCTCCATGGTCACACCGCGGGCGTCCGCTGTGTGACCTTCTCGCCGGACGGCCGATACCTCGCCAGCGCCTCCTGGGACCGGACCGTCAAGCTCTGGGAGGGAGGAGAAAAAAGAGACGAGTAACGGCGCTCCTTACCGAAGCAGGTCCTGAAGCAGAGGGGGAATGTCCGAGACCTTGTTGACGACGGCATACCGCCACGTCCCGTAAGTCCCGTCCGCATTGACCGCCGAACCCCACCAACGCATTAGAGCTATGGCAACAGCGAAGGCAGTGCCGGTTATGAGTCGGGCCTGGGTAACGGCCCGGATAGCCCTGAGCGACACGATGAGCAACAGCACAGAGCGTGCGTTGCGGGCCGCACACGCTCACTTGAACAGATCGTAGTCGTAGATAAAGTGATGATGGCCGATATACCGGAATTCGACGTGATTGGGACCGAGGAACTTGAAGATGATGCGATGGGCTCGATCGACTCGAAAGCTCCAGACTTCATGATGTTTGGGATGCAATTTCTCGCTGTGGAGCGAAGGATGAAACGGATTCTCTCGGAAAAGATCGGTCTTGGCGACGGCTTTTCGTTGGATCGGCTTGGGGAGTTTCTTAAACAGTCTATCGAACGTCGCCGTCGTCGAGAGTTCGAGCATGACCGGCTAGTCGATCAGCTCGCGTAACGACTTCCGCTTGGTGACTCGCCCCGCCCGATGATCCTTCTCGGAGGCGTCCAACGCTTCCAGAAATTCCCGACGATAGAGACCGATTGCATCGCAGAACGATTCAAAGTTCTCCTTTGAGATCTCGAACTGAAAACTATCGCGTGTTCGTTTCACGACTTTTGCCGCCAGTGCCATCATGTTCCTCGTTTTTTGAATTATACAGCCTCACCGCTTGGGGGACAATCTCAAACTGCAGGGAACAACCACCGCGGGCTCTGGCGGCTCCCGCACGCCGTAGTCGTCCTCAAACCGTTGACCGTCTCCCCGGACGGCAAGGTCTTGGTGAGTGCGAGCGACGACCAGACCATCAAGTTCTGGGACTTGGCGACCGGCCGGAACTTCCGCACGCTCCATGGTCACACCGCGGGCGTCCGCTGTGTGACCTTCTCGCCGGACGGCCGATACCTCGCCAGCGCCTCCTGGGACCGGACCGTCAAGCTCTGGGAGGGAGGAGAAAAAAGAGACGAGTAACGGCGCTCCTTACCGAAGCAGGTCCTGAAGCAGAGGGGGAATGTCCGAGACCTTGTTGACGACGGCATACCGCCACGTCCCGTAGGTCCCATCCGCATTGACCGCCGCCACCCACCGTTCCGCCGCCGCGCGTTTGACCTCTTCCAGCGGATCGTAGCCTTTGGTCTCCAAGATCAAATGGCTTACAGGCTCGGTCTTGAGCCGAACAAGGAAGTCCGGCACATAGTCGTGCATCTGCCCATTGTGCAGGTAGGGAATGGCGAAGCCGAGCCCGGCATTTTTGACGAAGGCCTCGACCGCGTCATGTCGATCCAGATAGTAGGCAGCGGATTGTTCCCATTGCTTCGTGTCGGCCACCACATAGTTGAGATGTGATTTGTGAACCTCCCGCACCTCGCGGCTCGTCCAGAAGTCCACGTCGGCGGTTGAGCCGGGGCCGCGAGTGGCCTCATAGCGCGGTACTTCAGGCGCTTCGCCGGCTCGTGTATCTCCGTGGATATTCGGAAGCAACCGTTCAATCGCCCAGCCGTAGTAGGGAGAGAGGATGACATCCTTCTTCGTTGTCGGCGGAGGAGCCTCGACCTTTTCATCCACGAACCGGCTCACGATGGCGACGAATTGGGGAAATAATCGGTGGGCCGGCACCGTACAGATGCTCTGCGAAGCGTAGTCCCTGGTCAGAGCGGAGGCGAGATCAAATACAACTTCCTGCAAGCGAAGCCTCACCCTCAACTCCTCCAACGAGACCGTTTCTCTGCGGCCTGGACCGGCAAGAGTCAACTTTCCTTGCAGCGTGCTATGGAGTCCCTTGACTTCGACCTCTGGTGGTATCCGCCCAGGTTCCAACACGAGTGGAGGAACAGTGCCCCAATCCACGGTTACTTTATTGCGGATCGCTTGGGTGTAGCCTTCCACGCGCGGATACGTGATTTCAAATTGCGCCTTCGCAGGGAGAGCGTGAACGTGGTATCGCTTGACGCGAGGTTGCGGCTGTCCCTGGGGATTCGCTTTGAACGGGATCACTTCAAAGGGAACGCCGAACACCTTCGCCACTTCCTCGGTCAGTTTTCCGTCAGGGCCGACGTCGTAACTGGCCCGCCGCAAGCCTCGACCCACCACCTGCTCGCAGAGCAACTGCGACATGAAGGGCCGCAGCCCGATGATGTGCGTCACCGTGTTGCAGTCCCAGCCTTCCGTCAGCATGCCCACGCTGACGATGCAGCGGACATCGCGGCCCGGCGGATGATCAGGACGTCCCAGTTTGTCGGCCAGTTCCTTGAAGCCCTCCGGATAGATCGGCCGGCCCGTCCGATCCGTGGGCCAAGCCGTCTTCCCCACGGTATCCAGTGTGAAGCGCATCCAGCGGGCTTCGTCGCTCTTCGCTTCGCCGGAATCCGACTCATGGACTACCTTGGAATCCACCCGGATCGTGTACTGGCGATCGGTGTTCTTAAACCCCTCAATCTTGGCCGGCGGAATGCCGGTCGGCGCCTTATCTTCCGCCAGCCACTCGTACAGCACCTTGGCGATCTGCGTGTTCTTGCACACCAGAATGAAGACCGGCGGGCGGGGATCGTCGCGATCCTTAGCCCACTCCTCCCGTTCTTTTTCCCAGAGTCCCCCCAACATCGCGATGGGATGGTGGACGTACTTCAAGATGGCTTCAGGCTTAGGGTTGGCTTTCTTTCCTCCCCGCTCAGCCGGGGTGAGTTGGGGCAGAATCCAGTGCCAGATGTTGAAGTAGCCCGGAATTTCCTTCCCGGTCGTATCGCGGACCGCAAGCTGGGGAATCTTTACCAAGCCCGATTCAATCGCATCGATCAAGCCGAAGTCGCTCACCACCCAGGGAAACGGCCGGTTCGTCTGTTGCCCCACGCGACCGAGAAAATAAGGGGTGGCGGAGAAGTCAAGGCAGACGTTGATGCCGCGCAGTTTGTGAATCCGATCGAGTCCCTCGATCCAAACCGTGGCTTCCTTAAAGAAGTCTTCAGCCTCCTCGTCCTCGCCGAAGAGATCGTCCTCTTCCTCGTTCGTCTCCTCCCGGATAATGCGATAGGCATGGTGGGCTTCGTCGTTCATCACCAGAATGTTCTGTTTGCCGCCCACCTCGCGGCCCAGAATCCGATTCACCAACGCCGTGTCGCTTTCGACATAGCGCCGCGATTCCACCATGACCTTCTTGAGCGTGCCATCTTTATCTCGCTGCTCCTCAAGCACCGTCAGTAGCCCCGCCGCCACCTGGCGCTCGAAATCATCCAGCGTCAGGTAGCGTGTGCCACGTGCCGTGGTGGTCTTCTGGCCGATGGTGATGGTTTCTCTCGTGCGCACCTCCACGCCCGCCTTGGTCACTCTCGCGCCGACACCGCCGGTTTGAATCGACTGGGGCTCGAAGACATGCCAATTGGTGACGAGCACACGGCCTTGCGTGAGCAATGGCATCAGGTGGGACGGCACGAGATCGCGCGTGCGGTAGAGACTGGCCTCACCTCCCTCGGGGTCCAACTCCCGCAGCCGATTCTTGATCGTCACATTGGGACAGACAATCAGCACCACATCCGAAAAGCGCGCGTCGCTTCGGTCGTTGACCTTGTTGAGGATGCTCCAGGCGGCCAGCATCCCCATCACCGTGGTCTTGCCGGTGCCCGTCGCCATCTTACAGGCATAGCGCCGAAACCCCGTGAAGCCCTGCGCGCGCTTCTCCTCACTCACATCTTCTTGCGGGATGTCGATTCCCTGCCGATAGTCGGCCCTGGCTTCGGTGAGAAAGATAATCGTTTCCACCGCGTCGAGCTGCGCGAAGAAGAGCCGCTGCGCCCGCCCATCGCGCCGCCACCAGTGCAGCAACTCCAGCGTCGTTCTCGTCACACCGGGATAGCCGTCCAGCCGCCACTGCTTCACCTGCGCGCGAATACGGTTGACGAGTTTCAGCTCGATAGCGGTGCCGACCACGCGCCCGGCCTCCGTTTCCGGCTTGGCGTTCGGATCGCGATAGAAATACATCGCCGGACGGCGCCCCGGCCGCCGTTCCGGTTGCTCGCCCTCCACAATATGCCAATGTTCGGCAGGTTCCTCGAACGGGGAATTCAGAATGGGATCGGGGACTTCGTAGCCGCTCATCGGGTCTTCGGCAACAGCGAGAGAATTTTCGTGCGGACGCGGTACGCCGCCGCCACCACATCGCGGCCATCCGCCTCTTCGGGCTCGAAGAGATCATCAGGATAGCGAGCGGCGACACCATGCGTCGTCAGCTTCCGGCAATCCGACTCCAAATCGGCAAGCCTGGCATCGCATTCGACGCACTTCGCAAGCAAGGCCACCAGATCATGTGTCTTCGAGAGATCGCGCCCATGACAGACCAGAAAAGCTTTCAAGAGTTTCTCGGCAGCCTGTTGTGCGTGGAAGCAAACGGTGTCCCAGGGAATGTCTTTCGCAGCGAGGTTATTCTCGATGTTCAGTAAATCGTGGTCGGCCTTGCGCAGCCAGGCCGAGAAGTTGGACTCAGGGCTGCTCATACAGCACCTTGCCCTCCTTCTCGATCACCGAGAGGAGCGTGCCGTTGACGTGGCGCAGGCGGCGCACTTCCTCCGGCGTGTACACCACGATGTCCATCGGCCAGGGACGCAGCCCGAAGGCTTCGCTCACTTCAATGGCCCGATCCGGCGGGCGGCGGGACGTCTCCATCTCGATGAACAGGTCCAGATCGCTGTCCGGCCCGGCATCGCCTCGCGCATGACTCCCAAACACCATGATCCGTTTTGGGTGGAACCGCTCGACGATCGTTTTCGTAACATGATCCAGCAATGCTGCCTGTGTCATGGACGACGTCTCCTTGTGGCCCCAGTCTACGCCAGCTTCTGCACCACCAGCCATTCGTTGCCCCGGTCGTCGATGACTTTGACGGCAATCTGCTTGTGCTCGCCTCCACGAACGGTACGTCTCAGACTCGACATGTCATGCCGTCACCTGATGTGGCTCCTTCCGTCCGCGCTCTGTCCGGTCGAAATCCGCATCGAAGCTCACGATCGCAAGGTTATACTTCTCAGCGGCCACGTATTGATAGGCGTCGTCGAAGTCCAGCCGAAACCGTTTGGATGTGCGGGCGACGTCCAACATCTCTGAACAGTTGAGCCGAACCAGCCTGAATCCGCCGTTCATCACCAAGTCCTCGACCGTACGCAGGAATGTGTCGTGCAAATTGCGACGTATCAGGACAATGCCGACGGAATAGAGTGAGAATTCGGTCAAGAACAGTTGATCGTGCGGTGTGACGTCGAAAAACCGCTTGACGTCGTCCGCCTTCTCCTGACGGAGAAGAATCTCAAGGATGAGATTAGTGTCCGCGAGATACATCGTCTGCCCACCATTCGAGAGCCTGATGCTGCAATTCAACCGAAGTGTACTGGTCCCGCAAATCCGCAAGCGCTCCAGCCCAGTCTAGCTTCAACTTCCCGCGAGGCTTCCTCCGTCGCTTTTCCAATAAAAACTCCACGAAGTCCTCCACCTCCTGTGCAAGGTCCGGCGGCAACTCCTTAATGCGTTCCTCCAAGGGTTTCATGACATACTCCTTGCCCTATAGGCCCTCATGCCAGCTTCTGCACCACCAGCAATTCGTTGCCCCGGTCGTCGATGACTTTGACGGCAATCTGCTTGTGCTCGCCCGCCTCGAACGGCGCGCCGCAAACTCGACATTTCATGTCGTTACCTGGTGAGGTTCCTTCCGTCCGCGCTCAGTCCGATCAAAGTCAGAATCGAAGCTCACGAGAGCAAGATTGTGTTTGCCGGCTGCGACGTATTGATAGGCATCATCGAAGTCGAGCCGGAACTGCTGCATAACGGCTACGATGCCCTGCGTATCTTCCGGGGCGAGATGAACCAGCGACACCGCCCCTTCGAGAAAAGTGTCCTGCACAAAATTCAGCAGCAGCCCGGACTTATTCAGCCTGGTCAGGATCACCCCGATCGAATGGAAGGAGAAATCAGTGAGAAAAATCTTCGACGTCTCAGTCGAATCGAGAAACTGACGCACTTCGCCGAACCGTTCCTGTTCAAGAAGGCGTTCGAGCCAGACGTTGGTGTCGATCAGATACACCCTCAGTCTCCCCGCCATTCCAGCGATTTCTTTTGAAGCTCCAGTGAAGTGTATTGGTCACGGAATTCCTTCAGTCCACCGGCCCAGGTCTGCGACAGGTATTTCTTTTTGCCCTTGATGCGCTTTTCCAACAAGTACTGGGCAAAATCTCGAACCTCTTCTTGCATATCTGGCGGAAGCTCACGCACGAGTTCTTCTAATGTCTTCACTGCTCACCTCCCAGACAACGACCGGTCGGTTGAGGACTTTCTGTGCTAT
>JANDJG010000031.1 GCA_024331085.1 Nitrospira sp. | reverse complement strand
GGGTTTTACACATCCCGGCGAGGAGGGGATCATAGCCCAATTTTCCCTTTTTCCACAATGCCGAAAAGCGGAGCCTCCGCTGAAGAAGAGTTGAAGGACAGGGCTCTCACCGGCATGACGCCCCTCAACTGCCCGTCTCATACAACGCCCATAACACGCCCGCAAAATTCGGACATTAGCTTCCAGAATGACGATGGCCGTTGGTGATGGGCATCCGCCACTCCCTGCCGAAACCGCGAGGAGTGATCTTGACGCCAATCGGCGCCTGCCGTCGCTTATACTCGCTCCGATCGACGAGTCCGGCAACGCGCATGACCGTCTCTCGATCAAAACCCAGGGCGACGATGTCCTCGATCGACCGATCTTCTTCGACGTAGGCTCTCAAAATGGGATCCAGCATCGAATAGGGCGGGAGGCTGTCCTCATCCTTCTGATTCGGTTTCAATTCGGCGCTCGGCGGCCGGTCCAGGACACGCTGCGGAATCACGGGGACGTCTGCCATGCGGTTGCGTAATCGAGCCAATTCATAGACCATGGTTTTGGGAACGTCCTTGATGACGGCAAACCCGCCGGCCATGTCGCCGTACAACGTCGCGTACCCCACGCCCATCTCGCTTTTATTCCCCGTCGTCAACACCAGATGCCCGAACTTATTGGAGAAGGCCATGAGAATCGTCCCTCGGATTCTGGCCTGCAAATTCTCTTCGGTCTGATCCGTCCGAGTCTCTCGAAACACCTGCGCCAGCGACCGGCGATAGGCTTCAAACAACGGCGTAATCGGAATCGTCATGCACTCGACGCCCAGCCGATGCGACAGATCCGCAACGTCTTCAATGCTTTCTCTCGACGTATACGGAGACGGCATGCAGATGCCGACCACATGTCCTGGCCCCACCGCGTCCACGGCAATAGCGGCGGTCAATGCCGAGTCGATGCCGCCGCTCAACCCAATGACGACATTCGTGAAACGATTCTTTCCGGCATAATCCTTCACTCCCAGGACCAACGCTCGATACACCTCGTCAAGATCGCCGAGCTCCGGCTCCACACGAGACACAATCGGCGAACGGACGCCCGCGAAATCCGGCACTTCGACAGAAACCCGTTCGACCGCCCTGTCATTCTCCTTCGGCGGTTTGTTCTCGTCTCCCCTCGCCGATCGGCTGGGCGCATTTTCCTCGGTGTCAAGATCCACCGTCAGGAGGTCCTCTTCAAACGCCCTGGCGCGCGCGACGACGATCCCATTTCGATCCACAATCACGCTGTTGCCGTCGAACACCAGCTCATCCTGTCCGCCGACCAGATTCACAAACACGACAAAAGCGCCGTTCTCCCTCGCACGAGCCGCCAGGGCCTGCTCGTGAAGTCGGCGCCTGCCGATACAAAAGGGAGACGCGCCGATATTCACGATCACCTCCGCTTGGACCGATCCCGACTTTTCCCATGACCAAATGTCCTCGCCGATCGTCACACCGACCGTTGCACCGTGAAGGTCGATCAACGGACCGGCCTGACCGGGAAGGAAATACCGCCCTTCATCATGGACGCCGTCATGCCGCAACACCCGCTTGCGGGACGAACACACATGGCGGCCGTCCGCCAGAATCGCCGCCGCGTTGTACAATTCATACCGATCGGGAGCGGCTCCGAGCGGAGACCCCGCCGACCGTTTCATCAATGGACCTTGCTCCACGTATCCGACCACCGCGACCAACCCGACGCACGACTTCGCCGCCTCGGCGAGAGCCCTCTTGTTCTCATCGATAAATCGGGGCTTGAGCAGAAGATCTTGAGCCGGAGATCCCGTGATGGCCAGCTCGGGAAACACGACGAGATCGGCCTGAATCTGCCGAGCTTGACTGAGCACGGAACGTATGAGTCGGAGATTTCCCTCGATGTCTCCGACCAACGGGTTGATCTGAGCCAAGGCAAGCCGAAGGGCTCGCATCAATTGGACCGACTTTTTGTCATGGGCCGCTCCCTTTTTGACGTGCCGCGACTCAAGATCATGTCATGCCGGCCCTCTCTGTACCATCGATGAAACGTCGATTCGTCGATCGGCGCCATCCGCACCCGGCCGATAGAAACAGGCCAGACACCGATCACCTGTCCCCCGGCGATCTTCTTGTCGTGCAACATGGCTTTCCAGACCTTCGCCGACGGCCAAGGGGGTGTGGAATCGCGCAAACCGGCCATTCGGACGACGGCCCTGATTCGTTCGGCCACGGCCCGGTCGCAGATTCCCAAGAAACAAGCCAGATCGGCCTCTTGCACCATGCCGATTCCGACCGCCTCGCCGTGGATCAGTGAGCGATATCCTCCCAGCGTCTCCAGGGCATGCCCGATCGTATGGCCGTAGTTCAGAATGCGCCGCCGGTCCGACTCTCGTTCATCGGCCGTCACGATCTCGGCTTTGATTTCACAGGACCGCTTGATGGCCGCGGTCATCGGAGCCGGCTCCCGTTTGAGCAGACCGGGCATATGCCGTTCGACATACGACAAGAACGGTTCGTCCGCGATGATACCGTATTTGATGACCTCCGCCAGTCCGGCGACCCACTCGCGTTTCGGCAACGTCTGAAGCGTCATGGGATCGATCCAGACTTCTCTCGGCTGATAAAACGCCCCGATCAGATTTTTCCCCAGCCGATGATCGACTCCCGTCTTCCCTCCGACGCTCGAATCCGATTGCGCGATCAGAGTCGTCGGGATCTGAACGAAAGGAATCCCCCGCTGATAAATCGCCGCCGTAAATCCCGCAATATCACCGATGACGCCTCCGCCAAGCGCAAACACGAAGGAAGACCGCTCAAACCGATGGGCCGCCAGCACATCCAGGATTCGCTTCACCGTTGTCAGCGTCTTGGATCGCTCACCGGGTGGCAGCACGATGGGAACCGCCTCGACGCCGCACGAGGCCAGCTCGCGCAACACCGGACGGAGGTAATGCCGGCTCACGTGACGATCCGTCACGACCGCCGCTTTCCCTCGCACCCCCAGCGCACGCACCCGATCCGCAAACCGATTCACCAGACCGGCTTGGATCAAAATGTTATAACTTCGGTCGCCCAGCGACACAGGCACCGTTGACAAGCGCGCCACCGTCCATCCTTTTTTGATCGTTAGACGCCATACATGGCAAGGAGCCTTCGACTCGCTCGGTAGAGAAGACGGTCGAGGGCGGGGGGATCGTAACACAGCTCGGCATGGCGCGAAAAGAATGTGCGACGGACAAAGAAGAATCCACGCACGTCGTTTCTTATCGGGTGGAGCGATGGAGTCGAATCGGTCGAGACTTCTTTGCGCACAAACAACAAGCGCGCGGCGATGCACATGTGCGTCGCCGCGCGCTTGGTTGTCATCCTGACGTTCTTAAGGCAGAACTTCCCTACGTCTTGACGATGGTCGGCGTCAAGAAAATGAGCAGCTCTTGTTTAGACACCGACTCGGACTTGTTCTTGAACAGCCAACCGAGCACGGGGAATCGGGACAGATAGGGCACGCCTTGAATATTGTTCCCTTGTACGTCGACGAACACTCCGCCGATCACCATGGTCTCCCCGTCCCGCACGTTCACCTGCGTCGTCGCCTCACGGCGATCGATGCTGGGACCGGCCGGGTTGCTTCGCGCCCCGACGGCATTCCGCGTCGCCCGCACCCGAAGTTGGATCCGCCTGGCCGGCTCATTGGGATCGCGGGAAATGATCGTCGGCGTCACGTTCAACTCCAAATTGGCGTCCACGAACGTCGTCTGTGTTCCTTGCAGCGACGTCGTTTGGAAGGGGATGGATTCTCCTTGGGAAATTTTGGCCTCCCGCCTGTCCATGGTCGTGATCTTCGGCGAGGCGATGACCTTGGTCAACCCCAGCAATTCCCCTGCGGACAAACGCATGTCCAATGCAAACCCGTCCGCCAACCTGCCGAACGTCCAGCCGATCGATGGAACGGCCGGCAACCCGCCGACCTGAGCGGGCAGATTGACCAGGAAATCCCGCGTGATACCCGTCGACGACGCGCTGGACCCCGTTCCTGAACCCGCAGCGAAGGGCCCGGTGACGTTGCCGACGAGGTGAAACTTGGTCGGCGTAAACTGCGAATCCTTGATGCCCCACTGGATTCCCATTCCCCTGGCGTAGACCGTATCGGCCTGGACGATACGAGCCTCGATTTGCACTTGCGGCACCTCTTGATCCAACCCGTTGATCAGTTGTTCCAGCGCCTGCAGCTTGGTCCCCGTGTCTTTGACGACCAAGGCGTTCGTCGTTTGGTTGAACTGAATCATCCCTCGCGGGCTCAGCACCGGTCGCAACGCCGTCATCATCTCCTGCGCGGGGACGTTTCGCAGATAGAACAGCCGATTCACCAAATCCTCGGCTTTCGTCTTGGCTTCTTTTGATCGCGCTTCTTCATCCTGCTGCTTGGAGAGATTGGCCAGGGTATCGATCCACACGATGGTTCCCTGGCGAATCATCCCGAGACCGTTCATTTTCAAAAGCATATCCAGAGCCTGATCCCACGGGACTCCGACCAACTTCATCGTGACCTTGCCCTTGACGCCTTCTCCCACCACGATGTTGAAGCCGCTGACTTCGGCGATCAATCGCAAGATGTTTGTAATCTCCGCCTGCTGAAAATCCATGGAGATTCGACGTCCCACAAAACGGGTCGTCCCCACCTCCACGTCGCCGATTCGTCCCCCCTTTTCCGTCGCGGCGTCATCGGATGTCATTTGGACGGTCCGAACCCGGAACCTTCCCTTGCCCATGTCCTGAGAAAACGCGGCGATTCTTTCAGGCGATCGGGGGAAATAGGCCGACCCTTCAGCGTCACCGCCATTCTTCATCCCTGTACGCTCCAGGATGGGAAGAGATCCGTCATCACCCGCGCCGGTCTCACTACCGACCGACGGATCGTTATCTTGGCCTGACGAGGCGGCGTCTCTGGGCTTAAGCGTCACCACAAAGTCGGCTCCCTTCCGGGAGACAGAAAACTGGGGGCGATCGAGCACGTCGAAGACCAATCGCACTTTATCGGTGTGCTGTCCGATTCTGACCCTTTTGAGAAGGGGATGCCCCCCCGGCACGACCCATTTCCCGACTACCGGAATCGCCCCAGGAATATCGACGATCAGACGGGACTCGTCCAGCAACCGCGCCTCGGGATACAGCGGACCATCGCCTTCAACGGACACGCTGACGCGATCGCCTTCGGTACGCACCTGAACGTCGGTCACGGCATAGGGAACGGGCTTCACGACGATGTCCCGACGCGCCGCCTGGTGCTTCTCTTGCCGATCCGGTTCTCCAAGAGAAAACACCGTCGCAGGACAGGCCGCGAGGATCATGACGGAAAGCCCCAGCCCCCCGACGAAACGCTTGGTTGTGATGAGACCGTACTCTTCGGAGAATAATGGTTTCATTCTGAACCTTCTTTCGGGTGAAGGAGCTTCACGAACTCCCGCTCCTGCTTCCTGCCGTACACGTCGGTGAATCGCTCCTGAACGATGATCCCTCGCTCGGTGATCGCGCTCACCACTCCGTTGTTTTGCCCGATGCGCGTCCCGCGCCGAATGGAGTACCCATGTCCCTCCGGGGTCTGAACCATAGCCGTATACCCATGGGTTCCCCACACGATTGCGATGAGATTCAGTTCCGTCAGGCCCACCCGCTGCAAAGGCGGAAGATTTTCATCGAGCCTTCCAGGTTGTAAATCCTGGATGACAGGCGCAAATGGATCACGTCGCCCCGCGGGATCGTAACCGATGCTGACAACCCCTTCATCGGATCGAGAATCAGCGATCGCTCCTTGCTCTACTCCGGTCCCTTCCCCCGACTGGCCGGCCTTTACCGGAGCTTCCGGAGCGGATGTCATCTTGTGACCAAGCGGGATCGACTCCTGTCTCATAGGCCCCACTTGAGCGAGGAGAGTCTCCGCTTGCGCGCAAAAAGGTTTTTCAAGGGCCATCACCGCCAGGCTCAGGAAACTCGCCGCAGCGGAAATGAAAAACCGTCGCTTCCGCTCAGCCCGTCCCTTGGATCTTTCCATAGCCCCGAGATTCTCCTATCGACTGACTGGAGCCGGCTGCCCGGGCTTCGTTGTCGAAGCGGCCGCCGCAACCAACGGTTTCTCCTGCGGCGCCGCATAAGCCACAAGCTCAAAGGTCGTCTGGGACACGACCCGTCCGACCTCGACTTTCGGTGATCCCATTTTGAGTCCGGACACCGTCACAATGCGCGGCAATCTGTTGATACGATCGAAAAACAGTGCGGCCGTGTGATACGCGCCCGCCACTTCCACGCTCACGGGCATTCTCACAAAGAGCTTCGACGCGTCTTCCGACGGAGCTCCCGGTTTCCATAATCGAATGTCGAGCCCCAACCGCACTCCGAGATCGGATACTTGCTTGAGCAGCATGATGGCCTCCTCTTCGGGCGGGAGGCGTTCCTTCTTTTTGGCGAGCTCTATTTCCAGTTGTTTGCTCGCGGCCATCAATTCATCAAGGTGTTTGACCTTGATGGTGAGTGTTTGGATTTCGGCATCCAACCTCCCGTTCTCGGCCTGTAACGCGGCGATGCTCTCCGACTTGGGCTCGGCAATGTAGAAGTAAAAACCCGCGACGATACCCCCGACGAGGAGAAACAGCAGCGCGGCCTTCTGCGCGGCCGGAATGTTGCGTAACGAACCGAGATTGATCGACGGCAAATCCATGCTCAATTCATCCCTTGAGGCGGAACGTCAACCGAAACTGATACACGTTGATCTTATTGTCGGTCGCCGCCTTGCTTTCCTGAAGATTGATGCCGGTAAAATACTCTGTCCGCCGGAGATTGTTCGCAAATTCCACGACATCGTCGTTCGTAAGCGCTTTGCCTTCCAGCTCCACCGCATCGGCCGAGATGCCCAATTTGGTCAGCCAGATCTTCAGGGGCTCGATGCTTCGGCTGACATGATCAAGCACCTTCACCGGCCCGCCTCTTGTTTGCTCAAGCTGATCGATGACTCGGTTTTTTTCTTCAAGCAATTTCTTTTTCTGCTCGAAATCTTGAACTTGCTTGACCTGTTCTTTTAATTGCGCGACCTGCTTGTCCTTATTCTGCTTCTCCTCCGTCAAGGCCTCGATTTCTTGATCAAGCGTCGTCGAATACCACCAACACCCTGCCAGGGTGATCAGCAACGTACCGACGCCGAGCAACGCCTGGGCCCGCACGTCGTATTTCGGTTTGGCCTTGGCGCCTTTCGGCTCGGGCGCGAGCAGGTTGATCTTGATCATCAGTCTCCCACCGTTCTTAATGCCAATCCCACGCCCACCGCCGCCGACGGCCCGAATTCCGCCAGCATGTCCGGATCGATCTCGCTCTTCGTCACGTCAATTTCGCCGAACGGGTCCGCCACTTCGACCGGCACCTGCATGCGATCGGCAAGATGCTGGACCAACCCCCTGGCTTTCGCCACCCCTCCACACACGAGCACCCGATCGAGCTCGGCGGTCGAGGAGGACGTCCGGAAATAATCCACCGTTCGCGCCACTTCGGCGGCGACTTCGGCGTTGACGCCGTCCATGACTTGACCAAGCGGTCCCTGCCACGATCCGTCTCCCCGCTCCTGTCTCTTGACCTCTTCGGCTTCTTCGTGCGACATGCCCATTTCACGTTGAATCGCTTCCGTGTAGCGGTTTCCTCCCAAGGGAACATCGCGCGTAAACAAAGAGGACCCATGCCGGACGATGTTGACGTTCATCACGCTCGCTCCGATGTTGACGAGCGCCGTCACCTCGTCTTGTCCCATCGGATAACTGACGGCGTGCATGTTCTCGATCGCAAACGCGTCGACGTCCATTACCATGGGAACGAGACCCGCCGCCTTCACAAGCTCGGTCAATTCGTTGATTTTGTCTTTTTTTGCCGCAACGAGAATCACCGCCATGTCTTCCATCTCTCCCTGCTCGGCGGGCGACGAATCGGGCGGCAGGACATGAAAATCGATATTGACCTCATTGATGTCGAACGGGATGTACTGTTCGGCGGCCAATTTCACTTGCCCCGGCAGTTCTTCATCCGGCATGGGAGGAAGATTGATCTTTTTGACGATCACGGCGTGTCCCGATATCGAAATGGCGACCTGCTTGTTCTTGACGCCGGTTTCTTCGATCAGCTCTCGGATCGACGAGACGACGCGCTCTTCGTCCATCACGGTCCCATCGACGATCATCTCGGGATCGAGAAGTTTGACGCCGAATTTTTGTAGGCTGTATCGCCCCTTGCTTTCTTTCAACTGAACCAGCTTGATGGCGCTGGACCCGATATCAAGTCCCACCAGTTGTCGGCGGGGGGTCAACATCGACACAAGATCCGTTTCGAACAGGCGTTTGAACGCCCCTGACTTAAAAACCCCCGGCAGGGATAACGACATGGGTCCCATCGCTACTCCGTGTGACTTTTTTCATGCGCCGATCATTTTTTATTTCGCCGAGTCTGTCGAGAGATTTCGCGCCTTGCCGTTGTGCCATGCGCCTTGCGCGCTTCAATATGAGCGGTCTCGACATTCGGTTTCCGTTGCGCTTGTTCGACAGATTCCGCACGCAGGCGCACAGTGGCAAGTATAGTCCCTAGCCTCTACCTGTCAAGAAAACCGCTGAAACGAGATCAATAGAATGGAGTGAGGGAAATTTGGAACGTGGCTTGCCGCTAAGGCCGCTCAGCCTTGTGCATGTCGCGATGCGTCACGGCCACATCGTAGCCCATCATGGAAAGACTGTCCTGCAGAAACCCGGCGATGGCGACGGAGCGATGGCGCCCTCCCGTACAACCGATGGCAATGGTCAGATAACTGCGCGGCTCCCGTTCAAAACACGGAATCAGAAATTGCAGCAACCCCTCGAGCCGATCCAGAAGCGATCGCGCGTTGGGGTCGGAGAGAACGAAAGCCTTGACCCGTGGATCATCGCCCGCCAGCGGCTTCAACTCCGGCACGAAATAGGGATTCTTCAGGAACCGCACGTCGAACAGCAAGTCGACGTCGTACGGCACCCCGAATTTATAACCGAACGTCAGGAGGGAAATGATGAGCTTGGTTCCTGAAGGCTCCAATCGAAATTGTTTGGCGAGCAGGCCGCGGAGCTCATGCGCCGTAAGATCGGAGGTGTCGATGACACGGTCGGCGCGTCGGCGAAGTTCCGCAAGCCGCTCTTTTTCAAATCGAACTCCCTCCATGACGGGGGCATGGGGCAGCAGAGGGTGCGGCCGCCGCGACTCGGAAAATCGCCTCACCAACACTTCTTCGCGCGCCTCGAAAAACAGCAGTTGTACGGAGTGGCCGAGTCCCTTGATGTGCTCCAGTATGTCGGTCAGATCGGACAAAAAACTCCGTTCTCGAATGTCGATTCCCAACGCCACATTGGTAATGGCCTCTTTCTGCTGGCTGCACAGTTCGACGAACGTCGGCAACAAAGCGGGGGGGAGATTGTCGATGCAGAAATAACCCGCATCCTCGAGCGATTTGAGGGCGAGAGACTTACCGGATCCCGACAACCCGCTGATCACGATAACGTTGAGGCCCGCCACATCCCCTCTTTATTCCCGCGCAGGTAAGGAATTGGAACATGGACGTTCTCCACTCGCTTGATGGATGGCCGCCACGACCAAAAACAACAGCTCTCCTCGCGTTTTCTCAGAGTCCGACGCTCACACGGTTCCGACTCGCCTGCGTGATTTGCTGATCCTCTCCGGCTTATGGTCGGCGAGCCGCCCCTTCCACTTTCTGAACTGGGCGTCCACCCGATCAACCAATTCATCGATCGACGCGTACATCTCTCGGGTCGACGTCTTCGCTTGCAGGGGTTTGCCGTTCACCGTCCCCACGACTTCCGCCGTATGCCGGAGTTTTTCAACCCCCAACACGACCTGAAGAGATCCTACTTTGAGTTCGTATCGGTCCAATCGTTGAAACCGTGTTTGCACATATTCCCGCAACGCCGGAGTGATGTCGAGATGTCGGCCTGTAATTCTGATCGTCATGCGTTCCTCCAGTGCTCTCCGATACATTCCTCTCAAAAGAAACGTTTCCGCTGGCTGGCGGACGGAATATTTTCCTCCGCCCGATATTTGGCGACGGTTCGTCTGGCGATCAAGATCTGTTGCGCGCGCAGCCGGGCGGCGATCTCTTCGTCTTTCAACGGCCGTTTCGCGTCCTCTTCGGCCACCATCTGTTTGATCATCTGGCGAACCGAGACGGAAGAATGCATATCGGACGGTCGATCGGCACGTTGAAGTCCCGCGTTGAAAAAGAACTTAAGCTCGAGCATGCCTTGCGAGCAATACAAATACTTGTTGGCCGTGACACGGCTGATCGTGGACTCGTGCATCCCGACGTCTTCGGCGACTTGCTTGAGCACCAACGGCTTCAAATACTGCACCCCGTGTTCGAAGAACGGCTCCTGAAATTTTACGATGCTCGACACGACTTTGACGATCGTCTTGTTGCGCTGCTCGATGCTTCGAATGACCCATTGCGCGGCGCGCAACTTCTCGTCCATGTACGCTTTTGTTTCAGGAGCGCTTTCCCGCCCGGACCCCATCAACTGTTTGTAGTAGGGATTGATCCTCATTTTTGGCATCCCGTCGTCGTTCAGCAAGACGACCCATTCTCCTTCGTCTTTGACGACGAACACGTCCGGAACGATCACATAGTTCTGGGTGTTGACGAACGGCCGGCCCGGTTTTGGCTCAAGGTTTTCGATGATCTTGGTCGCTTGAAATACTTCGTCGAGCGTGACGTTCAGAGCCTTGGCGATTTTGGCATACTGCTTTTTCTCAAGATCTTTCAAATGGTGAAGAATGACGGCTTCGACCACCGATCCTTTGAGGGCTCCGGGTCTCGCCCCCAGCGACCCCATGGGATTGCGCCCCAAATGCCCGAGCTGAAGCAACAGACACTCGGGCAGACTTCTGGCGCCGACCCCCGTCGGATCGAACGTTTGAATGTCTTTGAGCACGGACTCCGCTTCCCCTTCCGAGAAATCCGTTCCGGCCACGACCTCGGCCATCGGCATGCGAAGATATCCGTCGTCGTCAAGATTGCCGATGATCAATCGGCCCAACTGTTTCTGCCGATCCGACAATCCGGACAGCGACAACTGCCAAAGCAGATGCTCTTCGAGCGACGTGGCCTTGGCGACGGTTTGCTCGTAGGAGGGGAAGTCGTCCGATGAGACGGATTGTTGCGAGCGACCGGATCGATGATCGCTCCCAAAATATTCCTCCCACCCGGAGGCAGAAAACCCTTCCGGCGCTTCCTGTTCCTCCGGCGTTTCCGCTTCATCGGCCCCCTGATCCCGACTGATCGCCGGCTCATCGATCTTTTCATCCGTCGCGGCCGCTTCTCCCTCTTCCGCGTCGATTTGGAGGTCTTCCAAAAGGGGGTTTTCCAGAAGATGCTGGGCCAAACTCTGTTGCAGCTCCAATCGCGACAGTTGCAGAAGCTTGATCGCCTGCTGCAACTGCGGCGTCATGATCAATTTTTGACTCAGCTTCAAGTCCAGGCGAAGTTTCATAGCGGCCGACTCCTGCCCTGTTCCAACGTGAATCGTTCTCCCAGATAAACGGTCCTGGCGATTTCACTTTTGACGATGTCCTCCGGAGCCCCGGATTCCAAAATCAGCCCTTCATTGATAATGTAGGCGCGGTCGACGATCGACAGGGTCTCCTGCACATTATGATCGGTAATCAAAATACCGATTCCCTTGCTTCTCAATCGCTTGATGATCTGCTGGATATCCCCGACGGCGATGGGATCGATGCCCGCAAACGGCTCGTCCAACAACATGAACGACGGCGACATGGCCAAGGCTCTCGTGATTTCCAGACGCCGGCGTTCTCCGCCGGAAAGGGCATAGGCCATGCTTTTCCGAAGATGCGAGAGATCAAGCTCCTTCAAGAGCGCGTCGACGCGCCCGGCTCGTTCCTGGCGAGGATATCCCAGCATCTCAACGATCGCCAGGACATTCTGTTCCACGGACAGTCTGCGAAACACCGACGATTCTTGCGGCAAGTAGCCGATTCCTTTTCTGGCCCGCTTATGCATCGGCAACGCCGTGATGGGCTCTCCATTCAACGTGATTTCGCCTGCATCCGGCTGGCAAAGCCCCACCATCATGTCGAAGATGGTGGTCTTTCCGGCGCCGTTGGGGCCCAGCAGTCCCACGACTTCTCCCGCCCGGACCTCGACGACGACACCCTTGACCGCTTTTCGGCCCCGAAAACTTTTGGCCAGACCGGCGGCGCGCAGTCGAGGCACCCGCGTTTCCCCGGCGGAAGCGGCCTCAGGCTCTATGACCGCGTGAATGGCTTGAGTCATGGTTTGAGCCGTTCCGCTTCCTCAATGTGAACGTGAGAGCCGCCTTCGACGACGCTTCGCTCTTCGGCCAAATAGATGGTGATTTGGCGGCCGCTGACGCGAGTACCCTTCTCCCAGGCCACCGGGTCTCCGGTCATGACGATCTTTTCTTCGGCGCTGAAATAGACGGCCTTCTGGCACGTCGCATGGCTGTTCTCCTGCCTGATTTTGACGTGCCCGATGGCCTCCACCCTTTCGAGCGAACGCCCAGACGGCGACGTCAACGCTTCGGATTTTTTCGATGTCTCCTCCCCTGGCGATCCGGCGGCATCGCCGGCCCGTCCTTGAAAAAACACGATCATTTTTTCCGAATTGACGACAAGCCCCCCTCTCGTCAGCACGACGTTGCCTTCGAAGATGGCCTGATTCTCTCGGTTGCGGACCGTCATTTTATTCGAAGTGATCGTGGTGGGCACCGCTTGCGCATCATCAGGGGATTTTGAAAATCGGGACTCGGCGGCGCAAGCGCCGTCGGGCATCCATGCCGCCATTGTGCTAAGAAGCAGGAGTAAGAGCGACACGTACATCGTCCAACACCTCGAACTCTTCCACATCCAACTTTCCAAGAAAACCCCGCCCGGTTACTTCCACTCCCTGCCCCACAATGCGAATGGGATCACGTGTGGAGACTTCTTTTCTGTCGTTGGCCCATGCCACATGATTGGTGTAGATCGTATAGCCTCCCCTCGTCTCAACGACAAGAGGAGTCTCTTTGTTCGACAAAGTAAAACTTTTCGTCGCGATATGAAACGTGCCTTCTTCTCCCGACACAGTGAGCTCCCTGCCGTTTTCCCCATACAGTGTGACGTCGACGTCGTTCAATAGCGCTTGCTTCTCTTGCTCGAACAACCGCGCCTGTTTGGCCGTAATTTTCCATTCCACATCGTCTTTGTTCGACTGCGTAAACACAAACTCGGAAATTGCGGCATCCGCACGTTCCATCGCATTCAACATAGTCTTTTGACCGGGTGGAGGAACCGACTCTGCATTCATGGCAAGAACATAGACGAGAAAAACCGACAGGGCCCCGCTGACGGCCAGCAACACCCTCCTCATGATCCGCTGCCACATTCGTGAGTCCCACCAAGCAAAGAGACAATGAACTTGGCACGATCGTAGCATGCACGAGAAAGCAAGTAAACGTCCTGCGTGATGACAAACAAAAACGTCCTCTCCGGCTTTCAACCGAAGAGGACGTTGATGAAGCTGACTCGCTTTTCCGTGGGAGAAGACTCTCACTATGCGGTCTTTTCCGATCCTCCCGTCGAAGATTGCGACTGTGAGTCCGAGGGTTTTTTGGACACGGTCGCTTCAGCGCGGGCCACAAGCTCGATGGCCACCATCTCCCCTCCATCTCCCACTCGCCGGCGTGTTTTGACGATCCTGGTGTAGCCGCCCGGACGATCCTTGAACCGCTCGGCGACGTCGCCGAACAACTTCGACACGACGGTCTTGCTGCGCAGAAACCCGAGGGCTCGACGCCTGGCAGGCAACGTCCCCTCCTTGCCCAAAGAGATCATGCGGTCGGCGAACCCTCTGACTTCCTTGGCTTTCGCCTGGGTGGTTTCGATCCGTTCATGGTCGAGCAACGCCGTGACAAGATTGCGAAACAACGCCCACCGATGTTTGGTCTTCCTTCCGAGTTGTCGGCCTTTTTTTCTATGTCGCACGGTATTCCCCTTTACCTTCTATCACTCCGACTTCGGGCCGCCGTTGTGAGATTGCGCCGCGTCCAATTTCGTCCCGAGCGAGAGCCCCATTTCCGCCAAGATTTCCTTGATTTCGTTGAGGGACTTCTTCCCGAAATTCTTGGTCCGCAACATTTCTCCCTCGGTTTTCTGCACGAGATCCCCGATGGTCTTGATGTTGGCGTTTTTCAAACAATTCGCCGCGCGCACCGACAGCTCCAGCTCGTTCACGCTGCGGGAGAGATGTTTGTTGACTTCGCGCTGAGCCTCCTCGCGACCGGCTTCGGGTTTCCCCTCACCACGCTCTTCGGGATTGATGAAAATGTCCAAATGCTCGCGAAGGATGCCGGCGGCGGTGGACAAGGCGTCTCTCGGAGTGATAGTCGCATCGGTCCAAATTTCCATGGTCAGTTTATCGTAGTCGGTCATGCGACCCACCCGAGCGTTTTCGACGTGGAAATTGACGCGCCTGATCGGGGAAAAGATGGAATCGATCGCAATCACGCCGATCGGCAGCCCCTCTTCTTTATTGCGCTCGGCGGGAACGTACCCACGCCCATGTTTGACCGTCATTTCAATATCCAGCGTGGCATCTTTATCGAGTGTCGCAATGTGCAAATCCGGCGTCAAAACGGTCACGTCCGCATCATGAATGATATCGGAGCCTTTCGCCTCCCCGGGTCCCGTCTTTTTGAGCCGAATCGTTTTCGGCTTATCCGTATGCAACGCCAATCTCAGGCTTTTGATGTTCAGAATGATCGCCGTAACGTCTTCCGTCACCCCTGGGATCGTCGAAAACTCATGCACCACTCCCTCGATCTTCACCATCGTAACGGCGGCTCCCGTCAGAGAGGACAGCAAGACACGCCGCAACGCGTTTCCGATCGTGGTTCCAAACCCCCGTTCGAAAGCCTCGGTTGTGAACCGACCATATGTCGGGGATAGCGTATCTTTGTCGACTTCCACCCGCATCGGGATCTGAAAGTCCTTCATCGCCTTGATCATGACCCCCTCCCATTTGCCATCCAGATAATTGACCGGCCGGGGCAACATCTGGCGCGAGCAATCGCTCCCATGCGCCTCTTCCGGCCGCTATCTGGAATACAACTCCACAACCATTTGTTCGTTCACGGGCACCGTGATCTGTTCCTTGGCCGGCAAGGCACGAACGATTCCTTTGAAGGCCCCCTTGTCAAGTTCGAGCCAATCCGGAATTCCACGGCTCTCGACGGTCTCCATCGCTTCTTGGATCACGGCGAGTTTCCGGCTTCGTTCACGAACTTCGATCACGTCGCCCGCTTTCACCAATGCTCCCGCGACCGTCACGGGTTTCCCGTTTATCAGCAGATGACCGTGATTGACGATTTGGCGCGCCTGCTTTCGCGACACACCAAACCCCAGTCGATAGGCCACGTTGTCAAGACGGCACTCGAGCAAACGGAGCAAGGCGGCGCCCGTCACGCCGACCTGCCGCTCGGCGCGTTCAAATACTCCGCGGAACTGTCTTTCTTGAAGACCATAGATGCGCCGTAGTTTTTGTTTTTCCCGCAACTGGACGCTGTAGTCGGAAGTCCGTTGCCTGCCTTGCCCGTGTTGGCCTGGTGGATAGCTCCGTCGCTCAATGGCACACTTCTCCGTCATGCAGCGCGCCCCCTTGAGAAACAACTTCTCCCCCTCTCGACGGCAGAGCCGACACACAGGACCGCGATACTTTGCCACTGCTTCCTCCTCGTTATGTCACCGTTAAAACCGACGTCACCGCAACCGGCAATCGCTTCCTATCGGGCCGCCGCTACACCCGCCGTCGTTTAGGCGGACGACATCCGTTATGCGGAATGGGAGTGACGTCTCTGATCAAATTGATTCGTAATCCGGCCCCCTGCAACGAGCGAATCGCCGACTCACGACCTGATCCCGGACCATTGACGTACACATCGATTTGTCGCATCCCGCATTCCATCGCTTTTCGAGCCGCCGCCTCGCCGGCTCGCTGCGCCGCGAACGGGGTGCTTTTCCTTGACCCTTTAAACCCCTGATTGCCCGCGCTCGCCCATACCACCGTGTTCCCGCTCATGTCGGTAATGGTCACGATCGTGTTGTTGAAAGAAGCCTGGACGTGTGCGATTCCGCTTTGGACGATCCGACGCTCCTTCTTTTTCCCTTTTTTGACGCTCATGTCGATCCCCTCATCCTGGTCCGTTCACCACACTCGCATGCTACGCGGTTTTCCCTCCGGCCGGCCTCGGCCTGCTCCCGACTCCGGCTCGTCGTCCCTTGCGCGTCCTGGCATTCGTTTTCGTCCGTTGCCCTCGAACAGGGAGCCCTTTCCGATGGCGCAACCCGCGATATGTCCCCGTATCGACCAGACGCTTGATGTTCAAAGCGACTTCCTTCCGAAGATCGCCCTCAACACGGTATTCGCGCTCGATGATTTCTCGGAGTTTGACGATCTGGTCCTCGCTCAGATCTTTGACGCGGATCGCCCCATCGACTCCCGCCGCTTTGAGAATGTGCTGCGCGGACGTTCGTCCGATTCCATAAATGTAAGTCAACCCGATATCGATCCGTTTTCCCCTCGGCAAATCAACGCCCGCGATACGTGCCATCTGTTCTCCCTTCAGTCGGCCCCTTCTTCCCCGCCGATCGGATATGACGCGCGAGATATCGGCCCATGCCCGATACGAGCTCGACGAACGATATCTTCATCCTTGCCGTTGCTTATGACGGGGATTCTCGCAGAGCACCCGCACGACTCCCCGCCTCCGCACGACCCTGCATTTTGCACAAATCGGCTTGACCGATGATTTGACTTTCATAACAACCAATGCCCTCGCTACTTAAATCGATAGGTGATCCGCCCTCTCGTCAGGTCATAGGGCGACATTTCCACAGTCACCTTGTCGCCGGGAAGAATACGAATAAAATGCATCCGCATTTTCCCCGAGATATGCGCCAAGATGATATGCCCATTGTCAAGTTTCACCCGAAACATCGCGTTGGGCAATGTTTCCGCCACGGTACCTTGAACTTCAATAATGTCTTCTTTGGCCACGTACTCTTTGATCTCTTCTTTCTCTGTGCTTACGAGCTAGACGACCATCTCCGGGCGCCGACTCAAAATCTTGGCAGGCCCCTTGGGTTGCACCGCAATGGTGTGCTCAAAATGGGCGGATAAGCTGCCGTCAACCGTCACCGCCGTCCACCGATCTTCGAGTATGCGAACCGCGCTTCCTCCCATGTTCACCATGGGTTCGATCGCCAACACCATTCCGCTTTGCAGGCGCGGCCCTTGCCCAGGCTTCCCGTAATTCGGAACCTGGGGTTCTTCGTGCAACTGCCTGCCGATCCCATGCCCCACGAACTCCGTGACAACCGAATACCCCGCCGATTCTACATGACGTTGAACCGCATGGGAAATATCGGAGATTCGGTTGCCGATGACGGCCTGTTCGATCCCCAAATACAACGCTTCTTCTGTCACCCGGATAAGTCGTAAGACTTCCTCGGAGACCCGCCCGACGGCCACTGTCACCGCGGAATCTCCATAAAACCCTCCGACGATGGCTCCGAGATCCAAACCGACGATATCCCCCTCTTTCAACTTGCGCTTGGAGGGAATTCCATGAACGACCTGCTCGTTTACGGACACGCACAGCGTCTTGGGATAATTTCGATAGCCCTTGAAAGCCGGAAGGGCTCCTCGCGCTCGTATCTCTTTCTCGGCGATTTGATCAAGCTCCTCCGTGCTGATCCCGGGACTCACCGCTTTTTCCACTTCCCGCAGCGCTTCGGCAACCACCTTCGACGCCTGTGTCATGATTTCGATTTCAGCAGGCGTTTTGAGAATGATCATGCCGAATTGCGGGCCGCCAGCACCCTTGTGAGATTCTCGTACACGGCATCGATCGGTCCCACACTGTCGAGGTGCGACAACATATTTTTCTTTTCATAGAAGCTGATGAGCGGGGCCGTTTGCTCATCATAAACCTTCAATCGCGTTTCGATCGCCTCCTGCCGATCGTCGTTTCTCTGAACGAGTTTCCCGCCGCATCGATCGCAGAGATCGCCTCGTTGCGAAGGCGAGAACTCCAGGTGAAACGTCGCTTGACATGTCGGGCAACTCCGACGTCCCCCGAGCCGCTTGACGATCTCATCCCTCGACGCGCGAAAATTGATGACGCGATCCAATCGAATTCCCTGCCCGTCAAGCACTTGTTCCAATGCTTGGGCTTGCGGGACCGTTCGGGGAAAGCCGTCAAGAATAAAACCTTTCTCCACTCCTGAACCGGCTAATGTTTCTCTGACCAAACCGATCACGACCGAATCGGGAACGAGGCGTCCTTGATCCATGTACGATTTCGCTTCTCGTCCCAACTCCGTCCCTTTCCGAACCGCCTCGCGCAGCAAATCACCGGTCGAAATTTTCTTCATACCGAACTGCACCGCCAATCTGTCGGCTTGCGTCCCTTTGCCAACGCCCGGCGCCCCGAGAAACACCAAATTCATGCCTTGCCTCACCCGCTTCTTCCTCTCAACGGCGCCATGCCCTTGCCCAAGAATCCCTCATAATTTCTCATCAACATGTGCGACTCGATCTGCTGAGCGGTATCCAACCCCACCCCGATGACGATCAGCAGCGACGTTCCTCCGAAATAGAACGGCACGTTCAATTTATAAATCAACAATTCTGGAATCACGCAGACGACCGCCAGATAAATCGCCCCCACAAACGTAATTTTCGTCAGCACATTGTAGATATAGTCGGAGGTCCGTTGCCCCGGTCGAATACCGGGAATGAAGCCCCCGTATTTTTTCATGTTATCGGCCATATCAACCGGATTGAGCACCACGGCAGTATAAAAGAAGCAAAAGAACACGATAAGGCCGACGTACATCAGAGTATAAATCACCGACCCAGGCGACAACTGCGTTCCGATCTCCCTGATCCAAGGGGTCTCAAAAAATCCCGCGATCGTGGCCGGAAACGCGATGATCGACGAAGCGAAAATCGGAGGAATCACGCCGGCCGTATTGATCTTCAAAGGGATATGAGTATGCTGCCCTCCATACACCCGACGGCCGATCACGCGCTTGGCGTACTGCACCGGGATTTTCCGACGCCCACTTTCCAAAAACACAATCGCCGCCACCACGGCGATCATCAACACGGCCAATGCGATGAGCAACACAAGACTCAACTGCCCGACTTGATAGAGATCGAACGTTTGCGCGACCGCCGCAGGCAGTCGTGCGACGATGCCGGCAAAAATGATCAGCGAAATGCCGTTCCCGACTCCCCGTTCGGTGATCTGCTCGCCAAGCCACATCAAAAAGGCCGTGCCCGCCGTCAGAGTGATGACGGTCATCAACCGAAATCCCCATCCCCCGCTGAGCACGAATGCGCCTTCGTTCATTTGCTCAAGCCCGATCGCGATCCCGAACCCCTGGATGAGCGCAATCCCGATGGTTCCGAATCTGGTGTACTGGATAATTTTTTTTCGGCCTCGCTCCCCTTCTTTGGCTAATTTAGACAGATGGGGAACGACCACGGTCAACAACTGAAGAATGATCGACGCGCTGATATACGGCATGATGCCCAGGGCGAAGATCGTCAACCTGGACAAGGATCCGCCGGAAAAGATGTCCAAAAATCCGAGAAGCGACCCTCCTTGCTTCTGGAGAAACTCGGCAAGGGCTTCTCCGTTGATCCCGGGTGTCGGAATATGCGCGCCGACACGATACACCACGAGCATGCCGAGCGTGAAGAGCACGCGAGTGCGAAGCTCGGGGATCTTGAAGATATTCTGTAAACTGGTCAGGAGCCGCTCAAACACCGCCGATGACCTCGACTCTCCCTCCAGCCGCCTGAATTTTCGCCTCGGCGGATTTGCTGAACTTGTGGGCTTGAACGATGAACGGCTTGCTGAGCTCGCCGTGACCGAGGATCTTGATCGGGAGCGTCTTTCGCTTCACCAAACCGGCGTCAACCAAGGTCTGCGGAGTAATCGTCTCCGTGTTCGTCACTTTCTCCAAACTCTTTACGTTGACGACGGCATATTCGGTCCGAAACGGATTGGCAAAACCGAATTTCGGCACACGCCGTACCAACGGCATCTGACCGCCTTCAAACCCCGGACGCTTCCCTCCCCCAGACCGAGCCAACAATCCCTTATGACCCTTCGTCGACGTTTTGCCGTGCCCAGACCCTGGGCCGCGCCCGATGCGCTTCCGGCGTTTTTTTGCGCCTTTCCCCGGCTTCAAATCATGCAGGTTCATGGCTTCCCGACCTCCAGCAGATACCAGACTTTCCTGATCATTCCCCGAACCTGAGGTGTGTCGGGACGGACGACCGTCTGCCTGATGCGTCGAAGCCCAAGCCCCCGTAGCACGCGGCGGTGGCCCTCAGGCGTCCCGATGGGACTTCGCCTCAATGTCACACGGAGAGCCTGTTCGTTGGAACTTCCTGTTTTCGTCACCGCTTCAGTCCCCATATCAGACCGTGGCCCCTTCTTCCTGTTTCTCATCCGCTCTCCGCCGCAGGCGAAGAACGTCGTCGGGATGTCGTAACTGCGTAAGGCCGTTCAACGTCGCCCGAACCGCGTTGAACGGATTTCCCCGGCCCAGCGTCTTTGCAATCACATTATGAGCTCCGACCAACTCAACCACCGCGCGAACGGCGCCTCCGGCGATAATCCCCGTTCCATCCACCGCCGGCTTGAGCAAAACATGCTCCCCTCCGAAGAGACCGTGCACTTCATGAGGAATCGACCCTCCCTTGAGGGGAACATGAACCAGGTGTTTCTTGGCCTGCTCAACAGCCTTCGAGATAGCGACAGGCACTTCGGCGGCTTTCCCTTTCCCGATGCCGACCCATCCATGGCCGTCTCCGACAACGACCAACGCACAGAAGTTGAAACGTTTCCCCCCCTTGACCACCTTGGCGACACGGTTGATGAAGACGACTTTGTCCTTCAAGCTCAACTCATCAGGATTGACTCGCACGCTTTCTCTCCCTTGGTCCGGAGTTCAGGCGAAGACCGCGAACGCGCCGTCTTCCTCCCGCTTCAGTCTAAAATTGGAGCCCGCCCTCGCGAGCGGCATCGGCAAGGGCCTTGATTCTGCCGTGATACATCCGCCCGCCGCGATCGAAGACAACGGCACTGACATTGGCGGCTTTGGCCCGCTCCGCCACCAACTTTCCCACGGCCTTGGCCGCCTCAATGTTGCCGGTCGATTTGAGCGCCGCTCTCAAGGATTTATCCAAAGAGGATGCCGCCGCCAGAGTTTTTCCTTCAAGATCATTGATAATCTGAGCATAGATGTGCGCATTGCTGCGAAACACATTAAGCCGCGGCCTCTCCGGAGTCCCAAAAATCGCGTTTCGGACTCGACGCCGACGCCGCTCAAGCTGCTGAACTTTTCCCGCTCTACTCATTGCCAACCCCTACTTCCCGGTCTTGCCTTCTTTCTTTCGTAAGCGCTCGCCGGCGTATCGAATGCCCTTTTGCTTGTACACATCGGGAGGCTTGATCGCTCGGAGATTAGCTGCCACCTGACCGACCAATCTCTTATCAATTCCCTTCACCGTAATGAGGGTTTGTTTTTCAACCTTAACGTCGATTCCCGCCGGAACGTCATACATGACGGGATTGATATAGCCGACGTTGAAGCTCATGGTCCGCCCTTGCAGTTGCGTTTTGTAACCGACCCCGGTGATTTCCAGCGACCGCTCGTACCCTTTCGTCACACCGTGGATCATGTTATTCAATTCGGCTCGGACCAGGCCATGCAAAGCTCGTAATTTTCTATCCTCGCCGGCCCTGCTTACCTGAACCTTTCCATCATCCACAGTCACCGCGACTCCAGGAGCGAGGGACCAGTCCAATTTGCCCAGGGGGCCTTTCACGGAAACGTTGGATCCGGCCACCTTGACCTCCACTCCGCTGGGAATTGCGATCGGCTTTCTCCCTACTCGTGACATGATGCCAGTGCCCCTTTAACTCGTTAAGTCGCCTTGCCTACCACACCGCACACAAAACTTCTCCACCCACTCCGTTCTTTCTTGATTCTTGATCGGTCATGACGCCCTTTGACGTCGAAAGAATCGAGAGGCCAAGCCCGTTTTTGACTCTGGGAATATCTTTACCCCCCACATAGACCCGACGGCCCGGTTTGCTGATCCGCTCCAAACCCGTAATCATGGGACGGCCTTCCTCGATATACCGCAGCTTGACGTGAAAGACGGGATGACCGTCTTTTTCGCTCACCTCGACCGCATCAATGTACCCCTCCCGCTTTAAAATCTCTAAGATCGCTCCCTTCAACTTAGAGGCGGGAACCACAACCGTTTCATGGCCTCGTTGTGCGCCGTTTCTCAATCGAACAAGAAGATCGCTAATAGGATCCGTCAGCATTGGCTACCTTTCAACCTTCACAAAAAATACAGAAGCATGCCTCTTTGTAATCGGTCGCCTACCAACTCGACTTCCGAACACCGGGGATCTCTCCGCGAAGACTCAAAAATCGAAAACAGATTCGACACATCTGAAACCGTCGCAAATACCCTCTCACCCGCCCACACACACCGCAGCGGTGGTACTGGCGACAGGGGAATTTCGGCTTGGCGGCCGCTTTATTTCGCAGTGCTAGTCGCGCCACGCATGGCTCCTTTCAACTGGCAAGACGGACGGCGTCATCAGGCACGAAATGGCATGCCAAGATGTTTCAACAGCGCCTTGCCCTCGTCATTGGTCTTGGCCGTCGTCACGATCGTGATGTCCATCCCGTGAATCGAGGCGACGTCGTCGTACTTAATTTCCGGAAAAATGAGCTGCTCTTTCAAACCAAACGTGTAATTCCCCCGGCCATCGAATGATTTCGAGGAGACGCCGCGGAAATCCCGAATTCTGGGCAACGCCAAAGTCACAAGCCTATCGAAAAATTCGTACATGCGTCGACTCCGAAGCGTCACCTTGGCGCCGATCGGCAACCCTTGTCGCAATTTGAATCCGGCTATGGCTTTCTTCGCTCGAGTCACGACCGGCTTCTGACCCGTAATGGCTCCCAGTTCCGCAACGGCGCTTTCCAGAAGCTTGACGTTCTGAAGCGCCTCTCCCATCCCGACGTTCAAGACCACACGTTCAAGCCGAGGCACCTGCATGATGTTCTTGTAGTTGAACTCCTTCATCAAGGCCGGTACGACTTTCTCCTGATAGACGTCGAGAAGACGGGGTCTGAACTTCGACTCATCACCGCCCTGATCAAACTGTGCCGGTGACGGAATTTCTTTTGGAGAGGACTTTTTCTCCGTCTTCTTTGCCGTCACCTTTTTTTGCGCCTTTGCCATTTCAGATACTCCGCTCACTCGATCGTTTCATTCGACTTTTTACTGAAACGGACTCGTCGACCGTCCTCCAAGCGCCGGATGCCGACTCTGGTCGGCTTCTGAGTCACCGGACAAAACAGCATGACCTTGGAAAGATTCAACGGGGCTTCTCGCTCGAGAATTCCTCCCTGTTTCAGCTTTTGATTCGGCTTCGTGTGGCGCTTGATGATGTTCAATTTCTCAACGGTGACTTGGCCGGCCTTGAGATCCACCGACAGCACCTTTCCGGTTTTCCCTCGCTCCCGACCGGCAATCACAACGACGGTATCACCTTTTTTGATTCTACTTTTTCGCAGGGCTTGCACCATTTCCTCACTCATCCGTCAAGCGCTTCGCGCATC
>JANDJG010000134.1 GCA_024331085.1 Nitrospira sp. | reverse complement strand
AAGCCAACGAGTTCAACTTCATCGTGACCGGCGGCGTCGGCCTGTCATGGTTTCTCACGCCGCAGACGGCCTTCAACGTCGGCTACCGATTTCATCATATTTCCAACGCCGGCACCGCGTATCCGAATTTGGGGCTCAACTCGAGCCTCCCTTTCTGCGGGTTTTCATTTTATTTCTAAGGAGACACCGTATGACCGTTTATAGGACAGGCTGGATCATGCTGGGGCTGTTCACCATGACGGCGCTCGGGTGCGGTCGCTGGATCGACGTGACGCCCTCCACGCCGTCCGATGCCGGTTCCGTCGCGCGCACGGTTTCCAAGGATGAACGGGTTCCCCTCGTCGTGGAGAGCCTCCAGGTGATTCAGAACGGCGCTCATCAGCATCCGTCATCCGATTTGGAGCGCCGCCTGCTCACCAACGTTCAAGAAACCCGCCTCTTCTCGACCGTGATCCCTTTGGGAGGCGACTCATCCTCCTTGAGTGAGATAACCGTGACCGCGCGAATGACCCTGGAAGAGACCATCGATCCCCGGTCGGGAGCTTCAGCTTGGAAAGGATTTCTGGTCGGAGCTTCGATGTTTCTCCTCGCGCCGCTCATCGAGCTCGATTACGGCTACACCGCTCAGGCCACGCTGGAACTCGAACGATGGGACGGCGATGTCCGCCGCTACGACGCCCGTTCCTCCGGGACCGCCCGCTATCATCTTTTTGGAGCCACGCCGATTTTGTTCGACGAACTCAAGGGACAGGTGACGGAGACTTGCCTGCAAGACTTGATGCGTCAACTGGTACGGGACAGCGAGCGATACCTGGCCGGCCACCCTGCCTTCCCCCCGGCAATCCGCACCGTCACCGTGGGAGCTCGCAAGTCGGCTTCCCGGCAAGATACGAATCCGGCCATGCCCATCGCCATCAACCCCGTACCCTAGCGGATTCCGACTCTTCGATGCTATAGTGACGACGGTCACGGCGACGGCGCGCAAAACAGCCGAGGTTTTGCGCGCAACCGACCGTGAGAAAGGAGCCGTCATGACTCTCGCCGAAGCTCGACAGCGGATCGAATGGGCCATCACTCAGTTCGGACAACATGCCGCCCCCGCCATCGATCTCGTCATGGCCGAGGTCCGCTCCGACATGGGCGCCGGCGCGTTCAACGAGCTGGTCGACGATTTCGACCTTGAGCTGTTGTACAACATCGCCCCCATGGAATCCGACCACTCGAACAGTTGACCGTGCCGATCCGCAAGGGACCAGCGTCTTCGGTTTCGCTTCTTCCCCCGCATTGGCTCGCTCGTCGCCTGTCGTGTGAGCTTCTTTCTTTCCGATGCCGCTGATCTGGGCCGCGATCTCAGCCCACGGATTCGGCCACGCCGCGCAGGTCGTTCCGGTTCTTCATGCGTTGGGGCGACTCGTTCCCGATCTCCGAGTGCTGCTTCGAACCGCGATTCCTCCTTCGTTTTTCACAAACCGGCTTGCTGTTCCCTTCGATGTTCAACTCGTGCAACAAGATGTCGGCTGTATTCAAGAGGGACCGCTGTCGATCGATACGGCGGCAACGTGGCTGGCGCACTACCGGTTTCATCTGACCTGGGAAGAACGACTGCGGGCCGAAGTGTCCGCCATCCTCGGCGCCCGGCCCGATCTGATCTTGGCCGACACGCCTTATTTGGCCGTCGCAGCCGGAGCGGAGGCCGGCATTCCCACCGTCGCTCTCATGAATTTTACGTGGGACCTGGTGCTTGCAGCGTTCGCGCCGCCGCCGGAGATTCCCCATGAGGCGTTGCTGCATGCAATCCGCCAAGCCTACGCCCATGCCGACCTCGCGCTCCGCATCACGCCGGCGCCCGTCGTCGCCGGTTTTCAGCGGCTGCTCGATATCGGTCCGATCGCGGAGCCGGCCTCCCCGGCCCGCGATCGACTCGCGACGTGCCTTCGGCTGACTCCGGGAGAGCGGACGGTGCTGGTCGGATTCGGGGGCATCCCGTTGGCGACTCTTCCGTTTGAATCCTTGCGCGCGGCGACCGGGTATCGGTTCCTCTTCGACGGCTCGGTCCCCCCCGGCGACCAGCGGTTTGTCTCAACCCGCTCGCTGCCTTTTTCCTTCAAAGAACTGCTGGCCTCCGTGGACATCATCATGACGAAACCGGGATACGGAACGGTGGTCGAAGCCGTGGCGCTGGGCATTCCGATCGTTTATGTCCGCCGATACAATTTCGCCGACGAGCAACCGTTGGTGGAATTCCTGCACCGGCACGGACGAGGGATCGAATTATCGCAGCAGGACTTCTCAGCCGGCCGGTGGTTGGCCGCTCTCGATTCCGCCGTCGCTCTTCTCCCTCCGCCCTTTCCCCCGCCCGCGATGAGCGGAGCGGAGGATGCAGCCGGATTGTTGGCGGCGTTTTTGTGATACGCATGGATTGCCCGTTTCATTCGTCGAACGGAGAAACAATGCTATAGTAACGGCGCATGCTCGACGAAGGAAGCGTCGGGCTTCTCATACGTCGTTTATGCGCCAGGATCAGGAACAAGCCGTCTCAACCATCGAGCCCGCTCTGCTGTCCCGAGTGATGAAGGGCGAGCACCAGGCTTTCTCTCTCCTCTATGATCTGTCCGGCACGCTTCTCTACAGTCTTGCGCTCAAGATTTTGGGAAACCGCGAGGAAGCGGCCGACCTGTTGCAAGAGATTTATCTCGAAATCCGGAAAAGGGCGTCGCGATACGACGTAAGTCGCGGCACGCCTATCGCCTGGTTGATCACGTTGACTCGCAACCGCGCCGTCGACCGATTGCGAACGGGAAGCGTCCGAGCCAAGCGCCGGCCGGCCGACCCGCCGAACGGCTCGACGGCGGAACGGGCGGCGGATCAACCTTCCGGCTCCTTCGAGGCACAGGCCGACCAAGAGCTCCGACGATTGATCCTCGACGCGGCGGCCGGTCTGCCGTCGGCGCAGCGTGAAGCCGTTGAAATGGCCTATTATGGCGGTCTCTCTTACGCGGACATTTCCTCAAAGCTCAATCACTCCCCCGAAACCGTGAAGACCCGCATCAGGCTCGCCATGATCAAACTGCGGGAAGCTCTGCAGAAAGACGAGGAGCGCAATACCCGTTCATGACTCACGGTGAGTTGGAAGACGCGATCCCGCTGTACGCGATCGGTGCGCTGGAACGAAGCGAGCGACAAGTGCTCGACGCTCACCTGCTGTCCGGTTGTCCTTCTTGTCATTCCGCGCTCCGGGAATTTCAGGCCGTGGCGGCCGCCCTTCCGTTCGGCTTGGACCTCGTCGCGCCGCCACGCTTATTGAAAGCCTCCATCATGGCGGCGCGGGCGCCCGCCGCCGGCCATAACACGATGGGACACACGTCGGATCTCCCGCGCCTTGGGCCGGGAAAATGGATGGAGCACGTATCTCAACCGGATTCCCGCTCCATAATCGCATGGATGAACGGTGTGCCGAGATGGATCGTCGGATCGGCCGTCGCCGCGGCCGTCGCCGGAAGCGTCGCTATGGCGTGGATCGCCCGTGATTCGCACGTGACGGACGACTCGGTCGCGTTAACGCAGTGGAAGGCGCAAGCCGCTTCCGCCGCCTCTCAGTCGGCCGAGTTGCAACGCCGGCTCGAAGAGCGCGAGCAATCCCTGGTTCGCGCGCGCGAAGAACTGCAACGCTCCCTGGCCGATATGGCCGAGCTCAAAGATCAACTGATCCAGCGCGAAGCCGAATTGGACGTTCTAAAGACCCGACTCGATCAGTACGAGAAACGCCGCGCCCGCGCGCCCGAAGACGAGTTGGCCGTGCTCTTGCGCACACCGACCATCAGAGCCGCCGTCCTGGCCGGAACGGAAGCAGCCGGGGACGCATCAGGGATCTTCCTCTATGATCACCGAACCCGGAAAGCCTGGTTGTACACGCTGAATCTTCCCGCGTGTCCGGCCGGAACGGAGTACCGACTCTGGCTCCTGAACGAGAAACCCGTCAGCGTCGGGGCCTTTCGCATCGGCAAAGGAGAAACTTCCCATCTGTTCGTTCAGTCCGTCCCCGATTTTCCAGGCGCGAAAGCTTTTTCCGTCAGCTTGGAACCGGCCGGAGGAAGTCGGCAGCCCGCGGGAGTGCCGTACCTCCGGAGTTCCTTGTAGCCATCCTCTTTTCTTTTTTCACGCCCCTGCCCTCGATCAAAGCCCCTGTGTTACCATGCCGCGGGAAGAGATCGGCACGCGGCCGTGGATCGTCTCATGCGTTGGAACGACGTTGATCGCCACTTTATGCGACTGGCTCTTGAGCTGGCTCGATCGGCGCCCGCGGCGGGAGAAGTGCCGATCGCCGCGGTCCTTGTGCACGAGGACAAGGTCCTGGCCTCCGCCCATAATCTCCGTGAATCCCGGCAAGATCCGACGGCTCACGCCGAACTCCTCGCCATTCGGAAAGCAGCCGATCACCGTCGGACATGGCGACTGACCGATGCGACGCTCTACGTGACGCTCGAACCCTGCGCCATGTGCGCCGGCGCCGTCGTACAGGCCCGCATTGCGCGACTTGTGTTCGGAGCCTGGGACCCCAAGGCCGGCGCTTGCGGCTCCCTCTTCGACATTCCGTCCGAGCGCCGGCTGAATCACCGCGTGGAAGTCCTGGGAGGTCTGTTGGAAGAAGAGTGCCAGGCGATCTTGCAGAGTTTTTTTCGTGCGAAGCGAGGCGGCGATCAGACAAAAAACGAGTCCTTCTCGACCGAACGATCGATCAAGCGGTTCTTGCGTTGACGAGACCGGTGTCGGCGCATCCGCGTCGGATCACCGGATTGTTTGTCAGACTCCTTGTTGGCGGAAAACCCGATAGGATATCGTGCATGACATGATCGGAGCTGGAGCGTCCGCATGACAAGAGCGGATAGATTGCCGCCATGCAGTCATCGCTTTCCTCCTCGACTGGCCGTTTGTCTGCTCGGCACGGTCCTGCTCTCCATGCCGTTTCCTTCCCTTGTCATGGCGCTCGATTCAACGTTGGAATTGCTTCCGCTTCGTCCGTTCAATTTCGACATTTCATTCAATCAACGCACCTTCGCTCCCCGCGCCAGAGTCATCGCCGCCCAGGCCGGCATTACCGCCCTCCGATATGGTCTGATCGAAGTCAGAACGGTCTATCAGTTCTACAGCCAGCACACCAGAACCTTCACCACGGACCAGCATTCGTTGTATGTCAACCCGCGGTGGAATAATTTCATCGACATTCTGGACTTTCCCAAAGACAAGCCGATCCATCGGCTGATTCGGCATATCCTCTTCGGCCCGCTTGAGGATCGAGCGGTTCCTTACGTCGGGGCGCTGATCGGAGGCACGCTGCCCGGCAGAGGCGAGTGGTCTCCCGGCT
>JANDJG010000133.1 GCA_024331085.1 Nitrospira sp. | reverse complement strand
CCGTCCGCACCAACCGGCCCGATTGGGCCTCCTGCACGGAAGTGGATTCCTGCTTGCCGTTGATGGCCTGAAGGACGAGTTGGCTGACCGGCAGATCCAACACGCCCTCCGGCACGCTGGCATCGAATGTCTTGGTGAGGGCTTCCATCTTGTTCGAAAAGACCTCGATCCCCGCGACTCCGTATTCCGCGCGTTTCCGCGCCATGGCCGCGATGAGGAGATCCCGCTGCTCCGGCAGCAGCATATCCTCGCGGTATATTTCCTGCCCGATCGCCCGTGCGCTGTTGACCGCCAACGCGATGTGCCCCGCCTGCTGCAGCCGCGCGACCTCGTAGGAGTCCCGCATGACGTTTTCGATCTGCTCGCTGAACCACACGTCCACCGCCTTGTTGAGAAACCCGCTGGCGACGATTGCGAGCAACACGGTCGGGATCAGCGAGAACCCGATGAATGCGGCGATCAGTTTGGCTCTGAACCCGGAGCCGACGAGCCGATGGCGGCGCTCGAAATAGGCCTTGATCAGATTGCGGGATAGGAGGAGGGTCAGAACGACCAGCCCGATCAAATCGAGATTCACCAGCAACAGCACGATGGCGTAGCCGGCCGTCGGGACGAGCGATCCCTTCTCCTCGCCGCCCGGCACGACCATTTGCGCGTAGTAGAACGTCAATGCCAGGCACGGAATCAACAGGATCAGCACGATCCAGACGGGACGGAGATGCGGTTTTTTTCGGTCCGGCTCTTTGGAAGCGCCCGAAGGGTTTCCACGCGGGTGAGGACCGGAGATCGGCTGCCGGCGATCGTCCGTATGGTCGGTTTGGAGGTGGGAGGGTCTGTCGGGACCGTTCGCCGACCGGCTTGGCTCCGGCATGAGATCAGTCTCTTTGCCTTGACGATTCTCCATGGCCGCCTACCAGAGCCGGAAAAGACGCACCCCCGTCACTCAGCCGAGCGACCGCCTCTCGCTCGGAGAACCATCGGAATCAGAAGCCCGCCGGAAGAGAGTCGGACCGGAATTTACTTGGACGGGACCAACGCAACGTACTTCAGGCGAAGCGCATAGAGCATATCCCGCAAGACCGTCTGCTCTTCGGACGTCAGATTGCCTTTGGTCTTCTCTTCCAAAATCGAGAGGAGGTCGATGATTTCTTTCGCCTGGGGGAGATTGACGGACAACGCCTCTTGACGAGGATCCAGTTGCTCCCCCATCAACATCAACGCGGAAGAGCCCAACGAAATGACGAATGACGAAAACGTCACCGGAAGCGGCGGAGCCTCCTGCGATGCTCCGACGTCGGGTCTTGATGAGGACGCCGCCCGCGTCTCTTCGGACGCCGATGATCCGGCCGTCCCCGACCCGCCGCTCCCCCGCCGATCCCGAACCACAAACCCTTGTTCTTGCTCACTCATTCTCTCCTCCTCACCACGCACTTCGACTGCCGGAAGACAGATGGTTGGTACCCTACCATAGGGGCTGTTACCCCGCAAGCCGACGGCCGCGACAAGCCCGGTCGCTGCATGATGAGGGGATGTTATCCGTATCGCGCATGGCCCCGAACCTGAGAAACGCACACAACTGCTCAAGCCCGCACAAAAGCTGCGGTGTGAATGACCAGTTAAGGCCCGTAAGGCCGGATACCACAGGGGCCTGTGGGTGATTTTTCTTTAAATGACTTCGATCAGATAGGTGGTTATCCAGATATCGATCTGTTTGAAGCGAGCCTTGAGCTGTTCTTTGTATTCAACGAAGTAGTGTCGATGTTTCGGCTCATCGGCTACATCGACGGAGACGCGGATCAGGTCGTCACGGTAACTCTGCCCCTCATACCGCCACTGCCCATGAATGCCTTGCGTGTCGCATGACAGAGCTCCAAATTGCTGCTCCAATTCGAGCAACGTGTCGGCGATTGCATTGTCCGGGACCAGAGTCCCATCGTTAAAACGTAGCGGCAGGAGAATTTCGAAACGCCGAACTACTTTGCTCATAGGTCGCCGGCCCTTCGGCGATAAAGACGATTCCCTCCGTCGCAAGAAACGAAAGAGCTTCTTCGGGCACCAACATTTCTCCGCTTGCCCAACTCCTGAAACGGAAACGACCGGCAAGACGACCGAGCGCGGCGCGCTTTGATTCTGAATTTGGAAAGCGTATGAGAATCATATTACAAGTCTATCCCATCGTTTCATAAAGTGGCAAGTTTTCGAAGTCTTCGCGCGACTTTACGTTCGCGCCTTTGATTCGCGACATTACAATGCGGACGAGACACGGAGGGAACCCTGCAAAGGCCCATTTGTGTACCTTTTCTTTACAGAATGTCCTGATGGGACGATGGACGACAGAGGGGCTTGCGGGCAGAGCGTCCGGCTCAAATCGAGCTGTGTGTAGCGCATGGCACAAGTCTTAAGTTCGGCAACATCCAAGGATAGCACAGGCTGCGGACGAATATCTTATCCAAGCCGACGGCGGAAGCGGGCGAAGCCCGCTGTAGACGGTCGTTAGATCGCCGGGCGGAATGTCGGCAGGCACGCACTTGCAATCTGCTCGACATGACGATGATCCGTTCCACAGCAACCGCCCATGACAGTCAGCCGCTTCAACTTGTGCATCTTTAGCGCGGCATACGCTCGTCCAAGCTCGATCGGATTGCCCGCATCAAGTTCGGAAGCCTCGTTGAGCTCGGCATGGCTCATGGTGGATGCGTTGGCACGGAGACCGCGAATCCGCTCAGTCCAGGGCTCATCTCCGCGCAGGATATGGTCGAAGTGATTCGGATGGGCGCAATTGATCATGAAGTAGGCGGGATACCCCGAGGTGGCGTCGTCGACTTGCCTGATCGCATCCGCCAAGGGCTGCCCCGTCGGCAGCTTTCCGTCGGTCTCCACCGTAAAAGAGATGACCACCGGCATGTGCGCCTGTTTCGCGGCGCGCGCGATCCCGGCCGCCTCTTCGGCGTAGGTCATGGTAATCGCCGTCACGAGATCAGCGGCGGTCTCCGCAAACGTCTCGACCTGCATTCGATGGTACTCCTCGGCTTCGCGTTCCGACATCGCGGTATCGGGCAGATATCCGTCCCCGCGCGGCCCGATACATCCGCTGATGACGACCGGCGTCCGATCGGTTTCATACTCGTTTCGGATATCTTCGAGCAGGCGGACGGCCTGCCTGTTGCATTCTGCAAGAGCCGCGGCGTTGTATCCGAGCTTCGCTCCCCAGTCGGAATTCGCCCGCCATGTCGCGGTTTCCAGAATCAGCCCGGTGTGGAACCTCCCGGCCAATTCCCCATATGTTCGGAAATACGTTCGCAGGGCCTGCTCCCCTTCCGGCGTCTTGAGCAAGTGAAAGGCGGCGAAATGGGGCAACTCCAGACCGTCGAGGAAAATGAGCGTAGTTTCGATCCCCCCATCGGTCATGAAGAACTCGTCGGCAAGTTGCGGCAGTGTGCTTCTGTACTTCGAAGTAGTCATAACTGTCTCTTGAATGTCCGTTGCGACCTCATGGTTAAGCGACCTGCTCGCCGCTTTGGCGCGTGTCGAGCTCGACCGCACTGTCAGATTCCATCATCCATCGTAGAGCCAGCACAGCGGCTGTGACAGTGTGTTATGGATAGGACAAGTCTCCGGCGCCGACAGACAGATTGGTCCTTTGGGGGGTTGTTCAGAATATGGGAAACAGTGCCGTCTATGCCGGAAAGCAGTATGCTCTGTTGCTCGGCATGCAGCGGAGAGCAAGAGTTCCTTCCCTTTGTCCGGTGTCGCGTCGGACACCGAGACCTGTACGCCGTTTGTGAACTGCACCTGGAATTTGGCGGGTTGGCTGTCTGTACGAATCATGATGGAGTCTTGTTAAAAGACGTAACAACCGCTCATTTTCCGCCATGAAGCGCAGCGCAATTGCGGTCGGGCAGCGATGGACTGGATATTCTTTTCCTCATGACTTGTCTTTGCTCAACGATCCGACAAACGACCCTTTTAACCAGTTGGCAGCATCTTTCCACTTCACCTGTTGCGCCCCGATTCCTGCAACCGCCATGACAAATAAAAGCAAAAGGGTGAAGACCACCTTGTTCCGTACGATCTCGAAACGCGCAGAGAGCCATATAAAAAGGGCCACTGAGCCTATTGCCATAGCAAAGAATGCAAGCGCCCATAGCCATTCCAACCTTGCGCGACTCTGTGCCTCAGCCATCAAGTTATCGTGCCGCTGGTATGCTATATGGATGTCACGAGCCAGCATTCTGGCAAAACTCTCGTGAAGGGGTTGCGCGATGCGCAGGTGCATGGACTGAGCACGCTTTAGTGCCTCCGCCCGGTTTTGCTGCTCAACGGCTGCTGTCAGGAAATCTCCGCCGACCAGCGCACGATCCGAGAGAGTCCTGTATAGCAACGCCCGAGCGAAGTCAATGAAGCTGGGGGGACGTTGCCACTTCTCCGTGATAGAAGCTATGGGATCGCTCCCATGAATTTCTGCCGGAGACATCTCTTCTGCTACCTTGAGGGTTTCAACGGATTCCTCAAGCATCTGGATAGCACGATCGAGATTGCCCGCTTCCGACTCATAGCCACCCTGCGCTAAAAGCCGCATCCCCTTGACACGCTTCGCCTCCGCCTGTTGCATAGCGACTATGCTCTTCTGTATCTCCCTCGCCTGGACAGGAGCATCCTCCGCAAATTGAACATGACTTGCCAGTTCTGCTGCACGCTCGTGATGTACTTCCGCTTTCTCTAACAGACGCGGCGCATTCACATAATCACCATCAAGAAAATAGGCCGCAAGCCCCATACTTTCCCACAGATAACCTGACGACATCTGATGCCGAGAATGGCTGTAAAATCGTTGTTTTTCGTCGAGCGCAGGCATCGCCTTCTCCAGCGCCTCTTCCCACTCCTTCAATACGGATTTTGCCTTCTCGTACTCACGTTTCGATATAAACTCGATTATCGTTGAAGCGTATTGCGCAAAAAGATCAAGGTACGCATTACGCAACTCCTTTATTTCTTTTGAGGCACCGGCTTCAGTAATACGCTGCTTTAGGGATTCAATTTCCGCAGCCAGATTGCGCTGCCCGCCGGATCGCTCATAATCCTGAGCCAGTGCTTCCTGCACTAATATGGCGAGGATCAGAGCGAGCACGCCCACTACGCTTGCTATTTTCAACGAGACCTCTCTTTTTGGCTGACGTGGACATCGCCGCGGCCGATGCACCGCTTCGAGTTGAACCCAACCGGTCAGCAAGACCTCCAAACATTTCTCAGGAAATTCCTTCAGGCACGTAGATTCCCCCGCCCTTCCGGGCGGGGCACTCTCAGAATTCAAGCTGCGCTTGTCCGGTGTCCTGCTCACCCTGATATCGAACATACCGCCGAATCACGGCTTCATTAATCCCAACGGTACTCAC
>JANDJG010000132.1 GCA_024331085.1 Nitrospira sp. | reverse complement strand
CGATCGAGCTGTTGCTGGCGCATCCCGAGCCGGGCATGGAGGGGTACCACGAAGAACTGTTTGAAAAGGTCCGAATGTTGTCGCCGGACAAAGAGTTGGTCGAGCGGCTTGCGGCCAGGATCCGGGGGGAGTCCGTAACGATTCACGACTCCGAGTCCGTTCATCAAGGGCCGGCGACCGACAATGGCGAGATGTCTATCCTGTTAGAGAATTCGAAAGAGTTCGAAAAATCTTTGGTCGGTGAGGAAAAACTGAACGACCGGCGGTCGGAGTCGGTTCCAACGTCTTTCGTTCCAGCTCAAGTGGTCCCAACGGGAGGAGAAGACGATGGAGGGGGAGGAAACGGATCCTGTCTGGCCAAAGAGACACCGCGTTCGCAATCAGATTCCTTCTCAAGGAATGGGTCGGAAAAGACCGACTTCACGGCCGAGGCCGTTCCCCTTCGACTAGATGGCGAGACTGAACGCTCCGTGCCGGATGCTCCGCCGTCGCTTCCCTCATCAAGCGTTCCTGATAATGAAGCCCATTTCATGCTGGGCGTCGCCTATAAAAACATGGGGCTGTATCAGGAGGCGAGGGAAGAATTTGACGTATCGCGGAAGGCGGATGCGCATTATCTCGATTCCTGTCTCATGGCGGCCCTCTGCTTCAAGGAAGAAAACCGATTGGCGGAAGCCATTCGAGAGCTAGAAACTTTGTTGGCGGACTCTCGCTGCCGGGGCGCCAAGGCGCAAGCCATCCGGTACGAGTTGGGGCTGCTCTATGAAGCCGACGCCCAGTGGGAGAAGGCCACCGCGACGTTTGAAGCCATTCCATCGTTCCACGATGTGCCGGAGCGGTTGGCGACGCTCAGAAACAAAGCCCATGCTCAGAACGAACCCGGTTCGTCGTCGTGGGAGCAAAGTGGGAGAGGCGATGCCGGCCGTTTTGGCGGTTGTGCACTCGCCGGATGAAACGCAACGGAGATTCAAGAGACCTGATTGGGAGCAGGCCTGCCGTTCAGCACCGCCTCAATGTTATCGAGACAGATTATCCCCATCCGAATGCGGGTCTCCAACGTTCCCGACCCTACGTGAGGAAGCAACACGACGTTCGGAAGCTCGACCAGTCCAGGGTGGACGAGGGGCTCCCGCTCATACACATCCAATCCCGCGCCGGCGATGACGCCGGCTTTGAGGGCTGCGACCAAGGCTTCTTCATCCACGACCGGTCCGCGAGCGGTATTGATGAGAATCGCGGTCGGTTTCATGCGACTCAGTTCGCGAGCGCCGATCAGATGGCGAGTCGGTTCGGTGAGCGGTACGTGGAGTGAGACAAAGTCGGCTTCGGCCAGCACTTGATCCAGCGGGCGATGCTCCCACAAGAGGCCGGGAGGAGACGTAACAGGCCGGCGACTTTCGTAGAGGACCTTCATCCGAAATCCTTGAGCCCGCTGAGCGACGGCCTGACCGATCCGTCCCATGCCGATGATGCCCAGGGTCTTGCCCGCAAGGTCCGTCCCCAAAAGCTGTGTCGGCGCCCAGCCCCGCCACGTGCCGGTCCGTACCCAACGGTCTCCCTCTACGACGCGGCGGGCCACCGAGAGCATCAGGGCCCAGGCCAAGTCCGCCGTTGCGTCGGTCAGGACATCGGGCGTATTGGTGACGACAATGCCGCGAGCCTTGGCCGCGGCCAGGTCGATATTGTTATAGCCCACGGCGTAATTGGCCAGGATTTTAAGCTTCGTGGCGTGGCTCAACAGTTCGGCATCGATCGAATCGCTCAGCATGCAGATGACCGCATCGGCTTGAGCGAACCCGGAACGAAGTTCCTCCGTTGTCGGAATAGCCTCTTCAGCCGGCTCGGTCACCAGGCGGTACCGTTCACGGAGGGCCGCCATGATAGGGGCGGGGAGCAGGCGAGTGATGTACAGGGCTGGAACGAGCATCAAGGTTTCGCTTGTCCGTTATCGGTCGATGGTGTCAACGTGGCGAGAGCCTAGAAGCCATTGATGACTCAAGTCAAGCCGTGAAGCAGCCCGCTCGTCATCGATTCCATCACCGTCTGCTGCTGAAAGGAGTTGAGTCCATCAGAGACGTTTGTAACCATAGAGCCAGCGGGACATCGTTGTGCCGCAATTGCGGACACTATGCCGGGCCTTGGCGGGGATGAAAAGTTCTTCGCCCACGGCAGGACGATAGATTCGCCCGGCGATCTCGAATTCCACATCGCCATCAAGGACCATCACCAGCTCGTCCACCTCATGGACATAGTCTTCCCATATCTGGCCAGGCGGATCAGTCCACACCTCGCAGCTAAACCCCCGCGCCTGCCAATGTTGTCGTATAGTATCGACATTCACTGTGGTCATGAAAAGGATCGTGGGCCGTTACGAAAGGAAGTTAGGCCGCGATACGCGAAGACTCCACCTTTACATCACTGATGCTGACGGATCGCCCAGGTTGGAGTTCGGACAGGGCTGGAATCTTGTCTGCTTTGACGCCCATGTCCAAGAGGTAACGTCTCATCCCATCGTAGCTTGAAAAGCCTTGTGACCGTTTGGGGGCCTTGCCCTCTTCCTTGGGCTCAAAACTCACGTCGAATCGGCCATCCTCTCGTTTTTTGACGGTAAACTTTCCTTCGATTTCCATGCGACACCTCCTACTTGTCAGACGACGACACATTTTCAAGTAACGCGGCAGCCGGCAAATTTCAAGGGGCTAGGTAAAAGTAAGAAGAGGAGAAGGAAGAAGTAAAAATGGAGTGGGGGCGCTCCCGCCCATCATGATGCTTATCTCACGGCAACCGTGTGGAGAGAATCGAGAGCGGTCAGCAAACCATCGGTCTAGCCACCATCCTTGCCGGCAAGACCCTTAACGGAAGGAGGGAGTCCAACATGTCGGAGACCATTCGCTCTGTTGCGCTGGAAGTCATGGTTCTGCAAGGTATAGGGAACCTCTCGTGTTTTTGTCAGGCGGTGCTGGGGCAGGTTGGCAAGCGTGCGGATCATCTGTTCATGGCGCGGATCTTGGCCGCGCGCTGTTCCAACGGTTGTGCCTCGGAATCACGGTGGGTGGTCCTATACAAGGCCGCCAGGTTCTCAAGGCTTGTGGCCACGTGAGGATGGTCGGGGCCGAGGGGTTTTTCTCGGATGGCGAGCGAGCGTGTGTAGAGCGGCTCGGCGGTGGCGTACTGGCCTTGAGCCCGGTACAGCCCAGCCAGGTTGTTGAGGCTTATGGCCACCTCGGGATGGTCGGGGCCGACATTCTGTTCGGCGACCTGCAACGCCTTCCGTGCAAGGATCACCGCCCTGTCATACTTGCCGGCCTGATACAGTTTCATCGCCTCCTCGTTGAGGAGGCGCCATTCTATACCAGCCCCTTGACCGGCCCCTCGGGCGTTCACGACCGCGGACAGGGTGCCTCCCCAGATCCAGACAAGTGCCAGGATGATCAGCAGATGTTTCATGATGAATCCCTCCGTCAACGCCCCTCCGGCTGGGGGAGGAAGAGCCTTGGTGCTGTGCTGTAGGGCTGTGACATGTGTGCCCTCAAACCGTGGCATTCTAGGCAAGCAGCGAGTTCAAATCCACCCTCTCGAGAAATCCATATTCTGCGGTGTATTCCTTGGCTCCCTTTGTGTCCTAGACTCGCTTCTATAGTGCTGAGGGGCGCTGCTCCCTCTCGTCAATGAGCGGCTTTTGTCTGGCTGGGTGCGAAACAGTTTTGCATTGGGCGACTGGGTAGTGGCCCTTTTCCCGCCGGTTACGCTGTGTACACAGACAGTGCCCGCCGGCATCTGGAAGCCAGGGTGACCCGACATCTCTCTTCCGCCCAGACCCTGCACTGGCATATTGATTATCTCCCGCCCGCTTCCGGTGTGCAGGTTGTGGGATGGCGTTGTGTACGGGACGCTGCGTGTACGGTCGCCGGATTGATGAGGGGACTGGCGGTGGCCCCAGGTTTTGGATCGTGGGCTGCGGCGTTGGTTGGGGCAGTCACCTCACATATCTTGGCTCCTCAGGAAGGGCAGTGGCAGCCATCCTTGCAGACGGTGAGCCGTGGACAATCATCTTGAACCAGGCTGCTCCGGTTTTTCGGTAATGGGGCGATGCTCCGTGTTTTTCTGTTCCATTTTGATTCAGTGAACAGAGCCTGCCGCTGGCGGTTGTTTCGAGCAGCCTGCTAGAATGCACGCACGCTTCCCACGATACCCATACCCATGACGGCACCGACCCTCATTTTGCCCGATCGTTCCCGCGCCATTGCCTCAGACCTGCGAGCCCGACTCGGTTCGGACAAGGTCAAGGATGACCGTCCGACGATCACCGCCTATGCGGTGGATGCGGGCATCTACCGGATCGAACCCAAGGCGGTTGTGTCGGTGGAATCGGAGGACGACATCGCGGCGACGGTTCACTATGCCGCCACCCATGGGATTCCGCTCACGCCTCGTGCCGCCGGCACCAATTTGACCGGCTCGGCGATCGGCTCCGGCATCATCCTTGATGTGTCGCGCATGAACCGGATTTTGGAGGTGAATCGTGACGAATTCTGGGCCAGGGTCCAGCCAGGCATCGTGCTGGCGGAACTCAATAAACAGTTGGCCAGACAGGGCCTGTTGTTCGGCCCCGACCCCTCCAGCGGTGATATGTGCAAACTGGGCGGGATGTTGGCCAACAATTCGGCCGGTCCCCACACACTTCGATATGGGTCGGTGAAGGACAATGTCCATCGGCTGCGGGTCTGCCTGGCCTCCGGCACCTGGCTGGATGCGCGATCCTTTCGGCTGGAGGATCAGCCCCTCACTTCTCTTTTGGCGGCGGTCCCGCCCCTTCAACACGTCTTGACCTTGGTGCAGACCCATGCCGATCTCATTCGTGCGAAGAAACCCACGGTGAGCAAAAACAGTTGCGGCTATAACCTGTTTGGATTGGCTGATGGGTTGGCGCAAGGCCTGTTCGACCTTCCCAAACTGCTTGTGGGCAGTGAGGGGACGTTGGGGGTGATCAGTGAGGCCACGATTCGCCTGGCCCACAAGCCAACGGCCACGTTGACGGGGCTGATTCATTTCCGGCGACTGGAGGAGGTAGGAGAAGCGGTTCCGCTCTTGCTCGACCTTCATCCCAGTGCGCTCGAGGTGATGGATGCCAACACACTCGACCTGATCGGGCGGGCTGCTCATGGCATCCCCGCCGATGCGGCGGCGACATTGCTGATTGAACTGGATGCCGATTCTTCCGATGACGAGCTCTCAGGGCGGGCCGATCGCATGGCACAGGTCTGCAGGCCGTTTCAGCTTTCAGCGCCCATCGCCCTGGCTTTCGATCACGAGCGGCGCGAACAACTCTGGAAGGCTCGCAAAGCCCTCTATCCCACGCTCTATCGCTATGATCCTCGCAAAAAACCGATCAACTTCGTCG
>JANDJG010000131.1 GCA_024331085.1 Nitrospira sp. | reverse complement strand
TTTTCCCCGTTCCTTTCAGGTTCTCTTCGAGTTCGACCGATCGGTCGAAGTGGTCTTCGATCGCCCGTTTGCCCCGACCCGTGATCACGATGATGTCTTCGATGCCCGATGCCACCGCCTCTTCCACTGCGTATTGAATCAGGGGCTTGTCCACCAACGGCAGCATTTCCTTGGGCGAAGCTTTTGTCGCGGGGAGAAAACGTGTGCCCAGGCCCGCTGCGGGGAGCACGGCTTTTCTGACGGTCGCGCGAGACATGCAGCGGATACTATGTGATGGGGGAGGGGATGTCAAGAAAAGGACGACTCGCGTTTGCGCCGACGAAACGCGGACGATGCGACCGCGCGGCAGAGACCGTCGACGCGTCGAACTCAAGAGCATGCGACACCAAGTCCTTTACAATGAGGAGACGCATCAATATAATCCGACAGTTTTTCCGGGTGTGAAGTCGGAGCGGGCTCGCCTTGTCTTGCCTGTCTTGACGGCGGGCGGACGTTCACGTTCCCGTCGTCTTTGTTTTGTTCTGATGATCGAGAAGAACGCTGAGGATCGTTTTCGGTGTCGGCCGTTCGATAACGGAATCCTTGTCGGTGACCACGACTCTCCTGAAACAATTCCGATGGCTGATCGCCCTGGCCGCGATGGGCTCCGCGCTGTCCGCGTGGTGTGAGGCGGTTTCCGAAACGATCGGTTCCAGGGTGCAGTCGATCGAGATTCGCGGAAACAAGCGTATCGAAGTTCCCGCCATCCTCGGCCGTCTGACGCTCAAGGTCGGGGATTTCTACGAGCCCGAGATCGTTCGCGGGCAGGTCAAGATTTTGTACGACTCGGGATTCTTCGAGGACGTGCAGGTCGAAACCGAATCGGTGGCGGACGGGACGGCCGTGATCTTTGTCGTGCGGGAGAAACCCTTCATCACCGAGATCGTGTACGATGGCAACGAAAATCTGAGCGACGACAAACTGAAGGAGAAAACCGTCATCAAAAGCCAGACGTTTCTCGATCTCCAACAGGTCAAGGAAAGCGCGGAGAGCATCCGGGCGGCGTACGAGAAAGAGGGGTATTTCAACTGCCAAGTGGTCCCGGTCGTCCAAACGTTGGATCAGGAGCGCAAACGGCTGACGTTCTTTATCAAAGAAGGAAAAAAAGCGCGCGTGAAAAGCGTGGTATTCGACGGACTGCGCGCCACGACCAGAGACGAGCTGTTCAAGGTGCTGAGCACGCGTGAATGGGTGCCATGGTACGGGATCTTCACGCGCTTTGCGCTGCCCTCGTTTATCTCGGACGCCGGCGTGTTGAAGCGCGAGGAATTGTCGAATGATGTGGAACGGATCAGGGAAGTGCTGCTTAATAAGGGCTACTTCAACGCGAGAGTCAGCCTGTCGTCGGTCGAACTGACCGACGACAAACAATGGTTCGTGGTCACGTTCAACATTTTCGAGGGAGAGCCGTTTACCGTGGCCCAGGTGGGCTTTCGCGGGCATACCGTGTTTGAAGAAGACGAACTGCGCGAGGGCATGACGATCAAAGAAGGCGAGATTTTTCAGCGCGCCAAATTGCGCGACGAAATCACCCGTTTGACGGACAGGTACGGCGGCAAGGGCTATTCATTCGCCGAGATCACGCCCAACGTGATTCCCAATGATCAGGAGCGGACCGTCAACATCATCTTCAGCGTGAAGGAAGGGGAGATGATGCGTATCCGCCAAATCAATATTTTCGGAAACAATAAAACCCGCGACAACGTCATCCGAAGGGAAATTCGGGTGGATGAGCAGGACGTGATCGACACCCCGTCGCTCAAGCGGAGTTTCCAACGGCTGAACAACTTGAATTTCTTTGAGACCGTCGAAATTCTCCCCGAAAAGGTGGCCACCGACAAAGTGGATCTGAACGTCCGAGTCAAGGAGAAACCGACCGGTCAGTTCAGCATCGGAGGCGGGTTCAGTTCGTTGGATCGATTGATGGCCATCGCCAACATCACCGAAGGAAACATCGGCGGCTACGGCTACATGGGGCGCATCAGCGGGCAGCTCGGCCAGCGGAGAAGCATGGGCACGATCACGTTCCGCAATCCGTACCTCAACGACTCGCTGACGTCGTTTCAAGTCGACGGCTATCGAACCATCACGAACTTCCTGTCGTTTTTCGAGTCCAGAACCGGGGGGAGCGTCACGCTCGGTCGCTGGCTGTCGGAATACAATACGGGAAGCATCAGCATCTTCGGCGAAGAGATCAACTACCGAAGTCCGGCATCGGGGGTGTGCGAATCGCGCCCCGACATTTGCGAACAGCTCGGGCGTCAATCGACGACGGGATTCAGGATCCACGCGTTTCGCGACACGCGGGATTACTTTCTTGATCCCCGGTCGGGCTGGCGGATCGGGGGCGGGTTCGACTGGGGTACGCCGTGGATGGGCGGCAGCAACAATTTCATCAAGTACACCGCGGACGTGATCAAGGTCACTCCTCTGCCCTTCGACATGAGGCTGTCGCTCCGGGGACGGTTCGGCGAGATTCGGCCGTTCGAGGGCAAGCCGGTCCCGCTCAGCGAGCGGTTCTACGTCGGCGGCATCAATACGGTCCGGGGGTTCGTGTTCGGACGGGCGGGCCCCGTGGTGCCGGCGACGCGCACCACGATCGGAGCCGCCAAGCAGATCATTTTCAACGCCGACTTGGTTTTTACCATCTCGTCCGAGGCCAAGTTGAACGGCGTGATTTTTTTCGACTATGGAAAAGGATTCGATGAAAACGAAGCGCTGTCGTTGGATCTCCGGAAAACGGCCGGATTCGAGGGGCGCTGGATTTCGCCGTTCGGCCCCTTGCGCGCGGCGTACGGCATCAATCTTGATCCTCGGCCCGGAGAGCGGGGAGGCGTCTTTGAGTTCACGATCGGATCGATTTTCTGACGAAACCGGCCGGCGCACAACGCGGGGGACGGCACAGGGATGAATCGCTGCTGGTTTGAGCGGGCGGGTAAGTGGACGGCGGGCGCGACGCTGGCGGCGGCGCTGTTGACGTCGGGGTGCAGCTCATCCTGGCTGAAGGTCGAGCGGAGGATCGACGGCAGAATCGGCGTCGTCGACGCGCAGCGGGTGTTCGAACGGACCAATGCGGGGAAGAAGGCCAAGGACAATCTGCTCTCGTTTTCCAAAAGCCGCCAGGCGCTGATGGAGCTGGAAGAAAAAGAATTGCGCCGGATGGAAGAAGATTTGGTCAAGCAAGCCACGGTGCTGAGCCCGGCGGCGAGACGGGAGCGGGAAGAACAGTTCCGACGGCGTCTGCAAGATTATCAGCAAAAGGCCGCGGAGCTGAATCGCGAAGTCCAGGAAAAACAGAAGGACGTGCTGGAGGCCTTTCGAGACAAGGTCGAACTCGTGGCGGGGAAGGTCGGGAAGCGGCTGGGGTTGCAAATCGTCGTGGACAAAAGCAAGGGCGGCCCGACCCTCTATCACGATGACACGATCGACATATCGGGTCTGGTGATCGAAGAATTCAATCGTGAGTATCCGTAGCATCGGCGGAGGTACGGTGATGAAAAAAGCGGGCATCGTCGCGATAGCGGGGATCTTCATGACGGCGCTCTCGATTTCGTGGAGCCACGCCGCTTCATCGGCGAAGGTCGGCGTCATGGACACGCAGGCCGTCATGGAAAAATCCAAAGCGGGCAAGGCCGCGTTGGACAGCGTTCGAAGTTACTCCATGACCAGGCAGAAAATCATCGACGGCGACGAACAGGAGCTCAAAGAGCTTCAGCAGGCGTTGGAAGATCCGAACGGCAAGCTCAGCGAGACCGCCAGGCAGGAAAAGCAGGAACTGTTTCAAAGCAAGCTGGCTGCCTACGACCGGCGAATCCAGGATTTCAATCGAGAGATTCAGGAGAAACAGCGCAGCATGGTCGAGGAGTACGGGAAAAAGATCGCGGAGGCGGCGAAGGCGGTCGCCCAAAAAGAGGGTTATACGGCCATTCTCGACAAGGGCAATGAGGCGATCTTTCGCATCGTGCTCTACCACAAGCCGACGTTGGACGTCACCGATCTGGTCATCAAGGAGTTCGATCGGCAGAATCATTAACGCATAACGCGGTGTGACAACCGCCCGAATGAGGAGGCAGCGCCGATGGGTAAGGTCGAACAAGTGGAAATTCAGGGGTTTCTTCCGCACCGCTATCCCTTTTTGCTGGTGGATCGCGTCAAGGAACTGGAGCCTGGCACGCGGGTGATCGCGATCAAGAACGTCACGGTCAACGAGCCGTTCTTTCAAGGGCACTTCCCCGGGCGGCCGGTCATGCCGGGGGTGTTGATCATCGAAGCGATGGCGCAGGCGGGCGGGGTCTTGGTGTTCAAGTCCGGATGGTCCTCCGGCAGACCGGTCATGTACATGACCGGCATCGACGAAGCGAAATTCAGAAAACCGGTCGTGCCCGGCGATCAATTGCGGTTCGAAATCGAGGTGCTTAAAAAACGCCCGCCCTTTTGGAAAATGCAGGGGAAGGCGTACGTCGAGGACGAAATGGTGTGTGAAGCGGTCGTCACGGCCATGGTGGCCGAGGACAAAGAGGCGGCAAAGAGCGGCAAATGAGACGTGGTGAGTCGCCGGGCGCTCATCCGGATTCCGGCCCATTGTCCATCATGAAGCACTCATCACGGAGGTCAGGTGTGAAAATCCATCCAACGGCGATTGTCCATCCCAAAGCGAATCTCGCCGACGACGCCGAAATCGGTCCCTATTGCATCATCGGCGAGCACGTCACGATCGGCAAAGGGACGCGGCTCTTGTCCCATGTCTCGGTCGACGGGTGGACCGAAATCGGAGAGCGAAACGTGGTGCATCCGTTCGCCTCGATCGGCGGTCCTCCGCAGCATCTGGGGTACCGCGGGGAACCCACCAAAGTCGTCATCGGCGACGACAACGTGATCCGCGAGTATGTGACGGTGAACCGGGCGACGGTGCAAGGGGGAGGAGTCACGTCGATCGGTTCACACAACGTCTTGATGGCCTACGTCCACGTGGCGCACGATTGTCGGCTCGGTAACCATCTCATCATGGCCAACGCGGCCAGTCTGGCCGGGCATATCACGATCGACGATTACGCGATCATCGGCGGCCTGACCGGCATTCATCAATACGTTCGGGTCGGCGAATACGCGATGGTCGGCGGCTGTTGCGCCATCGGACAGGACGTACCCCCCTTCATGCGGGCGGCCGGCGGCTATCGGGCGCATCTCTACGGCCCCAATACGGTCGGGTTGCAGCGGCACGGCTTTTCGATGGAGCGCATCGCCGTGCTCAGGAAAGCGTTCGACCTGCTTTTTCGCGAAGGACATCGCATCGCCGAAGCGATGCGCCTGGCCAAGAAAGAGTTCAAGGGCCATCCGGACGTGGCCAAAATCCTGACGTTCATGGAAGGCACCAAGCGCGGCATCTCGCGCGTGGTGAACGTCG
>JANDJG010000030.1 GCA_024331085.1 Nitrospira sp. | reverse complement strand
GTCCTCGTGGCGGAAATCTACGGGCCGGATTATCAACGGCAACAGGCTGCGGCCAAGGAGATCCGCGCTCTGTTCGAATCCACGCCCGGCGTGGTCGATGTGGACGACTCGGTCGAGGCGGATCAGGTGAAGTACGTCGTGACGGTCGATCGGGCGAAAGCGGCGCTGGCCGGGATTCCTTCCGAGGAGATCGTACACACGTTGCGCATGGCGTTGGAAGGAACGGCGGTCGGATCGGTTCATATCTCCCAAGAGAAGCGACCGGTCCCGATCACCCTGCGCTTTCCTTTGGAAGAGCGGACGGGGCTTGAGCACCTGGGAGAGATCGCGTTGCGAACCAAGAGCGGCGGGCTCGTGCAGTTGTCGGAGTTGCTCTCGGTGGAGCAGACGGTGCAAGAAAAAGCGATTTATCACAAGAATCAGAAGCCGGTGGTTTATGTCGTGGCCGACGTGGGAGGGGTAGGGGCGGAAAAAGCCGAAAGCCCGGTCTATGGAGTATTGGGCGTCGGAAAGAAGCTGGAAGACTATCGACCGGCCGAAGGCTACCGGATCGAACAATATTACGCCTCGCAACCCTGGTCCGAAGAACGGCTCTCAATGAAATGGGACGGTGAATGGCACATCACCTATGAAACGTTTCGCGACATGGGGGTCGCGTTCGCCGTGGCGATGTTGCTCATCTATCTGTTGATCGTGGGCCAGTTTCAATCGTTTCTTACGCCGTTGATCATCATGGCGCCGATCCCGCTCACGTTGATCGGCATCTTGCCGGGCCATTGGCTGCTGGGATCGTATTTTACGGCCACGTCGATGATCGGGTTCATCGCGCTGGCCGGCATCATCGTCCGCAATTCGATTCTGTTGGTCGATTTCATCCAGTTTCAAGAACGAAGCGGGGTTCCCCCGCTGGAAGCGGTGATCACGGCGGGCGTCATCAGGACCAGGCCGATCCTGTTGACGGCGGCGGCGTTGATGGTGGGCGCGTTCGTCATCATCCTCGATCCGATTTTTCAGGGGTTGGCGGTCTCGCTGCTGTTCGGCGTCGGAGCGTCCACGTTGCTCACGTTGATCGTGATCCCCGTGCTGTACTACCGTCTGGTAGGGAGGGGAGAGACACGAACCGGGAAACCGACGGCCGAAACCGTCGTGGGAAACGGAGAAGCGGCCGTTCATCAGTCGCGAGAAGAAAACGTGTCGGCATGAACCGACGGCTGTGGCGTTCCGCGACAGACCATCATTGCTCCTGTCGCAGGCATTCCCGGCGCGAAGAGATCGTCTTCTCGTCCCGACGGTCCGACCGGCCGTTAACCTGTTGGAATCTCCTTGTCGGCGGCGCGGCCCTCTCGCCGCGCGCGTGGCACGGTTGTTGGGAGATGGAGCATCCTATGGCTATGGCACTTCTTCAGCGAACAAGAATCATGACGGGCCGTCGCGTCGCTCGCGTGGCGGCGGTTACCTGCTTGGTGGTTTTCGGTTTCGTCGCTTCCGGCGGCCCGGCCGTGGGCGCGGAGGAGTCTTCGGGGGCGGGGCCTCCGGAACTCCGGCTCAGCTTGCGCGACGCCATTGAAGCGGCGATCGACAACAACGTCAACATTCGTTTGCTCAAGGAACGGATCGCCGCCGCGCAGGCCCAGGCCGACGCCAGCCTCGGAGCTCTGCTTCCGAATGTGTCCGGATACGTCAACGGCCGAAGCCAGACGGTGAACCTGGCCGCCTTCGGCCTTCCGATGGATCAATTTTCGAACTTCGGATTGACCCGGAGCGTCACCGAGCCCTTTCAAGTCTATGACGCGCGGGGGACGCTGGTCCAAAACCTGTTCAGTCTCAGCCTGATTCAACGGTGGCGCGCCGCCAAAACGGGCGTGGATGTGGCGTCGCTGGAAGCGGAGGTGACCAAGCGCGACGTTATGGCGACGGTCGGCCTGTTGTACATGGAGGCGTTGCGCGCCGACGAAGCCGTGAAGGCGAGAGAGGCCGACATCGAACTCGGCCGGCAACTGCTCAAGTTGGCGCAAGACCGTAAGGCCGCCGGCATTGCGACCGGATTGGACGTGACCAGAGAGGAAGTCCAATTGGAGAATCACAAGCAGCGGCTGCTGGTGTCTCAGAATGAACGGGAAAGCGCGCGGCTCAACCTGCTTCGCGCCCTCGGCATTTCCTTCGACGTGCGGTTGACGTTGACCGACGAATTGAAATTGCTGCCCGTCGAATTCCAGCGGCCGGAGGAGGCGCTCGCCGCCGCGCGAGAGCAGCGGCTGGAATTGAAGGCGCAGGAAACGCGGCAAAAACTGGCGTCGCTGAGCCTCAGTTCCGTGGCGGGCGAACGAGTGCCGACGCTCTCACTCAACGGGGATTATGGATGGATCGGGGTCAAGCCGGAAGACGCGATGGCGACCCATTCGATCGGATTGACGTTCTCGATTCCTATTTTCGACGGAGGTCAACGGGAGGCCCGCATTTCCGAAACCAAAAGCCGGGTGAGGCAGGAGCTGATCCGCATGAAGGACGTGTCGGATCAAGTGACGTTGGAGGTGCGCAACGCGCTGTTGACCCTGGAATCTTCCATTCAGCAAGTCGCCGTCGCCGAGAAGGGCATGGAATTGGCGCTGAAGGAACTGGCTTTCGCACGGGATCGGTTTACGGCCGGACTGGGGACCAATATCGACGTGACGAACGCGCAAACCTCTTTGGCGCGGGCTCGGGACAATCAGATCGAAGCGCTCTTCCGGTTCAACGCCTCGCGCATCAATCTCGCGAGGGCCAAGGGAGAAATCGAGCATCTGTTCTGACGCCGCCACCGTCATTTTCCTGTTTGCCGTCACGGGTACCATGCTGTCGGATTGTCCATGCAGGCAGTAACCTGTGTCCGGCAAGCGGAGACATTCTCGCAAAGAACGGGAGAGAGGCGAGGAAAGGCGAACGCATGGGCGACCTGATGTTTCGTGGCAAAGGATGGGGGATCGCGGCACTCGTCGTGAGTGTGGCGGTCGCGGTCTATCTGGCGGCCGGATGGTGGGCGGGGAATGGGGAATTACCCGAGGGATTGATCCAAGTCAACGGTTATATCGAAGGAGATCACATCACGGTCTCCAGCAAATATGCCGGACGCATCCGCACCGTCTTGGTTCGTGAGGGAGAAACGGTGGAGGCCGATCAGCCGTTGATTCAATTGGATGACAGCCAGGCGACGGCCAAGGTGAAGCAGGCCCGGTACGCCGCCCAGTCGTTGGACGCGCAGGTGGAGGCCGCGCGCGACCAGCTTGCGGTGATGAATCTCGAAGTTCCCCTGAAGATTGAAGCGGCGGAGGCGCACGTGGCCCGCGCCCAGGCGCTCTGGGAACGGGCCGTCGCGGTGGAGAAGGAAGCAAAGGAGGATGCGGAGCGATTCCAGCGGTTGGCCGACAAGGACCAAGCGTCTCTTCAGCAACGCGATCAGGCGAGAGCACGGTGGGACGTGGCGAGAAACGACGTGGCGGCCGCGCTCTCGGGACTCACCCAGGCAAAAAAGGAATTGGCCCAGGCTCAACTTGGGTGGAATCGGATCAAGGCCAAGAAGGAGGAGTTGACGTCGCTTGAGCGGCAGCGAGACCATGCCTACGCCGTTCTGGAGGAAGTCGAGCGCGCGCTCGAGGAGTTGACGATCATGGCTCCGGCAGGCGGAACCGTCACGACGAAGATGGCGGATGTCGGAGAAATGGTGGCGGCCGGCTCTCCGCTCTTGGAACTGGTCGATCTCGACAGTCTCTATCTCAAGGCCTATGTTCCTGAAGTGCTCATCGGAAAGGTTCGGCTGAATTTGCCGGCCATGGTCTATACCGATGCGTTCCCCGATCAGCCGGTCGGAGCGCGGGTCCTCCACATCGCCTCCAAGGCGGAATTCACGCCCAAGGAGGTGCAGACGGCCGATGAGCGGGTCAAGCTCGTGTACGCCGTGAAGCTTCATTTGAACGAGAATCCCGATCATCGGCTCACCCCAGGTCTGCCGGCCGACGCGGTCATTCGATGGAAAGAGGACGTAGCCTGGGTGAAACCACGGTAGGAAAACAGGCAAAGAACCGGGAAGCGGGATGTGAGGCGAGGAAGGAGCCGCCTGTGCGTGAGTGTGGATCGCCTGTCGTCCGGGTGACGGATGTACGGAAACGCTACAACCGTCAATGGGCCCTCGATGGAATCGATCTTGTGGTGGAAAGGGGAGAACTCTACGGGGTGATCGGCCCCGATGGATCGGGCAAGAGCAGTTTGTTGAAGGCGATCGCTGGAGTGCAGACATTCGACGGTGGATCCATCGAAGTGTGTGGACTGCCATTGGCCTCGGAACGGGAGGCAGAGCGCATCAAGCCGAAGGTGGGGTTCCTGCCCCAAGGGCTGGGAGCGAGTCTCTATCAAGAGTTGTCCGTCGAGGAAAACATCGATTGTTTCGCCGATCTTCGCTCCGTGCCTCCGGACATGACCGCCGAGCGCAAGGCGTGGCTGCTCCATGTGACGCGGCTCGAACGGTTTCGTGATCGTCCCACCAAACATCTCTCGGGCGGGATGAAGCAGAAGCTCGGCTTGATCTGCGCGCTCATTCATGAGCCGGAGCTGGTCATCCTGGATGAGCCGACGACGGGGATCGATCCTGTCTCCCGCCAGGATCTCTGGTCGATGCTCTCCGCGCTGCTGCACGAGAAAGGCATGACGGCTCTCGTTTCCACGTCGTACATGGACGAGGCTGAGCGGTTTCATCGGTTGTCGTTTCTCTCCAACGGGAAAGTCTTGATCGCGGGAACACCTGAAGCCGTGCGAACGTCGGTGGAGGGAGCGGTGGCCGCCTTCGAAACGACCGCGCCTGCCGTTGCGGTCGCTCGATTGAGACAGACCTTCGAGCAGGTCGAAACGGCCGGCCGGTCGGTTCGCGTTTTTGTCGGAATCGGCGACCGGGAGGAGGCGAGGCGGTCCGTTGAGGCCGTGGCGGGAGATCTTGTTGGTTCGCCGATCGCCGTTGAGGAGCCGGAATTGGAGGACATCGTCGTTTCATTGCTTGCTCGATCAGGAGCGAAGGAGCAGCCGCCGGGCGAAGCGACCGGCCGAGGCGCGCCCTCGGATCCCGAGGAAGTGGCGATGCAGGCAAACGGCTTGACAAGGGACTTTGGAAACTTTCGCGCCGTTGACGGCGTGTCTTTTCGAGTGAGGCAAGGGGAGGTCTTCGGCTTATTGGGCGCGAATGGAGCAGGCAAAACGACCGTGATCAAAATGCTCACCGGCCTTCTCGCCCCGACGGCAGGGACGGGGTTGGTCGCCGGAGTGGATATGAAGACGGCGGCCGGTTCCATCAGAGAGCGAATCGGCTACGTGTCGCAAGCCTTCTCTCTCTACCTGGACTTGACCGTGGTGGAAAATATTCGGTTCTTTGCCGGCATCTATGGCCTCGATCGGCGGACCGCTGCTGAGCGAGGCCGGGAGATCGTCGTTCTGGCGGGGTTGTCCGGCCATGAATCGAGTTTGGCCGGCCGATTGCCGATGGGACTTCGCCAGCGCCTTGCGCTCGGTTGCGCGTTGGTCCATGCCCCGCGGGTGTTGTTCCTTGACGAGCCGACCGCAGGCGTTGATCCGCTGGGGCGCCGGCGATTTTGGGACCTGCTGGGGATGTTGGCTCGGGAACGGGGCGTCGCGATTTTGATCACCACCCATCACCTGAACGAAGCCGAACGTTGCGACCGACTGGCCCTCATGGACGCCGGCCGGATTGTGGCGGAAGGGACGCCGGAGGAGTTGAAACGCGAAGTCCGGCGAGAAGCCGGCATTCTTTTCGAAGTGGTGGTGGATCAACCAAGCCGAGCGGCGGCCTGTTTGCAGCAGGGCGGCTTCCCCAACGTCTCCCTCTATGGAGCCACGGTTCGGTTGCTGTGCGGGCATCCCGATGACGATCTGAGCCGCCTCCGCCGCGAGCTTGCTGACCGCGGCATCCGGGTGACCTCGATGAGAGAACGGCCGTTAAGCCTGGAGGACGTATTCGTGTATCGCATCAAGACGCTTGAGCGACAAGCTCGGTCCTCCGGGCAGCCGGTGAGCGCATGACGATCCGTCGCCTTGCCGCAGTCGCCAAGAAGGAATGGAAAGAGACGGTTCGCAACCGGTTGTTTCTGTTGATGGCGTTCTTGCTCCCTCCTTTATGGATGGTCGTATTTGGGTACGGCCTCGTGTTGGACGTGGAGCGGGTGCCGTTTGCCGTCTTGGATCGGGATCGCTCGCCGTTGAGCCGGGACTATGTGTCCCGATTTGTTGAGTCGCCCTATTTCGACTACCGAGGGACTCTTCAAGATGAAGGGGAGATCGACCGTCTCTTAGGGAAGACGGCCGTTCGCCTGGCGATCATGGTTCCCGATCGGTTCCAAGAACGTTTGTCGGCGGGGCGGCCGACGGCCGTCCAAATCCTGCTGGACGGCTCGTTCCCTCTCCATGCCGATATCACCAAGGGCTATGTCCTGGCCATCAATCAGGCCTTTTCAAGTGATCTACTGGTCGATTTTTTGGCTCGTACCAGGGGAATGACCCGCGACGAGGCGTCCCGGCTTCTGGAGCCGGTGACATTGGAGACTCGCTATCTCTACAACGAAGAGGTTCGAAGCACCTGGTCGGTCGTGCCGGCCCTCATCATGTTCGCTCTCATGGTCTCGCCGCCGATCCTGACGGCCCTGGGGATGGTACGGGAAAAGGAAACCGGTTCGATCTACACGATGTATGGCTCCACGGCCAGCAAGGGCGACATCCTCTTGGGCAAACTGGCTCCCTACTGCGCGATTTCGATTATCAACGTGGTCGTGTTGTGGGCGACGGCCGTCTGGTTTTTTGGGGTGCCGTTCAAGGGGAGTTTCGCGGTGTTTTTTGTCGCGTCGGTCCTGTTTGTCTTGTGCAGTACCGGCATGGGACTGGTGATCTCCCTCCTGGTCCGGACCCAGATGGCCGCCTTGATCATCACCATCATCGTCGCGATGGTGCCGACAATTTTGTATTCCGGCTTGCTGGTGCCCGTGTCGTCACTGGGGCTTGGGGCGCGGGTGCAGGCCCATGCCTTTCCGGCCATGTATTACACCGATGTGGTGCGAGCCAGCTTTCTCAAGGGATTCAGTTTCCATACCCTGTGGGTAAACATCCTGGCACTTGCGGGATTCGCCGGGGCGGTCTTGCTTCTCGCGTACGGTCTTTTCACCAAACGACCGAAAGCCTAGCCGAGTCTTTTGCGCGGAAGACGGAGGAATGACGTGAGGGACAACGGATGGGGGACGATCGGCGCCGCCCGTGTGTGGATGCTTCGTCTCTTGGTCATGACGAAGAAGGAGTTGCTGCAATTGAGGCGCGACGGGCCCTTGCTGTTGTTTCTGATCTACTCGTTTTCCCTGTCGGTTTACGTCAGCGGCGCGGGCATCACGATGCAGGTCAAGAGCGCAAGCCTCGTGGTGCATGACGGCGACCGCAGCGAGTCGTCGCGCGAGTTGATCCGCCGCTTTCGCGAGCCCACGTTTCGCTTCGAGGAAGAAGTGCCGGATCCGAAGGTCGGTCTCGAACGGCTGGACCAAGGGGAGGCGATGCTGTTCTTGAACATCCCGCCGCGATTCCATGAGGCCGTTCGCGGCGGCGAGCCCATCGCGCTCCAATTGCAGGTGGATACGACGAATGCCGCGCAAGCGCTGTCGGCGGCCTCGTACGTGGCTCGCATCGTGGGCGGCGTCTCGACGGAGCTGGCGGCGGGCCGGTTGGCCGCGACGGCGGGGGGGCGGGTGGATCTGCCGGTGGTCGAGAGCGCTCCCCGAGTCTGGTATAACCCCGATCAAGATGAAACCTGGTTTCAATCGATCGCGCATATCCTCCGCATGATCACGCTGTTCGCATTTCTCCTCCCGGCGGCGGCCCTCGTGCGAGAGAAGGAGCATGGGACGGTGGAGCAATTGCTGGTGGCGCCGATCGCGCCTCTGCATATTATGCTGTCAAAAGTTTTGGCGATGACGTTGGTCATCCTCGTGTCCACGCTGTTCGCCGTGACGGTCGTCATGAAGCCGCTTTTCGGCGTGCCGATCAAGGGGAGTCTGACCCTGTTTTTGATTCTGACGGCGCTCCACAGCGTCACCACCGCCGGTCTCGGCCTGTTCGCCGCCACGGTGACGAAGAACCAAGCGCAGATTGGGATGATCTCGTTGTTGGTGATCTCGCCCATGTTTCTCTTGTCCGGCATCACCACACCCTATGAGGCGATGCCTCCGTGGGTGCAATCCATCATGGCGGTGTCACCACTCCGCTACTTCACCACGATCGCCTATGGCATTTTGCTCAAAGGTGTCGGGCTTGATGTCCTCTGGGATGCCGTAGTGGCCATGGTCTTCTTGGGCGGAGTGTTATTCGGCCTGGGCGTGTGGCGGTTCTACAAACAATTTGAATAGAGGCGTGTTCCATTGGCGCGGCCCTTGGTCTGCTTCCGTAAGCACCGTGTCGACAAGAGACTCGTCGATTCCTTGATGGATGGAAAGCAAGAAGGTGGATCATGACAGACGGACCATTGGTCAAAACGGTGGGCAATGAGCAGCCGTTGGTCGCCTATTTCTCCATGGAGATCGGCATCGATCCAGGCATGCCGACTTATGCGGGCGGTTTGGGAGTGCTGGCGGGGGATACGATCCGGTCCGCCGCCGATCTGGAAATCCCCATGGTGGCCGTGACGCTGCTCCATCGGCGGGGGTATTTTTACCAACGATTGGATGAGCAAGGCTGGCAACGAGAGGAGCCGGTGGCCTGGCCGATCAATGATTTCTGTCATCCGATTCCCCAGCGTGTCACGGTTGAAGTCGAGGGTCGCACGGTCCATGTCGGGGCGTGGCACATCCGCACGCGAGGCGAAACGGGCGGCGAAGTGCCGGTGTATTTGTTGGATACGGATCTCCCCGACAACGAACCCTGGGATCGTACGCTGACCGACACGCTCTACGGAGGGGACGATCGGTACCGGCTGTGCCAGGAGGTCGTGCTGGGGTTCGGCGGCTATCGTCTGCTACGGGCGCTCGGGTACAACCACATCAGGCGATTTCATCTCAACGAAGGCCATGCGGCGTTGTTGATCCTGGCGATGCTTGAGGAAAAGTCGGTGTCTCGATCGGCCGAGGACCGGGTTCCGGCGGATTTGATCGACGCGGTTCGCGAACAGTGCGTGTTCACGACTCACACACCTGTCCCCGCCGGTCACGATCAGTTTCCTCCGGACCTCGCGCGTCGCGTGCTTGGCGATCGACGGTGCGCATGGCTGGAAGCCTGTAACCAGAATCATGGATTGAACATGACGCAGTTGGCGCTGCGCGGGTCCCGGTTCGTCAACGGCGTGGCGATGAAACACGGCGAGGTGTCCAACAGTCTGTTCCCCGGTTATCCGATCCATTCGATTACGAACGGCGTGCACGCGGTGACCTGGGCCGCTCCTCCGCTTCAAGCGCTGTTCGACCGCCGATTGCCCGATTGGCGTCGCGATCAGCTCTCGCTACGTTATGCGATCGGCATTCCCGTTCGGGAAATCTGGGACGCGCACGTCGCAGCCAAGCGCACGTTGATCGACTACGTGAACCGCGAAGCCAACGCTGGATTCGACCGCGATGTCCTGACGATCGGCTGCGCCAGACGGGCGACGGCCTACAAACGAAGCATCTTGATCTTTCACGACATGGAGCGACTGGTTTCCATCGCCGAGCAGGTGGGGCCTATTCAAATCGTCTTCGGCGGCAAGGCTCATCCGCGCGACCACGACGGCAAACACTTGATCCGCCGCATCCACGAGATTCGTCAGGCGTTGCGCGGCAAGATCCCTGTGGTCTATCTGCCGAATTACGATATGACGTTGGCGAAGCTGATCTGCGCCGGGTCCGATGTCTGGTTGAACACGCCGCTCCCGCCGATGGAGGCGTCTGGCACCAGCGGCATGAAGGCGGCGATCAACGGCGTACCCAGCCTGAGCGTGCTCGACGGTTGGTGGATCGAAGGGCACGTGGAGGATGTCACGGGGTGGGCGATCGGCGAGGGGGAATCAAAGAAAGAACCCGATCAAGATCTCGATGCCGCACATGCTGCGGAACTGTATCGCAAACTCGAAAAAAAAGTTTTGCCTCTGTTTTATCGGGAACCGGAGCGATTCCTTGAAATCATGCGCCATGCGATCGCCTTGAACGGCGGCTTTTTCAATACTCAGCGCATGGTCCTCCAGTACCTTCACAAGGCCTATCGACTCATGGGCGACTATGTCCGCCGGGGGTGAGTGCGACACGCACTCGATTCCACGACTGGCACCGGCAGTTCGAGATGCCAGTCATCACCTTTGCTTGGGGGGAGCCATGACGCAATCTCTGTCGCCAGATTTGTTGAAAAAGATCGATGCCTATTGGCGGGCGGCCAATTATCTGTCGGTCGGACAAATCTATCTCTACGACAATCCGCTGCTGCGGAAGCCCTTGACGCGGGCTCATATCAAGCCTCGTCTTCTTGGCCATTGGGGGACGACACCGGGGCTCAACTTCATCTATGTCCATCTGAACCGCATCATCAAAGAGTACGATGTGAACATGCTCTACGTCACGGGACCAGGCCACGGCGGGCCGGCCTTGGTGGCCAATGCCTATCTGGAAGGAACCTACAGCGAGGTCTATCCGAATGTCTCGCAGGATGAGCAGGGCATGAAACGGCTGTTCAAGCAGTTCTCGTTTCCCGGCGGCATTCCCAGTCACGTGGCGCCGGAGACACCCGGCTCAATCCATGAAGGAGGTGAATTGGGCTATGCCCTTTCCCATGCCTATGGTGCTGCGTTTGATAATCCGGATCTGATCGTCGCCTGTGTCGTGGGTGATGGCGAGGCGGAGACCGGCCCCTTGGCGACAAGCTGGCACTCGAACAAATTTTTGAACCCGGTGACGGACGGTGTGGTGCTGCCGATCTTGCATCTCAACGGCTACAAGATCGCCAACCCGGCGATTCTGGCGAGGATCGGCCGCGATGAGCTGGAACAATTACTCAGGGGCTACGGCCATCGCCCTTATTTCGTCGAAGGGCACGATCCTCGGACCATGCATCAGCTCATGGCCGAAACACTCGATGCCGTGATTGAGGAGATCAAACAGATCAAAGGAGACGCACAGGCCAGTGAAAATGGGACCATTAAGCGGCCGGTATGGCCCATGATCGTGCTCCGCACACCCAAGGGCTGGACCTGTCCGGCTGAGGTCGATGGCAAGCAGGTGGAGGATTACTGGCGTTCCCATCAAGTCCCGATGGGAGACATGGACAAGGCCGCTCACATCAAGATTCTGGAACGGTGGATGAAGAGTTACAAGCCGGAGGAACTGTTCGATGAAACCGGCCGATTGAGGCCCGAGCTGGCCGAGCTCGCCCCCAAGGGGGATCGCCGCATGAGCGCCAATCCGCATGCCAACGGCGGTTTGTTGCTCAAAGATCTTCGCCTGCCTGATTTTCGGGAGTACGCTGTCTCTGTGACGGAACCGGGGGCCGTCGATGCAGAGGCCACCCGCGTCATGGGGCGGTTTTTACGAGACGCGATGAAGCTCAATCTCGATCAGCGGAACTTTCGGCTCTTCAGTCCCGACGAGAACAACTCGAACCGCTGGCAGGATGTCTTGCAAGTCACGGGGCGCACGTGGATGGCGGATCGGTATCCCCATGACGACAGTTTGTCGCCCGATGGCCGGGTGATGGAAATGCTGAGCGAGCATCAATGTCAGGGCTGGCTGGAGGGCTATCTGCTCACGGGCCGGCACGGATTCTTTTCGTGCTACGAAGCGTTTATCCATATTGTCGATTCGATGTTCAACCAACATGCCAAATGGTTGAAGGTGTGCAATCACATTGCGTGGAGACGGCCGATTGCATCGCTCAACTATCTGTTGTCCTCCCACGTCTGGCGCCAGGACCACAACGGGTTCAGTCATCAAGATCCCGGGTTCATCGACCATGTCGTGAACAAGAAGGCCGAGGTGATCCGGGTGTATCTTCCGCCGGACGCCAATACGTTGCTCTATGTCACCGACAAGTGTTTGCGCAGCCGCAATCTCGTCAACGTCATCGTGGCCGGAAAGCAGCTTGCTCCGCAGTGGCTCGATATGGATGCCGCGGTCAAACATGGCACGGCGGGGATCGGTATCTGGAGTTGGGCCAGCAACGATCAAGAGAGCGAGCCGGACGTCGTGATGGCCTGTTGCGGAGATATTCCAACAATGGAAACGTTGGCGGCGGTGTCGTTGCTGAGAACACATCTTCCGGAAGTCAAAGTCCGGGTGATCAATGTCGTGGATCTTATGAAGCTCCAGCCGCCCGGCGAACATCCGAACGGGCTCTCTGACAAAGAGTTCGATACATTGTTCACGACAGACAAGCCGATCATCTTCGCCTTCCATGGGTATCCGTGGCTGATTCATCGGTTGACCTATCGGAGGACCAATCACAAGAACCTGCATGTGCGAGGCTACAAGGAGGAAGGCACGACGACCACGCCGTTTGACATGACGGTCATGAACGATCTGGATCGGTTCCATCTCGTCGCCGACGTGATCGACCGAATCCCGCTGCGTGACTCACGCGCGGCCTATGTGAAACAGGCCCTGCGGGATAAACGGATCGAGCACAAGGAATACATCGCCAAGTATGGAGAAGACATGCCGGAGATCAGAAACTGGCGATGGAACACAGGGCGAAAACAGATGGGGCGGCGCCGTACCACATAGTGTGGACCGGCTTGCGATGCCGGGTCATAAGAATACGTGCGGCCTGTCAGGGGACGAGATGAATGATGCCGCCCGGGTCGTTGTCTCCGCGATGGAGAGGACAATAGAACCGGTAACAGGGGGAGCCGGCCTGACAGGATGGCTCTGGATCACGATCGCTCTCGGCCGGCGCGAAACGGATCATGACCTCCATGGTTTCCCCCGGCGCCACCGTCACACGGAGCGGCCTTGTGAGGGGAGAGCCGTCCTGATCGCTAATCTGTTCGAGCAGGCCTGGAGCTTCAAATGCGTGGGTCCTCTCGGTTGGATTGTTTAGAATAAAAATCAGTTCCTTCCCCCCTTCGTTTCGATGGACCGTCACCTCCTGCGGAGCCCATGCTGCCTGCTGATTCTCCAGATCATAGGCAATGAAGCGGATGGTTTCGGCATGCCCCACGTGCCAATTGAATAGCGTCCATGTGGTCAGGACCCCTGCCGCCACTCCGACCCGGAGCGCAGTTCTGCCTTTCAGGGCAAGCCGTGTGGCCGTGTGATGCACCTTCGAGTCAAACAGTCCCATGCACACAGTGTACACCTTTTGTGGCCCCAATTCTCATGCTCGGCAGGTCGCCGACAAGGAGCCTGTCGAAAGAGCCTCTCACCTGTGGTAATTGGCTACAGGCCGCTTGATCGTACTGTTCCAAAATATCTCTTGCCGCTAGGTCGTTTGTCCGGGAAGGCCCCTATGGCAGAGCTGCTCGGCAAGGCTATCGATAGAATGAGAGAAACCGTTCGTGATGGCATCCCATCTGCAAGTAATCACAAGATAGTTCACTGGGCTGTATCGCTTCGCTGCCAGTTCAGGCGGTGAGCGGTGGCTGCTTGCCGACACTGAAGGGCGCGACTTCGTGATGATGTAAGGGAAATCCGGGAAGACGATGAGCACAATACAGGTTGGCGTGCCGAAGGAAACCGCTCCGGGTGAGACGCTGGTCGCGCTGGTGCCCGCACATGTTCCCCTGCTTGTGAAGATGGGGTTTGAGGTATCGATCGAATCCGGCGCGGGGGAGGCGGCAGGGTTCGAGGATGACGTGTATCGATCGGTGGGAGCGCGTGTGGTCGCGGGCCGTGAGGAGTTGTACGGCATGGCCCGCATTCTCCTTCAGGTGAGAACGCCCGGTGCCAATCGGGAGAAGGGCCGTGATGATCTGGCCCTGCTCAGGCCTGGTCACATCGTCGTCGGATTGGCCGATCCTTTGGGAAGTCCTCACGCCTCACAGGAGGTAGCGGAGACGGGAGCCACCTTGTTGGCATTGGAGCTGATGCCGAGAATCTCACGAGCACAGAGCATGGACGCGCTGTCATCTCTGGCCACGGTGGCCGGATACAAGGCGGCGTTGCTGGCGGCGGGGGCGTCGTCCAAATTGTTTCCAATGCTCACGACCGCGGCCGGAACGATCCCGCCGGCCCGCGTGTTGGTGATCGGCGCGGGGGTGGCCGGTCTGCAGGCCATCGCGACGGCTCGTCGCTTGGGGGCGGCCGTTTCGGCGTACGACGTGCGGCCGAGCGCGAAGGAAGACATTCGCAGCGTCGGGGCCAAAGTCGTCGAGTTTCTGATTGATGCGCGGAATGTGGAGGGGACAAGCGGCTATGCCAGGGACTTGGATGAGGAAACCTACCGACAGCAACAGGCAGGACTGGCTTCCGTGGTCGAGGCCAGCGACGTGGTCATCACAACGGCATCGGTCCCGGGCCGCAAGGCGCCGATCCTGATCACGGAAGAGATGATCAAGCGGATGAGTCGAGGCGCCGTGGTTGTGGACGCCGCCGCGGACCGAGGGGGAAATTGCGAAGTGACCCGTCCCAACGAAACGGTGGTCCATCGCGGCGTGACCGTGCTGGGCCCCGCCAATCTGCCAGCCCTCGTTCCCACGCACGCAAGCCGGCTCTATGGGAAAAACCTTGTCAATCTGTTGCACTATCTGCTGCCTCGCCTTCGCAAGGAAGGCGACATTGGCGCGGCGACTGATGATGAAATCGTCAAGGAGATTCTCGTGGCGCGAAACGGTGGCGTCGTGCATCAACGGGTGAACAGGTTGCTGGAAGCCGGCTGAAAGGAAACGGCGAGCGACGGCCTGTCGGAATCTTGTTCATCGACAAGCGCCTCTCAAGTGCGTTGATGCCGGTGAGAGTCGGCGAGTCTTGGATAGAAAACGCCGCAGGAGAACAAAATGGATAGCTTGATCGCGGGCTTGACGGTGTTCGTGCTGGCGTTGTTCGCCGGGTTTGAGATTATCACCAAGGTGCCGCCCACGCTTCACACGCCCCTTATGTCGGGTGCCAACGCCATCTCCGGCATCACGATCGTCGGTGCCTTGTTGGCGGCCGGATCGGAGCGGGACCCTGTCTCGAACTGGTTAGGGTTGGCTGCCCTGCTCTTCGCAACGATCAACGTTGTGGGCGGTTTTCTCGTGACTCATCGGATGTTGAAGATGTTTCGAAGACAAGCGCGACACGACCAATGAATCCGGCCCTCATCAATCTGGGTTATCTGGCCGCGGCGGCCCTCTTTATCGCCGGGCTGAAGGGGCTGGCGCATCCAAGGAGTGCGCCGCGCGGCAACGTGATGGGCGCCACGGGCATGCTGATCGCCGTGGTGCTGACGTTGCTCGACCGGCGCATCGTGAACGTCCAGTCCATCGTCGTGGTATTGGCGCTGGGAGCCGCCATCGGCGCGACCTTGGCGGTGAAGATCCGCATGACCGCCATGCCGCAGTTGGTGGCGTTGCTCAATGGGTTGGGAGGCGGCGCCTCCGTCTTCGTAGCAGGCGTCGGCCTCTTGGAAGTCCGAAACACGGAGGTTTCCGCGCTGCATCATTTCACCGCGGCCGCGGTGATCTCCGGGGTCGTCGGCGCCGTGACGTTCTGGGGAAGTATGATCGCTTTCGCCAAGTTGCAGGAACTGATCACGGACGAGTCGGTTCGGGTTCCCGGACAGCGTGTTGTTACGTTCGCCTTGGCGGCGGCGGCCGCGGGACTCGGACTCTGGTTGGTGTTTATGCCGGCTCCGTATGCGGCCTACTGGCTCGTCGTCGCCGCGTCGTCGTTGCTTGGGCTCTTGCTCGTCCTGCCGGTGGGAGGGGCTGACATGCCGGTCGTCATCGCGCTGCTTAATTCCTGTTCCGGTCTGGCGGCATCGGCGACGGGATTTGTGCTGGACAATAATGTGCTCATCATCGCCGGCTCGCTTGTGGGGGCGTCCGGCTTCATCCTCACGCAGATCATGTGCCGGGCCATGAACCGGTCGCTTATCGACGTCCTGGCGGGGATCACGCCGTCCGAGCCTCGCGACGGAAAGGCCGACGACATCTACAAGGGACGGGTCAAAGCCGGCTCACCGGAGGAAGTCGCACTCTTGTTCGACGCCGCGCGCCGGGTTGTGATCGTGCCGGGATTCGGGATGGCCGTTTCTCAAGCGCAACATGCTGTGGCACAGCTCGCGACCCTGTTGCGAACTCGCGGCATCGAAGTGGAATTCGCCGTCCATCCGGTTGCCGGCCGCATGCCGGGCCATATGAACGTCCTGCTGGCGGAGGCCAACGTGCCCTACGAGCTGCTGAAAGATCTCGATGAAAGCAACGCGTCGTTTGATCGGACGGATGTCGCCCTCGTGATCGGCGCCAACGACGTGGTGAATCCGATCGCGCGGGCCGACGCCGCCGGCCCGATCGCCGGCATGCCGATCCTCGATGTGGACAAGTCCGCGGCGGTCGTTGTCGTCAAGCGGAGCCTGAGCCCGGGCTTTGCGGGAATTCCCAACCCCTTGTTTGCGAGCGACAAGACGATCATGCTGTTCGGGGATGCACGGGACATGGTACAAGCCATTGTGAAAGCCTTGAAGGAAGTGTGAGCGAGGTCAAGAAGCCAGAATCTCCTGTTGTTCCATTTCAGGGCTTTTCTCTTTGACCATGCCGCGATCAAAACACAGCGCCCCTTGCATCTTGCTCCCGACGGATTTTGAACGGCCGGCGCGACGGGCTTTTACGTACGGGCTGGCGTTGGCTCGGTTGTTCAACGCTCGCCTACGCCTGCTCCATGTCATCAAACTGCCGCCCGATGATGAGGGCTTGCCTCCGGACACTCGCTACGCCCGCATGATACGGACATCGGCCCTGCTCGAACTGGGACGCTTGGCTCGACTGGCAAGGGAAGCAGGGGTCGAGGCTGAGCCGGTCGTCGATTTCGGTGTGCCGGACGACTGCATCCTGCGCCGCCTCCGGCAGGAGCGGGCCACGTTACTGGTCATGGGTACCGAGGGACGAACCGGTTGGGATCGATTGCGTCTTGGCAGCACGGCGCAAGCGGTAGTCCGCCAGGCGACTTGCCCGGTGTTGGCCGTCCACGGGGGAGTGGCGGGGGACGTCGTCCGGCAAGCCGCGCGTGTGAAATTGAATCGGATCGTGTTGGGCACCGATTTCTCATCGTGCGCTCGGCAGGCCCAGCGGGTCGCGGCACGGTTGGCCCAACTCGCGAACGCCATGGTGCTGGTCGTGCACGCCCATTCGACGGAGGACGACGGACAGCATGAACGCCGGCGATTCGATCGGCTGGTTCAGGCTCTTCGAGACAGGGGTGTTCAGGCGGAAGGGATCTGCAGAGTGGGCCATCCGGTCGAGACGATTGTGGAGGAGGCCGGCCGATGGGAAGCAGACATCGTGGTGGTCGGCACGCGAGGTCGCCAAGGGGTGTCCCGCCTCATGTTGGGCAGTGTCGCGGAAGGAGTCTTGAGACGAGCCGGGTGCCCGGTGCTGGTGGTCAGGTCCGCTGAAACGCTCCTCAATGGCAGTGATCGTTAGGGGAGATCCGGTGGGACGGGGCTTCAGCGGCTGATGGACGTCACGATCGAACAGCTTCTGCTCGGTGCGTCCGTCTTGCTGTTGCTGAGCGTCCTATCCAGCACGGCGTCGGGTCGATTGGGTGTGCCGGCGCTCTTGCTGTTTTTGGCCATCGGCATGTTGGCCGGCTCCGACGGTCCCGGCGGCATTCACTTTGACAATCCCTTCCTTGCGCAATCGATCGGAGTCGTCGCGCTGGCGTTCATTTTATTCGCCGGAGGATTGGATACCGAGTGGACTTCCGTTCGATCGCAGCTTGGGCGGGGCGTGGCGCTGTCCACCGTCGGCGTAGCGATCACGGCCGGACTGATCGGCCTGTTCGCCACGACGGTCGTCGGGTTTTCATGGTCGGAGGGGCTGCTGATCGGCGCCATCGTCTCCTCCACCGATGCCGCAGCCGTGTTCGCCGTGATGCGATCCCGGTCGGTCAGACTGCGCGATCCATTGAAGCCGTTGCTCGAACTCGAATCTGGCAGCAACGATCCGATGGCGGTGTTCCTCACGATCGGGCTGGTCAGCTTGATGACGGGAACGTCGATGGCGGTGATCGATCTGGTTCCCATGTTCGCGCGGCAGATGGTCGTCGGCGCGGCGATCGGATATGGGACCGGCAAACTGATGGTGGAACTGGTCAATCGATTGCGATTGGAATACGAGGGGCTCTATCCGGTACTCACCCTGTCCTTGGTCCTTCTTACCTACAGCGGCAGCGCCTGGCTGGGAGGAAACGGATTTCTGGCGGTCTATTTGGCCGGGCTGATCATGGGGAGCCGCGATTTTCTCCATAAACGCAGCCTGTTGCGGTTTCATGACGGGCTTGCCTGGTTGATGCAGATTGCGATGTTTCTGGTGCTCGGCCTGCAGGTCTTCCCCTCGCAACTCCTGTCGGTCGCGGGGATCGGACTCTTCTTCGCGTTGTTCTTGATGTTGTGCGCCAGGCCCGTCGCCGTCTTTCTCACCTTGGCGTTCACGAGGCTCACCGTCAGGGAAAAGACCATGATCGCCTGGGTCGGCCTGCGGGGAGCCGTGCCGATCATTCTCGCCACCTTCCCGCTCTTGGCCGGCATTCCGCAGGCTCCGATGATGTTCAATCTCGTGTTCTTCATCGTCTTGACTTCCGTGCTGCTCCAAGGCACATCCATTCCCCTGGTCGCTCGATGGCTCCGGGTTGACGAACCGGCGGGATGCCGAGTTCATACGACACCCTCGTGGGGTGCGCCCGGCGATCTCAAGAGCGGGCTGATCGAGGTGACAATCCCTCACGAGTCCGTCGCGGTCGGCAAGCGGCTCCTTGATCTTGATTGCCCCAAGGAGGCGTTGATCATCCTGATTGAGAGGAAAGGCCGGTGCTTTGCTCCTGACGGCGGCACCGTGCTGGAGGCCGGTGATGTGCTGTTGGTGTCCGCCGATCACGAGTCGTCCGCCAGGCTTCGCGATGTTCTCAAGAGCACCGGGCAAGGCCGATAGGACCGACGCCTGCGCATCGACGCCTGGCACCGCAAGGCATCGCTCCAATTTGCTCTGAACGCGCCTGATTGAGCCGAACGCTTGCATTCCCCCAGCGATGTTTATAAGAATGTTGTTTGGTATAGCTATACTTGTATCGGAGGAAGGATGAGAACCGTACAGATGACGCTCGACGAGGAGCTGGTCGGTTTGATTGATAAGGCCGCCAAGCGGCTCAAGACGACTCGGTCGGCCTTTACCAGGGATGCCCTCCGTTCGGCGCTAGAGCGACTCCACATGCAGGACCTTGAACGCAAGCAGCGGGAGGGGTATTCCAAGAAGCCGCCCAAGCGAGGGGAATTCGACGTCTGGGAGCGCGAGCAGGTCTGGGGCGACTGATGCGACGCGGCGAGGTCCGCTGGTATAAGTTTTCCAGTCCGGATAAGCGAAGGCCGGTCGTGATCCTCACGCGAGATTCGGCGCTTGAATTTCTTGGGGAAGTCACTGTAGCGCCCGTGACCAGCACGATCCGTGACATTCCATCAGAGGTTCTGCTTACCGAAGCCGACGGCATGTCCAGGCCCTGCGCCGTCAACCTCGATCACATCCAGACGGTATCCAAAGGCAAGATTGGATCGCTCATCACAACCTTGAGCAGCGACCGCATGTCCCAAATCCGGCAGGCCTTACGATTCGCACTTGCGCTGTAGCGCCGGTTCGGACGGCCCTCGCGAAGAACGTGAGCGTGAACAGGGTCGGGAGTCTTGCGCGGCCCTGTCGCGATGAAAAACTGAGGCGGCGCCGGCCGTGAGGGGTTCAATCGTGAGCGACACGGCGTTCCCTTGTCGGAAGAAGAGGTATGAGTCGTGCCGTTGATTTACACACTGACCATCCTGATTTGCCTGGCGGCGCTGTTCGGCTATGTGAACCATCGGCTGCTCAAACTGCCGATGACCATCGAGCTGATGGCGGTGGCGCTGGTGTGTTCGTTGAGTTTGTTGGCGTTGGGGAAATTGGGGTTCGGCGTCGGAACCGAGGCGCAGCGGCTCATCGGCGCCGTCGATTTCAACGAAACATTGATGCACGGGATGTTGGGGTTTTTGCTGTTCGCCGGCGCGCTGCACGTCAAATTGGAGGAACTGCTCGATCTCAAGTGGGTGATCGGCACCCTGGCGACGGTCGGGACGCTGCTCTCGATCGCGATCATCGGCTTGCTGGGTTACGTGATGTTCGATTGGGTCGGCCTGTCCCTGCCCTTTCTCTATTGCCTGTTGTTCGGCGCCTTGATCTCGCCCGCCGATCCGATCGCCGTCATGGGGTGCTCCGTCAAGCCCGCCTGCCGAAAGCGCTGGAGATGAAGATCGTCGAATCAGTCGAGTGGTGGGAGGGTCGGAGGGGTCGCCATCCGTGACGACTTCTCCGACGTGAGAAGAAAGCCTCAAGGAGGAGATATGACACAAGAAGCATGGGGCACACAGTTAATCGAGCGATCGATTCAATGGGGAATGGGCTCGGGCATTCGTGCGGTGCTGATCTGTCTCGGAATGTTGTTTCTGCTGGCGGTCGTCAAACAGGCCTTGGCTCGCGTCCGGCGGTTGCTGGAAGGGGCGTTGCCGACTCCGGCGCAGCGGCAGCGGGCCGAAACCCTGACCCAGGTGCTTCGGGATGTGGCCCGTGTGTTCATCGTCGCCGTCGGCACCATGATGATTCTGTCGGAAATCGGCATCGATCTGAAGCCGCTCTTGGCCGCCGCCGGTTTGGGCGGATTGGCGATCGGGTTCGGCGCCCAGAGTTTGGTGAAGGATGTCATTTCGGGATTTTTTATCCTCCTGGAGGATTCCATCGCTGTGGGCGACGTGGTGGAGATCGCCGGCGTCAGTGGTCTCGTTGAGGAAGTCAAACTGCGGTCCATCCGCTTGCGTGACGTGTCCGGCAGTGTCCATGTGGTTCCGAACGGGATCGTGGATCGGGTCAAGAACATGACGAAGGGCTTTTCGTTTTATGTGTTCGACGTCGGGGTCGCCTACAAGGAAGACGTCGATCGCGTGATGGCGGTGCTGGTTGAAATCGCCGACGAACTGCGAGCCGACCCCCTGTATGCGGAGGACATCCTGGAACCGCTCGAAATGCTCGGCGTCGATCGCTTCGACGATTCCGCGGTGATCATCAGGTGCCGGATCAAGACCATGCCCATCAAACAATGGCGGGTCGGGCGCGAGATGAATCGACGGATCAAGAAAACGTTCGATGCCAAAGGCATCGAGATTCCGTTCCCCCATCGGACTCTGTACTGGGGAGAGAGACAGGCGCCGGCGGTCGTTCAGACGGGGGCCTAGTTGTCGCGGAAGGTTCCGGGGCCGATCCCTCGGTATCGGTGGGTGAGGGGAGGCGCGTCACAGCTCGGAATCGGCCAGCCCTTGCGCGATGGCGTAGCGCATCAATTCAGCAGTGGAGTGAAAGCCCAGTTCCTCCATCAGGCGCGCCTTGTGAAACTCGACCGTCTTGACGGAGATGTTAAGCAGAGCGGCGATTTCCTTGGTCGCCTTTCCCTCCCCGATCAACTGCAACACTTCGCGTTGCCGCGGGGTGAGATCGGAGAGCGTCCCCTTGATGGACAGTGTCGGTGGATCATCCGGTCTGAAAGCCCTCTCCAACACGGGTTTGGCGATCGCGGGAGTAATATAGTGCTGGTCCCGCAAGGCGGCTTCGATGGCCAACGGCAACTCCATCGGAGCCGATCGTTTCAGGAGGTAACCGCTTGCGCCGGCTTGAAAGGCCTCGGTCGCGTAGGTGGGGCTGGTCTGCATGGTCAAAAAGATGAGTTTGGTGCGAGGACACAGTTTTCGAATCTGGCGCGCGGCGTCGATGCCGTTCAGCAACGGCATGGCGATGTCCAACAGAATCAAGTCCGGTTCGAGACGTTGGGCCGCCTCAATGAGTGAACGGCCGTCTTCCACCGTTCCCACCACTTCGCACGAATCCTCGACCAACCGGCGTAATCCGGCCAGCACCAGGCCGTGATCATCGGCCAACAGCACCCGCGGTTTATTCATTGAATCTCCTTCTCCTTAACGAGTCTCCTCATGAACGTCTTGTGCCTCAAGCGTCGCGGGCGGACCCGTGATCGGCTTGCCGGCCGTTTCCTCTCGGCGCGTGTCCTGGAGCGCTGCGTTGGGCAGCGGGACCCAGGCGTGGATTTCCGTTCCCTTTCCCGGTTGGGTGCGGAGACGGAACGTACCTTTCATGAGGCGAACCCGCTCTTCCATGCTGACGAGCCCCAAGCCCGTCTGTCGAACCTCTCCTGATTTGTACGCAAAACCTTTTCCGTTGTCTCGAACACAGACCCCGACGCCTTGAACCGTGGCGAGCAACGCGACCAAGACGTCTGAGGCCGCCGCATGTTTCTGAACGTTCTGCAGCCCTTCTTGCATCACGCGGTACAGGCATGTGGCGATGTCGAGCGGAATGGTTTGCGTGATTCCTCGTTTGACGTATCGCACCGCCAAGCCGGTGCGCCGGCGGAATTCGTCGACGTAATCGCGGATCGCCGCCTCCAATCCCAAGTGTTCGAGCAGCGAGGGGTGCAGGCGATAGGCGAAGTTATGCACGTCGTCGGCCAGTTGTCCGGCCGTGTCTTGGGCCTCCCGCAGGCGGGCGTGCAATGGTGGATCGGGGGGGCAGGCCCGCACAAGCGAGCCCAAATCGACGGCCAGCGCGGCCAGCCGCTGCGTGATATCGTCGTGTAACTCGCGGGCGATCCGTTGCCGCTCATGCTCTTGAGCGGTGAGCAGTTTCGCGGTCAACTCTTCAAGTTGGAAATTCTGCAAGCGTAATGTCTCTTCCGCCTCCTTCCGTTCGGTGATGTCCTTTTCCGAGCCGACCAGACGAACGGCTCGACCCGTTTCATCCCGAAGCGCGATGCCTCGGTCCAAAACCCAGATCCAGCGTCCGTCTCGCCGCCGGATGCGATATTCCTCGCTGAACTCTTGTCGGGCGCCCGCAAGATAGTCATTGAGATGGCCAAGGACACGGAGCCGGTCGTCCGGATGAATCCGCTCCGACCACTGCGCGGGCGACTCATCATCGTCGTGATTGGAAAACCCGTGCATCGCTTTCCAGTGCGAGGTATAGACGACTCGATCGGTCGTCAAATCCCAGTCGTACACGCCGTCGTGCGTCGCCTGCGTGACAAGCTCCCACCGGTCGAGGGCGCCTTGGAGCTGTTCGGTCCGCCGGGCGATGTGGGACTCCAACTGATCGTTGGCGGCAAGCATGGCTTGTTCAACCTGCCTGCGTTGATCGATCTCCTGCTCCAGCGCCGCTTTGGTCCGTTCCAACTCCACCGTCCGTTGCGCGAAGAGTCTCCCGCCCCACAGCGCCGACCAGAGGGTGACGAAGCCGATGGTACGGTTCACGATCGACCATGACACCGGGCCGCCGGGCGGAGAAACGAAGAGGCCCACCACCATCAGTATCGAACAGGCGGCGCCCAAGAGAAGGGCGGATCGCCAGCCGTTGAGCCAGAGACCGGCCAGGCAGATCGGGATGTACAACATCGAGACGGAGAAGCCGAGCGGGATGAACCAGTCCAGAGCGAAGACCGCGGCGGCGGCAAGATACAACAGAACCGGCGCCAGAAGGCTGAGCCCCGCCATCATCGAGGACTGCTCCGTCGCTCTCGCATCTCTCCGATCTCCGTGATCGCCAGCGCGGGATTCCACGAGAGGCGATCATAGGCCTCGGCGCCGACCCTCGCAAGGGTTGAGATGGCCACGACCGTCACAAGAACGCTTTCCCGGTAATCTTTTCGCTCCGTTCCCTGTCAATCCCTAGCCGGAGGGCAACGGCAACGTTGTCATTGAGAGCTGGGGCTTCGCTCGGAAGGGATAGGGCTTGCCGTGCCTGAACCATGCCGGGAAAATTTCGGACGCACTTCAGGGCATTCCCTAGTAGCGGGAGCCGAGCACGGTCGATACGGTGCGATTCCGTTGCGGCGAGCGGATCGATCCGCCGATTCTGGAAAACCGCCGGGCCTCCCTGTCGAACTTCCGACACGTGCTCTGGAGCGAT
>JANDJG010000130.1 GCA_024331085.1 Nitrospira sp. | reverse complement strand
TGTTGGCGACGCCCGTCGTCCGGTCGCTCAAGACCGCCTATCCCAAGGCTACGATCGACATGTTGGTCTTCGAGGGGACCGAAGACGTCGTCTCCGCCGATCCGGACATCAATCGAGTGTTAACAGTTGCCGAACGTCCGGAGGCTGCCGCGCAAGCGAGGTTGTTGCGGTCTCTCTGGCGGCGGTACGATTTGGCCCTGTCGGTGCTGGCGGGGGATCGTCCGACCATCTATGCATGGGCGGCCGGCCGGTATCGGGTGGGCACTCTCCTGCCGGATAAGAAATCCTGGTGGAAGCGGCGTCTGCTTGACCGGTGGATTCCATTTGACAATCGAAATACCCATACTATTGCCATGAATCTGCGGCTTGTCGAGGTGTTGGGAATTCAGCCGCTGGCGACGCCGGTTGTGGCCTGGAAGGCGAAGGATGCCGAAGCGGTGCAATCCCTCATGTCCTCCGTGGCCTGTCCCTATGCGGTGCTTCATGTCTCTCCGAAATTTCCATACAAGATGTGGACGGTGGAGGGGTGGGCTGCGCTTGGGACATGGCTGACCGATCAGGGGCTGACGGTGATCTTGACAGGTGGAAGCGCGCCGTCGGAGCGTGCTTATTGTGAAGATGTCGTGGGGCGATTGCCGCGTGGGACTGTCAATCTCGCCGGTCGACTCGGCCTTCCGGCACTGGGTTGCCTCTTAAACCGCGCGGTTGTCTATATCGGGACCGATACGGCGGTGAGCCACATGGCGGCGGCGGTGGGGGTTCCCACGGTTGTCTTGTTTGGACCGTCGAATCCCGTCAAATGGGGACCGTGGCCGAAAGACTTTCCGTTTGGTGAAAACAGTCCGTGGAAGACCAAGGGAACTCAGCGGCAGGGCAATGTGTTGCTTCTCCAGGGAGAAGGTGATTGTGTGCCCTGTTACGCCGAGGGCTGTGGTCGTTACATCGACAGCCTGAGCGAGTGTCTTCAACAATTGCCGGCCGCTCCCGTCATTGACGCGGTTCGATCGATGCTTTCAATGAAGCTCCCTGAGCGAAGAGGGCCGTTGTCCATCATTTCGGGTCGCGTATGAAACAGGTCGCCGCCAAACTGTTCCATGTCGTAGCCGGCCGATATGGAAGCCTGCTGCTGGATCATCGTTCGCTGATCGTGATCGGCACACAATTGGGCTTGATCTTGGCGGCGAATGTCAGCGCGTTCCTATTGCGATTCGACGCCGATATTCCGCCCCAATACCGGACGGTCATGTGGCACTACTTGCCCGTCGTCTTGTTGACCTTCGGCGCGGGGCTGTGGGTGTTCGGCATTCAACGGGGTCTGTGGCGTTATGTGGGGCTGCATGATTTGGGGAGGATTCTCTGGGCCTCGCTCGCCGGTTCGGCGGTCTTGTACGGGCTGGTCCATTTCCTGTTGGGCGCGAAGGAATATCCCCGCTCGGTCATTATTCTCACCGGTCTGCTGAGTGCCCTTTATCTGGCCGGTATCCGATTGGCGGTGCGATGGTTCCGAGAATGGCTCCGCATTCTCGAGCCAACCGCCAGAAAGGTCTTGATCGTGGGCGCCGGCAACGCGGGTGAACAGTTGGCCCGCGCCATGCTCTCCGATCCGGACTACCACTGCCGTCCGGTCGCCTTTGTGGATGATGATCCGGTGAAACGTCGCATGCTGATCCATGGCATCCCCGTGTTGGGCACCACGGCGGACATCAAAGCCGTGGCGGATCGTGTGGGAGCCCATGAGATCATCGTGGCGATTCCGTCGGCGCCCACCCACGTCAAACAGAAGATTCTTGTCGCCTCCGAAGGCTGCACGGCGCCGATCAAGATTCTGCCCAGCGTCAAGCGGCTCCTTGGCGACCCGGTCCTGCTTCAACAGGTTCGGCCGATGAAGCTCGAAGACTTGTTGCAACGGGACCAGATTCAGACCGATTGTCGTGAACTGCATCCGCTGATTGAGGGCAAAACGGTGCTGGTGACCGGCGCCGGGGGATCGATCGGTTCGGAGTTGTGCCGGCAAATCGCGCGATATCGGCCGGAATCATTGGTGTTGTTCGAGCGGTATGAAAATGCGCTCCATGCGTTGCTGCTGGAACTGCGCACGGCCTTTCCACAAGTGGGTGTCCTCCCGATAGTTGCGGATGTCACCATGCCCGATCGGGTGGCCGAAGTCTTCCGCCAGACCAAACCGGATCTTGTGTTTCATGCGGCGGCGCACAAACATGTGCCGTTGATGGAGCTCAATCCCAAAGAGGCGGTTCGTAACAATGTCATCGGGACTCGCGTGGTGGCCGAAGAGTCGCTGAAAACGGGTGTCGAACGGTTCGTGCTCATCTCGACCGACAAGGCGGTCAATCCGTCGAGCGTCATGGGGGTGACCAAGCGGATTGCCGAACATCTGGTGCGAAATCTGAACGGTCTGAGCCGGACAGTGTTCACGGTCGTGCGATTCGGAAACGTGTTGGGAAGTAACGGCAGCGTCGTGCCGCTGTTTGCCGAGCAGATTCGCAGGGGAGGACCGGTGACCGTGACGGACCCGGAGATTCGGAGATTTTTCATGACGATTCCCGAGGCGGTTCAACTTGTTCTGCAGGCCAGTGTCATGGGGCAGGGGGGCGAGGTGTTCGTGCTCGATATGGGAGAGCAGATCAGGGTGGCCGACTTGGCGCGGAATATGATCGTATTGTCCGGTCTGGTGCCTGGGAAAGACGTTCAGATCGTTTATACCGGTCTGCGGCCCGGCGAAAAACTTTACGAAGAGCTGTTCGAAGCCGGCGAGCAGGTCGAGTCCACCTCTCATCCGAAGATTCATCGCGCAGTCGGCGGAGCGTTGCCGGCGGAGGATCTTGATGCGTGGATCAAAGAGTTGCCTGACAAGTTGTCGGACTGTGAGGATGACGAGGTGCTGCAAGATTTAAAGCGACTCGTCCCAAGTTTTCATCCGCTGATTTCAGAGCGTGTTTCATAGTTGTTTTCTCCCCCAAATCGGTCCCGGATTTGAAGCGAACGAACCGTCGATGTCTGCGCGATGCCTACGATGTATGAATACCGGCGATCACGACACGATCGTGCAAGCATGGGAATCGACATGAAAATTTTACTGACCGGCAAGAACGGCCAGGTGGGATTTGAGTTGGGGCGGGCGCTGGCGCCGTTGGGGGAGGTCTGCGCCGTCGATCAAGAAGACTGTGACTTGACGAAAGAGTCTTCCATTCGGGAGCTTGTGCGTCGGGTTCAACCGGATGTCATCGTCAATCCCGCCGCCTACACCGCCGTGGATCGAGCGGAGTCCGAACCGGATGTGGCCCATGCCGTCAATGCGATGGCGCCGAGAGTCATTGGAGAAGAAGCGGACAAACTCGGCGCGCTCGTCATCCATTATTCGACGGATTATGTCTTCGACGGTGAAAAGCCTGGGTTCTATATCGAGGAAGATGAAGCGCGACCGCAAAACGTCTATGGTCAAAGCAAGCGAGAGGGCGAACTGACATTGCAAGGGGCCGCGACTCGTCATCTGATCCTTCGTACCAGTTGGGTGGTCGGGGCTCACGGCGTCAATTTCGCCAAGACCATCCTCCGGTTGGCGGCGGAACGAGATCGGCTTAAAGTCGTGGCCGATCAATGGGGAGCGCCCACCTCCGCCGCGCTGCTGGCCGATTGCACGTCGCATCTTATTCGCGAATGGCAACGGAAGGGTGACGGACAGTTCCGGTACGGTCTGTATCACCTCGTGGCGGGGGGAGAAACGAATTGGTGTGATTACGCCAAGTTCGTGGTGGCGGAGGCTCTCGCGGCCGGTCAAGCACTCATGCTCTCTCCCGATGCGATTGAAGCGATTCCCTCGTCCAACTATCCGACGGCCGCCAAGCGGCCGGCCAATTCACGCCTGGATACGAGCAAGTTCCGCGGAACCTTTCATCTGAGTCTGCCGGATTGGCGCGACGGCGTCCGGCATGTGTTGCGGCAACTGTGGGATCGGCAGTAGAAGGCCGGTGGCCTTGGGTCGGTGCGCAAGGGCAGGGGAAAAGAGAGCGGGTTCTTGCATCGGCAGAGCCATGAGGCATCGGCGGAGCCATGGGATGGAGAAGGAGGGTTTGTGGCTCTCGGTTGGCGTGGAACGGGTTTTCCAGTAAGATCGTCGTGTTTGCTGCACAATAGAGAAGTTTCGATGTCCAATCGGTGCCGTGATGCAGCCGCCGGATCGAGATGAATAAAAAAACGCGCCCAAGCATGCCGATTCGATCTCGCACAACCGACGGCCTCCCTGCCAAGACTCGCCTCCGACGCATTCGCCTGTTCGCTACGGACGTGGACGGCGTCTTGACCGATGCGGGCATGTATTATTCGGAGTCCGGTGACGAATGGAAGAAGTTCAACACGCGCGACGGCATGGGGATCAAGCTGCTCCAAAAAGCCGGGCTCATCACCGCCATCGTGACACAAGAACGGACGAGGCTGGTCGCGCGCCGGGCTGAAAAGCTCGCGATCCCCGAGGTCCATCAAGGGATCATGGATAAGTTATCCGTGATCCGCGACATGGCGTCCCGCTACGGTCTCGGGCTCGATCAGGTCGCCTATATCGGCGACGACGTCAACGACCTCGAAGCGCTCAAGGCCGTGGGGTTTTCCGCGTCACCGGCCGACGGGATGCCCCAAGTGTTGCAAGCAGTCGATTACGTGTGCCGCAAGAAAGGCGGCGAAGGGGCGGTCAGGGAAGTCGTCGAGATGATTCTAGAGGCGCAGCAACCTCACTACAGACGAAGATGATCCTCGGTCGATCGTTCAGCCGGACGCATCGACTCGATCGGACGGAGTGAAGCATGGCAATTCGCGGTGGACGGACTCAAGGAAACGACCGTAAGTCCCGCTTGTATCCGGTCATCATGGCGGGCGGAAGTGGAACGAGATTTTGGCCGTTGAGCCGGCATCTGTTTCCCAAACAATTGTTGCGGATCGGCGGTGAGGATACGCTGATTCGGCAAACCATGCGGCGCGTGCTCGGATGCGCTCCGGCCCGTAACGTATTGATTTCCACCAACGGCCCCCAGGCTGAATTGATTCGCGTCCAATTGGCCGACTGGAAAGACGACATCAAGGACAATTATGTGCTGGAGCCCGAGGGGCGGAATACGGCGCCCGCCATCGCATTGGCGGCGATCGAGATCCAGGCGCGCAATCCGGACGGCCTGATGTTGGTCGTGCCGGCCGACCATGTGGTGACAGGACAGCGGGAATTTGAATCGGCGGTCATGCTGGCGGCCGGATTGGCCGAAGAGGACTATCTGGTCACGTTCGGCATCAAGCCGATCAGGCCGGAAACCGGCTACGGCTACATCAAACCGGATGATAAGACGGTGTTGGGCGGATTGGGAAAGCTTCGCGGCTATCGCGTCCATCGATTCGTGGAGAAGCCTGATGCCGCCAAGGCCGCCCGGTATCTCAAGGCCGGCTCCTATTATTGGAACAGCGGGATGTTCGTCTGGAAGGCCTCGACGATTCTCGAGGAAATCCGCCGGCATCAACCGGCCCTCGCGGAGGTGATGGATCGGATTCGGCAACTGAAGGCGTCCGGCGCGC
>JANDJG010000129.1 GCA_024331085.1 Nitrospira sp. | reverse complement strand
AACGTGGAGACAAAGGGACGGCCGAACGGCGTGAAGTCCATCGTCAATTCCGCGGAACAGTCTTCTTTGACGGTCGCCTCGCCGGTGAATTGCAGGCCGGTCAGCGGGTTGCCTTGCGGGTCCGTCAGTGAAAAGTCGCAGGAGCCCCGAACCTTCCCGTTTTCGATCGAAAACTTGCACACGCCGGTATGGGGGTTGACTTTCACTTCCGCCTGATACGAGACCCATTGGCCGTTCAGATTCCGCTTCTGACAGCGGCCTTCTTCTTCGAAGAAGGCTTGGGCCTGGGTGCAGAGGATGAGTGATAAAACGGCAGTCGATAACACGATGCGCTTCATGCAGGGCTCCTTTGTGTGATGATCAGATCTCAAGGATCATCCCTTGAGCGGCGGGAGCGTAACAGGAGCCGCCGACGCTCAACAAGCAATCGTTGCTACTCCATGCACCACGTGTGATGCGAAATGGCCCGGTCGCGTGGTCTCACCGATCCGGAAAAAAAGAGGGCGGGATACCGTCTGTGACAGGCCGGCCTCGAAGCAGACCGGCGCGGTTATCGCGCTAGGCAGGATAATCACGATTACTGTATTGTCGGACAGGGAACCCCGGCTGCTTCCCTTAAGTGCCGGAGGAGACGACTATTGAGATAGCCGATCCTCCATCCGGCACACATCGAATCGACCGGCAAGAAGCGGGACTCTATGCAGCCATCCGCCGACGAGCCAAGCCCGCCATCGCCGCGATGCCGATACCGAACAGCCCCAAGGCGGGGGGGAGAGGGATGGGGGCTGTCAACGGCGTAGAAGAAATCGTAAAGAGCGCCTTGTATTGTCCACCGTGGTTGCTGTTGTCTCCAATGAGCACGGTGTATTCGCCGAAGTGCTGTCCGGTCAGGGCGTAGGTGAGTTGTGCGTTACCGCCTACGGGAGCGAGGGCGGAGCCGAGATAGGTCAAATCGCTTAAACCATTGCCGTCATCCCATCCTCCGTAAAGCGCTACGCCCATCTGTTGAGGTCCTAAGCCATCACTGGTGTCGTCGAAGATATCGATGTTGAGATAGAGTTGAGTGCCGGGGGCCTGATCGAGGAGATTTTGTTCCAAGTTGGGATGGAGCGTAAAGTCGTTGGGGAAGCCGTACTGGTAGCCGCTCACATGCGGATTGAGCACATCCATGCCGGAGTTGTAATGGCCGTTGTTCCAGGAGTTGGGGGCGACAGCCAGGGCGAGGTCGATGGGCAAGGGGGTTGTGTTGCTTGGCCCTCCCACATAAAACGATGGATTGTGGTTTTGGGTATAGACTTGGCGTAACAGACTATTGTGATTTGTGTTGATACCAACGCAGTCGCCGTTGGCCGCGCAAATAGCCGATGTGCTTCCGTACACGCCGGTTTCGAGCAAACGCACCTGCGTGGGCGTGTGTAAGCCGACATAGGCGGCGGATGGCAACACCGAGCCGGCCGATGATCCCGCATGGTTCGGTCCCGTGGGGCCGATCCATTCGGTGGCTGGTGACTCGTTGGTCCACACCTCGTTCCCGTTCGTGCTGCCCGAGTGATGCAAGCTCCCAGCCAATCCTCCGCCGGTCGTGCCGCCTAAATAGATTCTCGTGGCGCCTTCTCCGCCGATCGTGCTGTTGGACGCACCGACGGCAATGTCGCCGAAGCCGCCGACATTGAAGGTGACGTGAGCGTCGGCCGGCGAACGAACCGTGGCGCTGATGAACAACGCAAAGAAAGTGATGGTCATGAGTTTGATCGTGTCAAACATCGCTCTTCCTCCCCGTTCCGAATGGACGATCTCTGTGGATGATCAAAGCATCCGCCTCCCGGCAGCGCGACGCTTTACACAAAGCGCTTCTTTGCTATGCAAGGGAGAACGGTTGTCCGCCATGGTGCCGGGCTTTCCCCTCCGCCATGTTCAATGCATGGTCAAGGAAAACAGGCCGATTCGGGTACGTACTTCACTGAGAGACTTGGCAAGACGCTGAGAAGATCAGTAGCGCATCATCCGCCCATGATCTACAGACGGATGCCGCTCATTGCACCAGAAATGATGAATTGTGGCGAGAGAAGAAACAGATGAGATGAAAGGTTGGAGAAGGAAACGCAGCGTGACGGGCCGGCAAATCGCCGGCCCGTCACGCCGGCTGTCTGCACGAAGGAACCTATTTGACCGAAGAGTGACGCCGCGCGAGGCCTGCGAGCCCCACCAATCCTCCGCCGATGAGCCAGATTGCCGCAGGGAGAGGAATCGGCGCCGTTTTGATGCGGGCGCTATAGGCCTGGCGCCCTGATTGGTCGATGTCGAACGGAGCATTGCCACCGAACGCGAGTGAATAGAGACCTGGTTCGACAAGGAATTGCCCAAATACGGTGGGACCTTCCTTCCCGATTGCAGGTCGGAGTCCATCGACCCCACCACCATTGGCGACATGGCCAATATAAGTCAGGCCTGGCGCCCATGATGTCGAGCCGATATTGTTAAATTGGTGAGTTTCCGTTCCTACCTGTTCCCACCCTCTATAGAGGGTAAACGCCGGGAACAAGTCACCTGTCGTCCCACGAGACAGGGTCACGTTTAAGAAAGCGTTTTCCGTCAGACCACTCAGGTCCAGCGCGACCCAGTGGACGGTGTGGGTCCAACCCTTGAGACCGTCGGGATTCGAGGGCTCCGCCCAGCTTCGCGGTCCGACACCGGCATTGGCGGGCGAGTCCGGATGGTCATCGCTACGAAAGACGATGCCATCGTTCATCCCCATCGTAATCAGCCATTCATAGCTGATCCCAGGATCAAACCCAGGATTGGGAGTGATCGTCGCGGCTGTCGAGGGCAACGGCGAGTTCAGTAGACCAGCACAACCCAGCGCAATGCTCCACAGAATTAAACGCTTCATGGCAGTCTCTCCTTTGGCTGAAAGAACCGTTCATTGCCAGATCGATTCTGGGCATGAACGGAGGAGAGCATACCACTCCACCCCCGGCGTTTGCCAGAGCAAATTTGCAACAGATGCAACAGGTGTGACAAAAAGTGACCAGCGCTCTGATTTTTCAGGCAAGCTGGCACGAAGAATGCTAAGTATGACTACATAAGCTTAGCTCCGAATTCTGTGAGGCAGACTCAGAAATGTGAACTCTCTCAAGGGAGGCCTCACTCGACTCACCTTGCATCCGGCAAAGTCATGGCTCAAACAGAGAGCACTGTGCATATGGGCGATCGTGCGTTTCGCCGCATTCATCAACAAGAGCCGTTGGTGATCAGTCCGTCACAAACAGACACATGAAAGCGAGCCCACCACAAGGGACGACCATCGGTTTTTTGCCAAGTAATAATGCGCGCGTTCTTCCATTGATCCATCGATCTGAAACGCCCGCGGCACAATCAGATAGACCACAGATTCACAATAGAAAATCAGAGCGGTGGCAATCTGATGCGTGCAAGTCGATCTCATGTCGCCGGCATAGCCCCAGGTGTAAACCTATGCGCCTATCGGCCGTCGCTGGGTCGCCCCGATGAATGTTGCCAATCCGCTTCCGAAGAGCCACAAGGCAGCCGGTAGCGGAACAGGGGTCTGAACGACTCTCCCGCTAAAGCCGGCGGCATCCTGCGGAGTCAGGGTAAACGACAGGATGGCCGACATGGTGACGCAAGGTTGTCCGCAGGTCAGTTGACCGTTGGCGCTGAACGTCGTCGTGCCGGTGCCGCTCAGGATGGAAAAGAGCGAACCGATATCGACGTTCTTTGAGATCGGACTGCCGTTTGAGAAGAGATCATACGAAGTTAACAGGCTGCCTCCGGGCACGACGGGCTGGACGGTGGCGCTGTTATTGAAACCATCAGTGAGCGTGACCCCCAATTCAGCGTGAGAGTTGATAGGGCCGAGCAGGGTGGGAGTCAAGGGAACGTTGAAGGCGAATGAATAGGCCAAGGGGACGGTGGCCAAGTTCGTGGCGCTGGCAGAGAAGAATAAGACAGGATCAGGAATGGCTCCAGCATCTTGAATGGTAAAGGTGCTGCCGCTTGAATGGGTGAAGGTCAAGGGCTGGGTGAGGGTGAACAGATCCTCTACTGGATCATAACGCCAAGCAGGCGTGGCTTGAAATTGTTCCTGACCAATGGTGACAAACAACGAGGGTTCGGCCGGAATCGCCACCTGCGCATGGGCCACCGGCACTGGACCGAGAAAGCCGAGCGCCGGGATTCCCGCGATCCACGCTCCGAACAATGCCAATTTGATAAGGCGGGGCGCTCGGATTACTCGACTCGACACATAGCGAACAGTGTTCCCATCCATGGGTGACGCTCCTTTCTCCTTCTTCAAGTCGAAAGACTAGCTCGGCATAAAAATTTCTGTTGTTCTAAAAGCGCATGGATGCTTCACGTGCTGTCCTGCGCTTTCACCATCGCCACGACTCTTTTCCCGCTCCGGTGTTATAAGCAGGTTTGCTCCTTGTCGATCCGCGGTTAATCTTGTGTTAAGAATCCGAATTCCCCGATGCGAATTCTCCGGCCTGCTTCTGCGAGCAATCGCCGGATCTACGTAGTGTTTCGACTACGTAGTTCTTGGATGGTCGAGTTATGCCCCAAGACAATGAGCGGAGCTACTGATCGATGACGATTCCTGCAACAGATGTGACAAAAAATGAGGGGCAATGAAGGGGGATGGGACGGGCGCGTGGGTAACAAAGATCTCCCCACGGATCCCCACGGATCCCCATGGGGAGCCCCGCTCGGCGGGGGCGCCGATTGATGGATTTATAAACGGAGCGTGGCTCGTAGCAGCAGTGAGGGTATTCTGTCCAGAAACGACTCCCGCCGCCGTTATCTCTTCGAAGGCTAGCCGGCGGCGGCGATGGCTTGTTCTGCTTCCTGCGGCAATTCGATCTGGACAAAATAGGAGGCGGGATAGAGGTAATCATCACCCGATTCGTCGATCACGCGCAGGTATCCCTCTTGTTCCGCTTTGGTGTCTCTGAGTACACGATAAACCTTGCGGGTCTCAAGATCGTCACAATCGTCGTTCCTTATGCACAAGACGAATCTCCGGCCGGCTTGTTTGCGTCGCATGATCTTCCTCAATTCAGGAATCGTTTGATCTTCATCTTCTTCCGTCCGATACCATGCGCTTCGTACCAGTGAACTTCGGCCAGTCGAATCATTCCATTTGCCAGCCTAACCCGCGCCCTGCCTTTGAGTTTTCTCCAGCGCCCAGGGCCAAATACCCGCCGGAGCCGTAAGATGTCTCTGATTCTACCGCCGACCGCGATCGTTTCAATGTCCTCAATCTCACCGATGATCTCGAAATACACGAAATGATTGTAGGTTCGATGAGACCGGGAAGCAAGACGTTGACAAATCCCATAAGGGGGAGAAAGGGAGCAGAAGCCTTTTGCGTGTCTTACTTACATGAGAGATACAGGACGGGCGCGGGGCAACAAAGATCTCCCCAGGGATCCCCACCGGGGAGCCCCGCTCGGCGGGGGCGCCGATCGATGGATTGATGACAGCGCCCGGCTCGTAGCGGCGGCGAGAGGGGCCGCTCACCAACGAGTCCGCCCCCCTTTTTTTCTCGACCTTTTTCTCCGACGGAGGAAGTCACACTCCTTTGAACACCGGCTGGCGGGGCGAGGTCCCCCGCCGACGGGTGCGGCTCGTCATGACAACGCGGCGGTTCCGAATGATGACGGGG
>JANDJG010000029.1 GCA_024331085.1 Nitrospira sp. | reverse complement strand
AGACTTCCCAATCGGGACGGCTTTCGCCGATCGGCTCGATCGCGGGACGGACGGCTTGGACGTGGCCTTCTGTATTTGTAAACGTGCCGGCCTTTTCCATCGAGGACGCCGCCGGCAAGACCACGTGGGCGAGAGAGGCGGTCTCCGTCAAGAACAGCTCCTGACAGACCAAGAGTTCCAATTTTCGCAAAGAGTCTTGGGCGCGCACTTGAGCGGGGAGGCTTGCCACGGGATTTTCGCCGACGATGAACATCGCTTTCAGAATCCCGGCTCCGGCCCGGTCCAACATCTCCACCAACGAGGCGCCGCCCGAGGGAGGAAGATCGCTTCCCCAGGACGATATGATTCGATGCCGCTCCACAGGGTCGGCCCCGTCGCAGGGGCCCGGTAAAAACTCCGAGACGGCGCCCATCTCGATCGCGCCTTGGTCGTTGTTTTCCTCCGCGAGCGGCGCGAATCCGCAACCGGCTTGATCGAGTTTGCCGATGAGAAGCAACAGGTCAAGGAGATTGAGCGAGTTCCAGTATCCATCCGCGCTCCGCAACAGGCTTTGCCCGGCAAGCACGACGACGTGCCGTCCCTCCGCGATGGTCTTCGCCGCCGCGGAAAACGACGCGGCGTTCTTGCCCGTCGCGGTTTCAATCTCCCGCCAGGTCACCCGAGCCAGCGCCTCCCTCAGATCGCTCACATAGGAAGGGTGACGCCGAGTGAGATCCGGATGGATCGAATCGTTCTCGATAACGGCTTTCAAGAGGCCGAGAACGGCGTTTCGCAGGTGCGGCGTCGGCACGCAAAAATGATGCAGGGAAAGATTGGCGATGTTGCTGATCGGTTCGATGGACGGCTCCAACGCCTCGATCGTCACCAACGACGCACGCCGCTTTTTGACCGCCTCCTTGACCTTGAGAGCGGTAACGGGATTCGTTTCCGTTAGGTTCGTGCCCACCAGCAACAGGACGTCGGCGGCCGTGATGTCGTCGAAACTGACGGTCCATCGATGCGTGCCTTGCACGTCTCGCAAGGCTTGGATGCCGTTGATATGACCGTAGCGCGCGCTGCTGTCGATGTTGTTGGTCCCGATCGTCACGCGCATGAATTTTTGAAACAAATAGAGCTCTTCGTTGGTGCATCGGCCTGAAATCAGACCGCCGAAACTTTGTCCTCCATGAGCTTTCTTGATCGTGCCGATTCGTTCCGCGACGAACTCCAGCGCCTCTTCCCAGGTGGCCGGTGCAAGCACGCCGTTTCGCCGAACGAGCGGCTGAGTGAGCCGTTCGGGGTGACCGGCCGCATGAAAACCGAAAAATCCTCTGACGCAGAGGTCGCCGTTGTTGCGTCCCGCTCCGAACGCCGAATTGACCTCGATCAGCTCCTGTCCTTTCGTTTGGACCGTCATCTGGCAACCGTCTCCGCAGTAGCCGCAGATGGTATCGGCCCGCTTGAGCATCCAAGGTCGGTATTCGTACATCGACAGCCGGCTGGTGATGGCGCCGACCGGGCAGATCTGCACGCAGCCGCCGCAAAACTCGCAGTCCAACGGGTGCGGCCCGAAGTGTTTGATCTCGGTCATGGTCCCGCGACCCACGGGGGCCAGGGCCTTGACGTCCATCACCTCGTCGCAATACCGGACGCAGCGCAGGCACTGGACGCAGCGATTCATCTGCGTCTCGATCAACGGACTGAAATACTCTTTCTGGAAAATGCGTTTGGTTTCGACGAATCGGCTGGTTGTGGGCGTGTACTGGTGGGAGAAGTCCTGAAGATCGCACCGCCCCCCTTGGTCGCAGACCGGGCAGTCGAGGGGATGATTGGCCAGGATGAATTCAAGCACCGACTTGTGGGCGTCGTTGACGACGGTGGTGGCCGTCCGCACGTTCATGCCTTCTTCCACCGGCGTGCTGCACGCCGTTTGGAGTTTGGGCATCTTTTCGATTTCCACCAGGCACATGCGGCAGTTGGCGTCGGGTTTCAGTTTCGGGTGGTAGCAGAAATGGGGAATCATGACACCGACGCGCCGGGCCGCTTCGATGACCAATGTGCCCTTGGGAACGTGCACGGTCATGCCGTCGATGGTGAGACGCACCATCGGCACGGTCTGAGCGGCGGGTTGTACGGCAGGCGTCGTCATCGCCGTTCGTTATCCTCTATGATCCTCTTCGCCCATGGTCGTGTGCCGATCGTCCTTTTGAGAAGCGGTCGGCGATCGCCGGCGTTCACTGTTTGGCTCCCGCCGGTTCCGGCATGATTAAGTTAGCGGCCTCCGCTTCGCGGATCAGGGCCACGTACTCGTCTCGCCAATACTTCAACGTACCCTGAATGGGAGCGACCTCCGCGTCGCCGAACGCACAAACCGTCCGTCCCGCGATGTTCTTACACAGATCGGACAAGGTTTCAAGGTCTTCCATGCGGCCCCTTTTCGCGACGATTCGGCGCATGATCTGGACGAGCCACGAGCTGCCTTCCCGGCAAGGGCTGCACTTGCCGCAGGACTCGTGATAGAAAAATTCCATCAATCGGAGGGCGGCCCAGACCATGCTCGTGCCTTCCTCCATGACGGTGACGCCTCCGGACCCCAACATGGAGCCGGCCGCCGCGACCGATTCAAAATCCAATTTAACGTCGAGATGGGCCGGCGTCAGAAACGGCGCCGACGCCCCGCCGGGAATGAAAGCCTTGAGCGGCTTGTCCGAGCGCATGCCGCCGGCGTAGTCGTACACCAACTCGCGGACCGTCACTCCCATCGGAACTTCGTAGTTGCCGGGCCGTTTGACGTGGCCGCTGACGCAAAAGACCCTGGTGCCGGTGCTCTTCGGCGGCGAGCCGATCGAGGCGAACCATTCGGCGCCGCGGTTCATAATATGCGGAAGATTGGCCAGGGTTTCGACGTTGTTCACCACGGTGGGCTTGCCGTAGAGGCCGTGTGTGGCGGGAAACGGAGGCTTGACGCGAGGCAGGCCGCGTTTGCCCTCCAACGATTCAAGAAGCGCCGTTTCTTCGCCGCAGATATAAGCACCGGCCCCGCGATGGACCCAGACGTCGACGTTGACGCCGGTCCCCAGGATGTTCTTGCCGATGTAGCCGGCGGCCCTGGCTTCGCCGATGGCCCGCTCCAGGATCTTGGCGGCCAACACCAGCTCGCCGCGGATATAAATGTAAGCGGATTCCGCGCCGATGGCGTAGGAGGCCAGAACGATGCCTTCCAGGATCTGATGGGGATCGCGCTCCATCAATTGGCGGTCTTTGAAGGTGCCCGGCTCGCTTTCGTCGGCGTTGCAGCAGAGGTATCGGGGACCTTGATAGTCTTTGGGCAGAAATCCCCATTTGACTCCGGTCGGAAATCCGGCACCCCCGCGCCCTCGCAGGCCGGACTTGCGTACCGCCGCGGTGACGTCGGCGGGCGGAATCTTGCCGAGCGTGGCGCGCAGGGCTTGGTAGCCGCCGGCCCGCTCATACTCCGTCAACGAGCCGCCGTATCCCGGCTGCATCATGTTTTTGAGCAGGATCAGTTCATGTTGCGGCATGATGGCGCCCGTTCATGTTCATCATCAATGGCAGTCACTCGTGAGTCCGACTCGTCTTGGGCCTTCATCATAGATGAGAAGCGTACCGGTTTACGTCCGTATCGATTCCGGCCACATAAAGGGGCCGCTTTTTAATTGACTGGAGCCGGTGGATTTCAGGTCCGCCAAAATCCTGTCCAGTTTCTCCTCGGTCAGCCGTTCGTAATAGTCCTCGTTGATCTGCATCATGGGGCCGGTGCCGCAGGAAGCCAGACATTCCACCAGGCTCAGCGTAAAAAGACCGTCGGCCGTCGTCTCGCCGGGGCCGATCCCCAGCTTCGTTTTGATCCAGCCGACGACCGTATCGGAGCCGACCAACGCGCACATCAGCGACTTGCACACTTGAATATGGAATTTACCCACCGGCTTGAGGTTGAACATCGTATAAAACGTGATCGTTTCATAGACTTGAGGTGGAGTCAGATCGAGGATGCCGGCGATCTCGATCATCGCGCGTTCGGTCACGTAGCCGTCCTCTTGCTGGGCAAGATAAAGAAGGGGAATCAACGCCGAGCGCTTGACCGGATAGCGCGACAGAATGTCGGCGATGTCGTCTTTGTATTTTTCAGACAGAGACATGCCCGTACCTAATCTTTATCTTTCATCGTCCATCATCGGTCGCACTCTCCCATCACCACGTCGTAGGTGCCGAAGATCGTGATGATGTCGGAAATCAAATACCCCCGTGCCATGTGATCGAAGGCGCCCATGTGGATGAACGAAGGCGCGCGAATTTTCAACCGATAGGGACGGGGGCTGCCGTCGCTGATGATGAAAAACCCCAACTCGCCCTTGGGCGATTCGGTGGCGCAATAGGTTTCCGCCTTCGGCGGCTTGAAGCCCTGCGTGAACAGGATGAAGTGATGAATCAGGCTTTCCATGTCGCGCATGACGTGCTGCTTGGGAGGCGGAATGTATTGAGACTTGTCGGCCATGATCGGCCCGGGCGGCATCTGGTCAAGACACTGGGCGATGATTCGGGCGCTCTGACGCATTTCTTGGATGCGAACCCAGTAGCGATCGTAGGTGTCGCCGTTCGTTCCCACCGGCACTTCCCACTCGACTTTATGATAGGCTCCGTACGGTTCCATTTTGCGGACGTCATAGGCCACGCCGGACCCTCGGAGCGACGGGCCGGTGAGCCCGAAGTTGACCGCGTCCTCTCCAGAGATCACCGCGACGTTTTTCGTGCGTCCCAGCCAAATGCGGTTCGAAACCAACAGCGTGTCGTACTCGCTCAATTTTTCCGGAAACGTGCTCAGAAAGGCCCTGAGTCGCTGGACCAGTTCGGGCGTGAAGTCGCTGTCAACGCCGCCGATACGGTAGTAGTTGAGAGTCAGTCTGGCTCCGCAAAGCCGTTCGAACATGTCGAGGAGCGTTTCCCGCTCGCGAAACGTCCAGAAAAAGACCGTCATGGCTCCGATATCCAGAGCGTGAGACCCCAGCCAGAAAAGGTGTCCGAGGATACGTTGCATTTCCGCGACGATCGTCCTGATGTATTCCGCGCGTTCCGGCACGGTGATGCAGAGGAGTTTTTCTACGGCCCGCACGTAGGCATAATTGTTCGCCATGGCGCAGACGTAGTCTAGACGGTCGGTGTGCGGAATAATCTGCATGTAGGCAAGGCCTTCGGCCAGTTTCTCGACGCCGCGGTGAAGATAGCCGAGGTCCGGAGTCGCCTTGATGATTCGTTCGCCGTCGAGATCGAGCACGACGCGCACCACGCCGTGCGTGCTCGGATGTTGCGGCCCCATGTTGAGCAACAGTTCTTCCCGGCGTCTCGTTCCGACCGCGACGGAGTCGGCGAGGAAGGGTTTTTTCTGTTCTTCGGGGATTTCGCCCTCGAAGTGTTGAGGCGGCGGCTCGTCGAGCTTCGGGAGAAAATCGAACTGGCTGCGCCAGCCTTTGCCCTCCGTGGGAAAATCTTTCCGCAGCGGGTGTCCTTCCGTATAGTCTTCGGGCAGGAGAATGCGGCGCAGGTCCGGGTGGCCGGCGAACCGGATGCCCATCATGTCGTACACTTCGCGCTCCAGGAATTCCGCGCCGCGCCAGACGCCGGTGACCGAATCGATGACCGGATGCTCTTCGGTCACCCGTGCTTTCAGGCGGATCCGTCTTCCATGGGGAATCGACAAAAGCTGATAGATGACCTCGAACCGTTGTCGGCTGTCCGGATAATCCGCGGAGCAGATATCGGTGATGTGATCGAATTGCGCGTCCGGCTCGTCGTGCAGGTAGCGGGCCAGCTCCAGGATCTTCGCCGCCGCAACGTGGACCGTCACCTCCGACCGGGCGGTGTCCGTATGGACGGACAACACCCCTTCCGGGAACTTTTTCCGCAACGTCTCGGTCAGAGCTTGAAGAGCCTGCATCGTGTCACACGGCGCGCAGCGGGGAGCCGGCAAACCCGCGCGCCGTGTCACGCGCGGGAGCTCCTCGCGGGTTATTTTACAAAGACCTTCTCGCGTTGGATTTTTTCCTGCAATTTCAGGATCCCGTCCAGCAACGCTTCGGGCCTGGGCGGGCAGCCGGGCACGTACACGTCGACCGGCACGATTTGGTCCACGCCCTGCACCACGGCATAGCTGTTGTAGTGATTTCCGGACGTGGCGCAGGAACCCATGGAAATGACGTAGCGAGGCTCGGCCATTTGATCGTAGATCCGACGGACCACGGGCGCCATCTTTCTCGATAGCGTCCCGGCGACGATCATGAGATCCGATTGCCGCGGAGACGCCCGGAAGACTCCGGCGCCGAACCGATCCAGATCGTAGCGCGAGGAGACGCTGGCGATCATTTCAATCGCGCAGCAGGCCAGCCCGAAGGTCATGGGCCAAAGAGCCGACTTTCTCGCCCAGCTCACCACGGCGTCAAGGTTCGTCGTAATGATGTTGGCGTCAAACTGTCGTTCCAGGACGCTCACGCGCATACTCCGATTGTAAGTTCGGGCGCCGTCGCCCCGCTCCGAACCGCGCGATCGATATTCTCAATGGCGGGCGCTCGGCTCGTTAGTCCCACTCCAACGCCCCTTTTTTCCATTCGTACCAGAATCCGACGATCAGGATGAAAAGAAACACTCCCATCCCAAGGATGCCGGCCAGGTCCAGCGACTTGAACGCGACGGCCCATGGATAGAGAAACACGACCTCCACGTCGAAAATCACGAACAGCATGGCGATGATATAGTATCGGATCGGAAATTGAACGCGGGCGTCCTGGAAAAGCGGACTCCCGCTCTCGTAGGGGGCCACTTTCGCGCGGTAGGGCCGGTTCGGGCGAAACAGTTTCCCGATCTGCAGGCTGACCGTGCCCACGAAGAGCGTAAGCCCGATAAAAATGAGAATCGGGATGTAGTTGGCGGGAATCTCCTCACCGGCCATCGTTTATATCCTTTTGTCGTTGCAACGCCAGATACCCATCGGGGCGACGTGTATCGACGCGTAGTAAGGTCTCACGGCGTCTGGGCGCCTATCTCCGATCCGGCCAATGCCGACGCCCAAAACGGTTTGTACTTAAGCCCGTCCAGTTCGGCGCACTCGATGCCTTTGTGCTGAATCAGCACCTTGAAAATGCCGCCCATGCCGTTCGGCTTGAGGAGATGAAGCGCCGAGCGAAACGCCGGGCTCTCCGGCTCCAATTCCTCGACCATCTTTTCCACTCCGAGCCCCATCAGGAAGCTCAGTTGATTGGTGAACCCCGTCACGCGCAGGCCTTCCGCTTCGCCGGCCTCCGCCAGACTCGAAAAGTCCACGTGGGCGGTCATGTCTTGAAGGCCGACTCGGAGGAACGGTGTCTCATTGATCGAGTGGCGAGAATAACAGAGGAACGTCCCGTTCCTGCGTTCGGGCCCATAGAGGTCTTGCGCGGTATGACCGTAGTCGATCGTCAAGACGACGCCCCGGTGCATGCGCCGGGCCACTTGCTTGATCCAATTCAACGCTTCGAGGTTGACTTCGGTTTGATAGCCGTCCGGCCAGTCGGGATTCAGCCGGTGGAGATGGGCGGCGAGGGCGTCGGTTGAGAGGGGGTGAAGACATTCGACGAATCCCCCGTCCTGATAATCGACGTAAACTTCTTGGACTCGACCGTTTTTCACTCGGAGGCGATGGACCGGAAAGGCGTCAAGCAATTCATTGCTGAACCACATGCCGGTGACACTGCCCGGAAGCAGTTCGTCCGGACTGTTTACCCAAGAGAGCTTGTCCGGTTCATTCAGCCAGGGGGCGACATGTTGTCGTTGCCGTTCACGCATCGCCGGACTGCGCTCGATGAGGATGTAACGCAGACGTTCGCGAAGCGACGGAAACTCATCGGCGCAGGCGGTGAGAAACTGTCGGGCGAGCAGCCCCTTGCCCGGCCCCGCTTCAACGACCGTGAACGGATCGGGCTCTCCGAGCAGCCGATCGACTTGTTCGGCCTGTCGCGCCAGAGCCCGTCCCAAAATGGGATGTACGTCGGAGCTGGTGTAATAGTCGCCGTTCCAGCCGATGCGTTCCGCTCCGTCTTCCGGCGCTCTCATGTAGTAGCCGAATCGAGGATGGTAGAGGGCCGACTCCATGAAACGAACGAAAGGAATCGGTCCGCAAGAGGCGATTTCCGAGGCAATGGCGGCGACGAGTTCAGGGTGTCCGATTGTCACGAGCAACCTGCTTCAGTTATTCAGAATGGAACAGGTGACACCACGATCAGACGGGGGTTCCCCCGCCTTTCTCCCCGAAACTTATAGAGTCGCGTAGAGTAGCCTCTGATATGCGATTCTGTCAAGGTTGCGGCGGCGGCCGTCCGGCGCTCCGGAGCGCGGTTTGGAGGAACAAACCAAGAAGCGGCTGATGATGCTCGCACCTTGACCGGTTCTTCGGCCGCTTCTTATACTGCGCCATGCTTGGAGTACGAGAACGTGCCGTTTCGTCCTGGCTCCTGGTCGCCGGGTGGGTCGTGGTATTCGCCGTTTCACTCGGCGGCTGCTCGTCGAAGAAACCTCTCCAATACCCCGAAGACCATGAGCGGATCCAACGGATCGATCAAGCGGTCGAAGCCTTGCGGGAAGCCTACCAGGAGAAAAACCTTTCAGGCTTTCGCTCGCTGCTTCTGTCGGACGCCAGGCTCAATCAGCTTCAACGCGAGGTGGAAGCCGATTTCGAGGCGTTTGATTCCATCAAGCTCGATTTCAAAATCGAGCGGGTCGTCATCGAAGGCGGCGACGTCGACGTGTACGTCCATTGGCAGGGCGCGTGGAAAAAACGGGGCGAAGAATCGGGCGTGCGGCACCGAGGCTCCGCCCGTTTGCAATGGGCCGGTACCGGCTCTTTTCTTCTGCGCGGCGTACAAGGCGATTTGCCGTTCGGCATGAAGGACAAGCTCACGTTGTCCGAACCGTCCTCACAACCTGTTCTGCCATAGCGCATCAATGCAGCGATCTGTTTTGCCACCGGCGGATTTTCTCGTCATCGGCAGCGGAGTCGCCGGTCTCAGGGCCGCGATCGAGCTGAGCCGGGCCGGGCGGGTCGTCATGCTGACCAAGGGGCATCCGCTGCAAAGCACCTCGACGTTTGCCCAGGGGGGGGTGGCGGTGGCGCTCAGCGAGGAGGATGATGTCTCGATCCATTTGAAAGACACGGTCGATGCCGGGCACGGGCTCTGTCGGCTTGAAGCGGTGCGGGTGTTGGTCGAAGAGGGGCCGGAACGCATTCAGGAACTGATCCGCTGGGGCGCGAACTTCGACAAGGTGGGGGGGAAATTCGCGTTCGCCCGCGAGGCGGCGCACAGCCGGAGCCGGATTCTCCGCGCCCGCGGCGACGCCACGGGGAACGAAATGGTGCGAGTGTTGATGGCCCATGCCGCTCGGCAGGCCAAAATCCGGCGGATGGATTTCCATTTCACGGTGGACTTGATCGTGGAGGACGGCCGATGTTGCGGCGCGGTGGCGCTGAACGAACATTCGGGAGAACTCTGTGTGTTGCCCGCGAAGGCGGTGGTGTTGTCGACCGGAGGAGCCGGACAAATATACGCTCGCACGACGAATCCGCCGAGCGCGACCGGCGATGGAATGGCCATGGCGTATCGCGCCGGCGCGAGGCTGCAAGACATGGAATTCGTCCAATTTCATCCAACGGCGTTGTATGTGCCGTCCAGTCCGCCGTTTCTCCTGTCGGAGGCCATGAGGGGAGAAGGGGGACAGCTCCGGAATCACAAGGGCGAAACGTTTATGGAGCGGTATCATCCGTTGGGCGCCCTGGCTCCGAGGGATATCGTCGCGCGCGCGATTTGGGCTGAAATGGCGGCCACGAAAACCCGCCACGTGTATCTGGATGTGACGCACTTGGGGGCCGATTTCGTGAAGCGTCGGTTTCCGACGATCTATGCCACGTGTCTGCGGCACGACATCGACATCACGGAAGAGTGGATACCGGTTTCTCCCAGCGCCCATTACATGATGGGAGGAGTCTGGACCGATATAAACGGGGCGACGTCCTTGCCGGGCCTCTTTGCCGCCGGGGAAGTGGCCTGCAGCGGCGTGCACGGCGCCAATCGGCTTGCCAGCAATTCGTTGCTGGAAGCGTTGGTGTTCGGGATGCGGGCCGGTGCCGCCGCGGTCGCGTGGGGCGTCCGTCAGGCCGTGCCGGATTTAGGCCGTCAGGCGGCGGCGTTGCGGCATGGCGAGCGTCATCGCTTGGATGACGCGGAAAAATTGCGAAACTCGCTTCGCCGGATCATGTGGGGGCAAGTCGGAATCGTCAGATCCCGCGAATCGTTGATTCGGGCGACGGCTCAGCTCACTCGGTGGGAACGCATGGTCTCGAAACCGTTCGCCGCAAGAACCGATCTTGAGGTCAAGAATATGATTCAAGTGGCGCGCTGCGTCGCCGAAGCGGCGCTTTGGCGGGAGAACAGCGTGGGGGCCCACTTCCGATCGGACTTCCCCGATGCAAAGCCGCCGGGATGGAACGAGCACAGTCAAATCCGTCTTGGGGAGCCGGTCAGCGGAGGGGAAGGGCGAGCGATTCAAGATTCGGTTGACGTGAAGAGATCTCCGAAAACGCCATCGCGCCCGCGCCGTCGGCTGCGGCAAGGTCGCGCCTAAGAAACGTCCGGTAGTAACGCAAAACCTTGCGGACGTACCGCTGCGTTTCCTCGATCGGCGGAAGGGCGCGGTACCGGTCGACGACGTGCTCTCCCGCGTTGTAGGCGGCCAGAGCGAGCGGAAGGTCGCCGCGAAATCTGTCCAAGAGGAACCGAAGATATTTCGTGCCTCCTCCGATGTTGTCTTCGGGGTCGTAAAGGTCCTTCACGTCCAGGCGAACGGCGGTGTGCGGCATGAGCTGCATGAGCCCGACCGCTCCCGCGCGGGATACCGCCCGCGCGTCAAAATCGGACTCGGCCTTAATGACGGCCCGGATGAGCGCGGGCGGGAGCTGGTACTGGGTTGAGAATCGGAGAATCGTCGGCTCGAGTTCCGCTTCCGAAAGTGTCGGGTGTAAACGACCGGACGATCGATCGATTCGTCGGTAGCGCGAGTCGGACGGGACGTTGGTCAGTGAAATGACGCCCTTGGCGTCGATGTACTGATAAACTTCCGCGTAGGCCCTTGAATTGGAAGCTCCGGGGAGTTCGTCCCACACGCCGAGCAGGAGAAGGACTCCGCCAAACAGAAGCATGGAGCGGATGATCGGCGGGTGGCGGGGCTTCATGGGTCAACGATAGCAGTCCGTGACCGATTGTCAAGAAATAGCCGGATAGCTCGTCCGTCACCGTGGATCGCGATGGACGATCGATGTGAAAACAAACGGTTCACATGGCGGACGGAGGAGGCCCGTCCAGGAAGCGGTCTCGCGCGTCGGCGAACAGGCTTCTCAGCTTGTGCGTGAGGGGGCCGGGTTTCCCGTTGCCGATCGGAGCACGATCAACGGTGGCGACCGGCATGATTTCCATGCTGGTGTTCGTCACGAAACACTCGCCGGCTTGCCGGAGCTGAGCCGGTGTGAATCGTCCCTCTTCCGTCCGAATCCCCTGTTCTTCGGCAAGCTGGAGCACGACGGATCTCGTGATGCCGTCCAAAATGCCACAGTCGACGGCCGGTGTGCAGAGGCGTCCGTCCATGACAAAGAAGAGATTGCTGACGGTGCATTCCGCGAGGTGGTGTTCCCAGTTGAGCAGAATGCTGTCGAACGCTCCTGCCGCGACGGCTTCGCGCTTGGCGAGGATATTGTTGAGAAAGTTGGTGGATTTGATTCGTGGAGACAACGCGCCGGGCAAGTTGCGCCTCGTGGAGGCGATGATCAGATCGACCCCCTTTTCATAAAGGGATGGGTCGGGAGCGACGAGCGGCTTGGCCATGATGACGACCGTCGGCGACGGGCACAGCGAGGGGTCCAAGCCGATGTCTCCGACGCCTCGTGACACAGTGATCCGAAGATAGGCATCTCGCCCGCCGTCGCCGAGGCCGTTGCGCGCCATCGCTTCGCAAAGCAGTTCGAGCCAGCGTTCCTCGGGGATCGGAACCGTCAATCCTATCGCCTCGGCCGATCGAAAGAGCCGTTCCACATGTTTGGAGCCCAGAAAGAGGCGGTTCCCGTAAGAGCGGATCGTCTCATACACGCCGTCTCCATACAGAAAACCGTGATCGAAAACGGAGATCAGCGCGTCTTCGCGTCTGACGAATCGGTCGTTCAGATAAATCCACATCGGATGGAAGAACGGCTCAGGAGAAGGCGCTCAAGAACGCCTGGGCCTTGTGGATTGTTTCCTCATACTCGCGGGCCGGATCGGAGTCGGCCACGATGCCGGCGCCGACTTGGAGGTAGCCCCTGCCCTGTCGTTTGACCAAGGTCCTGATCAAGATGTTGAAGTCCAAGTCGCCGCTCCAACATACGTACCCCATCGATCCGGAATAGGCGCCGCGGCGAACCGGCTCCAGTTCTTCGATGATTTCCATACAGCGGATTTTAGGCACGCCGGTGATTGTCCCGCCGGGGAACATGGCGCGCAGCAGGTCGAAGCCGGTGGCGTCGTTTTTTAAGAGGCCGGATACGTGGGAAACGAGGTGGTTGACATGAGAGTATCGTTCCAGCGTCATCAGCTCCCCGACCCGGATGCTCCCGAAATCACAGACGCGGCCGAGATCATTGCGCTCAAGATCGACCAACATAATATGTTCAGCCCGTTCTTTTTCGTTTGCGCGCAAGTCATCCGCGAGCCGGCGGTCGGCGGCGGCGTCCGCCCCGCGTGGCCTGGTTCCGGCGATCGGCCGTGTGTCGGCCCGTCGCCCCTCAAGGCGGACCAGCCGTTCCGGCGATGAGCTGATCAGGCAGGTCTGATGAAAGCGGAGCAGGCCGGAAAACGGGGAGGGATTCAGATCCCGTATTCGACCGTACGTGAGAAGATCGGAGAGTAATTGAGGGGCGGCTGAGGAGGTCGGGTCAGTGACGACGAATCGATGGGAAAGATTGGCCTGATAGATATCGCCTGCCGCAATGTACTCTTGACAGCGTCGGACGCGATCGACGTAGGCGGAACGATGCTGTTCCGGCTCAAACGACAGGTGAAGCGGCGTATCGGCGAGGCCGGAGGGGATGGGCCCGGACATTCGTGCCGCCAGCGCCGCCAGCCGATCGCGCCCCTCTCTGAGCAGTTTTTCACGCGGCTCGCTCAAGAACCGTTCGAGCGGCGGACAAAACGCCAAGATGAAACGATTCTGTTCGTGGTCGACCGCCGCCACAAGATCGAAAAAAGCGAACTCAAAATCCGGCATGGCGAGGTCGTCGAGCGCAAGAGAGGGAAGCCGTTCAAATTGACGGACGAAATCGTAACTGAAATAGCCGACGGCTCCTCCGAAAAAAGGAGGAGCCTGTCGGGGGCGGGCGATGGAGGAGTTTCTGAAAAGGTTGACGAGACGGTTGAAAGGGGCCTCCCCCTGTTCTTCGCGCCCGTCGGCGGTGCGTTCGACGTAGCGGTTCGCTCGTCCGCTTACGGTCAAATAGGGTTCGCCGGCGAAGAACGAATACCGTCCCGTTATCGGATGATGACGGCCGCTCTCGAACAGGAAAGAAGGACGATGGCTCGACGCGACTTTTGTATAGAGTTCAAAAGGGGAGGCTGACGGGGCGTCAAACGTCATCAGCAGGGGTGACGGAGGACCTTGCAGAAAAGAAAGGGCATGGAGGGATGTTGTCGGCATGGCGTACTGTACCGTTTCGGAAGCCCTTGCGTCACTACCAAGCTATGTGGCGTGACGAGGAGCTTCCGAATAAGCCGCAATCGTATTGACTTTGCAAAGAGGGTTCTGCTTAAATCGGAAGCCCATCATAGGTAGGGTTCTGCTCACGTGCTGTTGTGACATCGCCTTCCGTGGGTCCTGCACGCTGACGTGCCTTCCGTGGGTTGGGAATGCCCCCTCCAGACGATCCATTGTATGCGGGGCTTGGTCAGGCCGTTCGTATCGGAACGGAACTGCTTGCTGCGTTGATCGTCGGTGGTGGGCTGGGATGGGCGGTCGATGAGTACATATTGGAGTCCGGTCCGTGGGGGCTGGTGATCGGATTGATGTTGGGCGCGACGGCGGGGATACGCAACGCCTATCGGGCCGCGCAACAGTGGCAGAGGCCTCCGGATCCATCTGGCAAGGATAAATGAAGGTAGTTCATGGAAGAAAGTCCGCTTCACCCGTTTGAGCTGCACAACTTTATTCCGATCAACATCGGCGGTCTGGATATCTCCCTTAACAAAGCCGTCCTCACGATGTGGGTGGTGGTGGCGCTCGTCGCGGCGTTGATGGTCATGGCCGGGTCGGCGCGACGGTTGGTTCCCGGCAAACTGCAAAGCCTTGCGGAAATGCTGGTGGACTTTATTCGCGGGATCATTCTGGATACGATGGGCGAAGGAGGGATGAAGTTCTTTCCTCTGGTGGCGACGCTCTTCCTGTTCATCCTATTCTGTAATCTGGTCGGACTGATTCCCGGTTCCTACACCGTCACGAGTCAAATCATCGTGACGGCGGTCTTTGCTTTTTCGGTTTATGGGCTCAGCCTCGTGATGGGATTTGCGTTGCACGGAGCGAAGTTTCTCGGTATTTTGGTGCCGCCGGGAACGCCGGCGTGGCTCTTGCCCCTCATGATTCCCATCGAATTGATCAGCCAACTGGCCCGTCCGATTTCGCTGGCCGTCCGGTTGTTCGCCAACATGACGGCCGGGCACGTCATCCTCGGCGTGTTGTTCGGACTGACGGTCAGCGGGGGGCTGTTGATCGGATGGCTGCCCTTCGTATTTACGATCGCGATGAACGGGCTGGAGCTCGGCATCGCGTTCATTCAGGCGTATATTTTCACCGTGCTCACCTGCGTCTATTTAGGTGACGCATTTCACTTGCACGGTCATGATGAGCACGCGCACTGACGTGTGCCGCACAGACAAGGGAGGATCGAAGGACGATGGATTCAGCAGCTGCAGCGTTGTTGGGAATGGGGTTGGCGGCGGCGGGATTTGCCGGAGCCGGGGTCGGCATCGGCTATATTTTCGGGAAAATGATCGAAGCGGTGGCGCGTCAACCGGAGGCCGAAGGCCGGGTCGGGAAGTACATGTGGATCGGCTTCGCGCTGGTGGAGGCCATTGCGTTGTACGGCTTGGTCATCGCGTTCATTATCATGGGGCTTCGCAAGTAGGGGCAGGTTTAAGATGTAAGCCTGCGCGGAGCGCGACTCCGGTCCGGGCTGAATCTTCCTGGAGCAAAGGATGCCGCAGTTCGAATCGCATTTTTTCTCTTCTCTGATTTTCTGGGAAATCGTTTCGTTCGCGATTTTGTTTTTCATCCTGTACAAGTACGCCTTTCCCGCCGTGTTGAGCATTCTTGAGGAGCGGGAGCGGAAGATCAAGGACAGTTTGGATCAAGCCGAGCGGCATCGGTCGGAGGCGGAACGGACGCTGAGAGAGTATGAAGCCAAGTTGGCCGCCGTCTCCAAGGAAGCCGAGACCATGTTGGCGGCGGCCAGGGAACGGGCCCAGCGTCTCATGGAAGAAAATGAACAGCGGATGACGGCGGAAGCCGAACGGATCAAAGGCGATGCCATGCGCGAGATCGATCAGGAACGACGGCGGGCCGTCCAGGAAATTCGGACGCAGACGACCGAATTGGCTCTCCTGGTCGCCGAGCAGGTTCTTCAGCGCAGCATGACCGACGCCGACCATCGACGGTTGGCGGACGAAGCGCTCGCGGCATTGTCAAGATCGTCCCACCGATGATCGCTGAAACGGGAAAGGGAGTCAGCGCAGGCTGACTCCCCCTGTTCGATACCCCTCCAAATCCAGCGTGACGAATCCGAAGCCAAGCCCCTTCAAGGCAGAGCTGATTCTTTTACGACGTTCGGGGTCAAGGAAAGCGGCCGTTTCCTCGGGATCGACTTCAATCCTGGCGACGTCGTCATGAGCGCGGACGCGAACGTGCCGAAATCCTTCTTTATGGAGAAGAGCTTCGGCTCGCTCGATTCGGCCGAGTGTTTCGATCGTGATCGGTGTGCCGCGCGGGATTCTGGATGAAAGACAGGCGGCCGCCGGTTTGTTCCAATTGGAAAGCCCAAGCTCTTTGGCAAGGACTCGAATGTCGGCTTTTGACAGCCCGGCGTCGACGAGCGGGCGGCGGACTCCCCATTCATGAGCCGCTGTGATGCCGGGTCGATCGTCCGAGAGGTCGTCCAGGTTGGTGCCGTCAATGATCTGGACGCCGGAGCCCGCTTGCCGGAGAGTCCCCAGCAGTCGATAGAGATCCGATTTGCAGTGAAAACAGCGGGTCGCGTCGTTTCTGACGAACTCCGGGATCTTCAATTGATCCGTCTGCACGATCGTGTGACGCGCGCCGATCTCCTCGGCGACACGTCTGGCCTGTTCGAGCTCGATGGCGGGAAATGTGGGGGATACGGCCGTAACGCCGACCGCCTTGTCGCCAAGCTGCTCGTGAGCGATTTTCAGGAGGAACGTGCTGTCGATGCCGCCGGAATAGGCCACCAGCACGGAGCCCATGTCGGACAGGACGGTTCGGAGACGGGCGAGTTTGCGCCGAAGGTCCGCGTCGCGCATGTGCCGCTCCTCGTGGCGAAGGTACGCTATTGGCGCACTTTCGCTTTGGCGATGTCGCCGACGACGACGAGCGCGTAATGCCGGGGATTGAGATATTGTTTGGCCACCCGTTGCACGTCTTCTTTGGTCACGCGCTCGATCCACCTCGGATACTGAGTCAAGTAATCAAATCCTAACCCGAAAAACTCCACCTGCGCCAGCAGGCGCGCGAGCTTCGCCGTCGTATCAAAACGCAAGGGGAAACTCCCCATGAGGAACGATTTGGCGTCGGCAAGCTCCTGATCGCTCACCGGAGCCTCGCGCAGGGCCTTGATCTCCGCCAGCACTCCGCTGATTGCCTGGTTCGTCGTGTCCGTCTTGGTTTGAAGACTCACCCAGAATGAACCGGACATCGCCCGGGCGTCGTAATGGCTCGTGATGCCGTAAGCCAGTCCTTGTTTGTCTCGGATGGTGTCCATGAGCCGGGAAGAAAATCCTCCCGCCCCGAGGATATGGTTCATGACCGTGATCGCGTAAAAGTCCGGATTCGTCCGGCTGACGCCGCCGTGACCGAGCACGATCGTGGATTGGGTCAAATCTTTGTCGATGAGCCGGACGATCTTCTTGTCGATCACGGGCGGTTTCTTGACCGGTCGAGCGGGCGCCGGCCCTGGTTTCCAGGCGCCGAAATGGGAATGGGCGAGCGCCGTCGCCTGCTCCACGGTGATGTCGCCCACGACGACGAGAATCGTTTGGTTGGGAAGATACTCTTTCGCGTGGAAATGCTGGACGTCGCGCAACTCAATGCGAGGCAGCGTCTCTTCCAAACCGATGACCGGCCATTGATAGGGATGATGCTGAAACACCACTTGATTGAACGTTTTCATGGCGAGGCGGCCGGGGTCGTCGTTCTCGCCGGCGATTTCTCCCGCAATCTGAGCGCGAACTCGTTCGAATTCCCGCTGAGGGAACGTCGGATGCAGCAAAACGTCCGAGAGAATCGAAAAGCCGAACTCGGCGTCTTTCTTGAGCACGCGCATCGAAGCGGTCGTAAAGTCTTCGGCGGCGGCGATCTCCAGCGAGCCCCCGACGAAATCGATCTGCTCGGCCAGTTGCTTCGATGATCGGGTCGTCGTGCCTTCGTCCAGCAAGCTGGCCGTCAAATTCGCCAGGCCTGCCTTTTCTGGTGGATCGTGAGCGGAGCCGGCCTTGATCAGGGCGTGGATTTCAACGATGGGCAGATCATGTTGTTCGAGCACCACCAGCGTCATTCCGTTGGGGGTGACGGTCTTGGTCGGGGAAAGCTCGGCGGCAAAGACGGAACTTGCTCCGGCGAAGACGGCTATGGCCGCGCACCATCCGGCGACTTTCCCGGCGAGCTTCGTGATCCTGAGCATACTGAGCACAGGTGACGGTGGGCCTGAACTGGGACGTCCGAGAGTCGGGCGATGGTGAGACATGCGTCGAACCTATGACCGGCGATGAGGCGTCAGCACCGAGGAGGAAGACTGCTGCTGTTTTGGAGGGACCGGTACGAGAATGCCCACGGTTCGATTATCCGCGTTGAGATAGCGCTTGGCGACGCGCTGAATATCCTGCGCGGTGACCGAGCGGAGACGTTCCAGGAACTGGTTTCCCCACCGCCAGCCTGCTCCGATGGTTTCGGCTTCCCCGAGTATCATGGCGCGTCGGAAATTCGAATCTTGCTCGAAGACATGGGCGGCTTCCAGTTGATTCTTGGCCCGTTGCAACTCGGGCTCGGTCGGAAGTTCTTTTTGCAGACGGGCGATCTCGCGCAGCAGGGCTTCTTCGACCGCGTCGGTCTTCGCGCCGGGGTTGACCACTGCGTAACAGTAAAAAAGGCCGGGATCCGCTTGCAAGGGATTATAGTCCGCGCCGACCGCGAGCGCGCTCTTCTGTTCGTACACCAGGCTTTGATACAGACGCGAGCTTTTCCCCTTCGACAACATCGTTTCGAGCAGACTGAGGGCATAGGAATCTTCGCTGGAATGGTTGGGAACATGAAAGCCCATCATGACGAAGGGGAGTTGCGCCTCTCGCTTCAGCACAAACCGTCGTTCACCCCGCTGAGGGGGTTCTTCAGAAAGTGTCCGGCTGGGAGAAGGCCCTCTCGGAATCGGCTCGAAAAGGGTTTTGATGGTCTGGATGAGGACATCCGCTTTGAAGTCGCCCACCACGACGAGCGTGGCATTGTTGGGAGAATAGTACGTGTCGTAGTGGCGTTGTAAGTCCTCAAGCGACATGGCGTCCAGATCGGAAAACCACCCGATCACCGGCCAGTGATAGGGATGGCTCAAAAAAGCTTGCGCGAACAAAATCTCCACGAGCGCGCTTTGTGGGTCGTCCTCAATTCGCAACCGCCGCTCCTCTTTGACGACATCCCGCTCCGTTTGAAACTCATGGGGATCGAGCATCAACCCCTGCATACGGTCCGCCTCGAGTTCCAAGGCCAGCTCGATGCGGTCGGCCGCCACATTCTCGAAATACGCGGTGAAGTCTTGACCGGTAAAGGCGTTGTCGATCCCGCCGTTCTTGCGTATGAGGCGGGAAAATGCGCCTTTCGGGTATTTTGCCGTCCCTTTGAACATCATGTGTTCAAGCATGTGGGAAAGGCCGGCCCGTCCCATGACCTCGTTTCGGGAACCGACTTTGTACCAAATCTGCACGGTGGCGACGGGCGCTTTCGGAGCCTCGACCAGAAGCACCTTCATGCCGTTCGACAGTACGTGCTCATGGGGTTCGACGGCGCGCACTAGAGAGGGAGCGAGGGGAAAAAGCAACGTCGCGAAGAGGCAGAGGAGCAGGTGGAGATGAAAAGCCGGAAAGATCATACTGAATGACGGACGACTTGATGCTAACAACGGGATTCCAGAGGTGTCAAGCAGACCGATCCGCCGCCATCAGCAAGGTTCCCTAACTGCCCGCAGGCCCCCAGCACGTCTCGTCCTCTGCTTTTGCGAATGAACGCGTCGATGCCTCCTTGTCGGAGGAGGGCTTGAAAGTGAAGCACGTCACAGTCCGACGGCCGTTGAAAACGGCCGCCCGGAAATTCATTGAACGGAATCAGGTTCACCTTGCAATGCAGGCCGCGAAGCAGTGCCGTCAATCGTCTGGCGTCGGCCGGTCGATCGTTCACGCCGCCCAGCAGGACGTACTCGAACGTCAATCGCCTGTTGGGCGATCCGCGATATTTTCGACAGGCCGCCAACAGTGATTCGAGGGATGCGATGTCGCTGGCGGCCGGCATCAGCGCCCGGCGTTGAGCCTCGGTCGTTGCGTTGAGTGAGACGGCGAGATTGACGCCGAGCGCCGCGACTTTTTCAAGGCGGGACGCCAATCCCGCCGTTGAAACGACGATGCGCCGGGGCGACCACCCCAGGCCCCAGGATTTGTCGGTCAAACTCGTGACGGCGAGCTCAAGCGCCTCGTAATTGGCGAGCGGTTCCCCCATCCCCATGAAGACCAGATTGGTAATCCGTTCGTCGGTGTCCAGCCGGTCTTGAGCCGTCAGGACCTGGTCGACGATTTCATGGGCCTTGAGACTTCGGCGCAGCCCCATGGTTCCGGTCAAACAGAACGCGCAATCCAACATGCAGCCGACCTGAGTCGAGACGCACAGGGTCAAGCGATCTTCATCCGGAATCAAGACCGCCTCAATTGTCAGTCCATCGTCCAGGGTGAGAAGCAGTTTGCGTGTCCCGTCGTCGGAGGGGAGCACCGTGCAACGGGTGGTTCGGCGGATGACCGCGATCTCGGCCAATATCGAGCGGTCTCGGATAGAGAGGTCGGTCATGTCCCCGATTGCGCGCGCTCGTCGGCGGTAGAGCCAGCGAAGGATCTGTTTGGTTCGATAGGCGGGCCACCCCAGCTTACGGACGAGTTCCGCCATCTGAGGTTCGGTGAGCGCGAGCAAATTGATGAGCGAATCAGGCATCGGCCGTGACGTCAGTCCGTTGTGCCGACAGAGCCTACCATAGAAAGAGCGAGTGAAACCAACGTTCCTGATGGCACGATGGGGGAGGCGGCTGCAAACTGCTTCTCTTCTCATCGCGACCGTATATAATGCCCCCTATGGCCGATTGGACCGATCGTCTGTTGTACAGGCTGACCCGGCGTGCCGGCATCACGCTGGGTCGGGCGGCGCTGTTCGTCGTCCTGACCGGTTTCACTCCTTCTTTCAATGCCTATGCGGCTCAGGCGGTGAGCGACGATCTGCACCAAATCGACCGGTGTGAGGCGGCGGAGGATTGTTTCACGATGGCTGTCCGGCCGAGGGAACGGTCGGGGGCTGTGCTGACGAAAGATCAGGTGGCGGCGCTGAAGCTTGAGCGACTCCGTCAGGTCATGGAACGGTTTCCGGCGTCGCTGTGGGCCAAACGGGCCGGGCTGCTCTCCGGTGTCATGCTGATCGATCGGAATCCGGCCGCGGCGCTTCCCTATCTTCAAGCGGCCCAACGGGATTTCCCGGTCATCGAGGACTATGTCCGATATTGGATCGGCGAGGCGCTGTTGTCGCTGGGCGATGCAAAGGAGGCGGCACGTACATTTGACTCGGTGCCGCAGGCCGTTCCCGATACTAATTTACTCGCTCAAGCCGTTTTGCGCGCGGGGGAGGCTTGGTATCAGACCTCCAGTTGTCCTGAGGCGATTGACCGGCTTACCAGAGCGGTCGCCCTTGGTCGCACTGAGAAAGATCCTGGAATCGCCCAGGCCTGGATTCGATTGGCGGACTGCTACCTGCGCGCGGGGCAGCCGGCCGAAGGGAAAGAGGCCTTGGTAAAAGTCTGGGTTGCGTTCCCTCAAACGAAGGAAGCGAAACAGGCGGAATCGATCCTTACGGCAGGAATAGGGGGGGAACCATGGACGCCCAAACCGGAAGATTTTTATGCCAGGGCTCAGGTGTTGCTGGGGCAAGCCTTGCATAAGGAAGCCATTGAGGAGCTGAAGCGGTTTCTCGATAAAGACCCGCCCTCTCCTCTTCGCAGTGAAGCCAAACTCAAGTTGGGTATTGCTCAGGTGCGACTCAAGCTCTACGAGCAGGCGCGGGAGACGTTTCAAGAGCTGGCCGAAGGACGGACGACACATTCCGGTGAGGCGACGGTGTGGCTGGCACGGGTCTATCTTCGACAGGGGCTCGGTGACAAGTTGTTGGATCTGAGTCGCAAAATCGCCAAACGGAGTCTGTCCGCCGAGCAGAAAGGACAGATCAACTTGTTCGCCGGCATCTGGTTGGAGGATCAGGCTCAGTTTGAGGAGGCGATTGCGCAATATCGGCAGGTCGCTCAAACGGGGGAGCCGGCCGCTCAGCGTACCGAGGCGCGTTGGCGACAAGGCTGGGTTCTCTATCGAATAGGACGATATCAAGCGGCGATCGACGTATGGCGGTCGATCGCCGAACGGTCGAACGGCGAGTGGGAACCGCAGGTGCTCTATTGGATCGCGCGGGCTTGCGGCCACGCCGGAAACTCGAATGCGCAGGAAACGTTCCAGCTCCTCTGCGATCGCCATCCCTACACCTACTATTGCCAGCTTGCGCAGGGGCGCGCGGAAATTTCCGCCAGGGTCCCTAGGGATCAGGACCGACGGCCGGAGGAGGCGGCCGCTGTTCCCGCCTCGCTTCCTTCTGCTTCACCGGACCGTGGTCAAATGCCGGAGCAGAACGAAACGAGTCGGTCGGAGATCGAACGGCAGCCCGCCTACCGGCGGGCTGCCGAGTTGAAGGCATTGGGGCTTGAACAGGATGCGGTCAGAGAACTCACCGCATTGACGGACAGGTACGGCAATGACGCCGCCGCGGCGGCCTCGTTGTCGGTCATGCTGAACGAGACCGGGGCGTACAATCACGCCTTGAGGCTTGTCCGGAGCAGGTTCCGAGATAGACTGGAGCGAGGCGGCGGGGCCGTCGTTGACGATGGCTTGTGGAACGCGGCTTATCCGACGGGACTGCTTTCCACAATTAACATGCAGGGCGTCGAGGGAGTCGATCCTTTCCTGGTTGCGGCCATCATCAGGGAAGAAAGTCAGTACGATTGGCGGGCGGTATCCCGTGTGGGCGCCATCGGGTTGATGCAGGTCATGCCGGCCACCGCCAATGAAGTGGCTCGGCGCCACCGTCTTCCCGACGTCACGCGGGATGATCTGTTCGATCAGGAGACCAATATCCAGATCGGAGTTCGGTACATCGGACAGTTGCTCGCTCGGTTTTCCGGCAATCTGGTGCACGCCGTCGCGGCTTACAACGCCGGTCCCATTGCCGTTGAGAGCTGGGTCGTGGCGTATCGGGGACGGAGCGACGATGAATTCGTCGAATTGATCCCTTTCCAAGAGACGAGGCAATATGTGAAGCGGGTGCTCCGGAGTTACAAGGAGTATGTTCGCCTGAACGGCCTTCAGAAGCCCGTTTCTTGACAAGCGATCGCAGAATTTTTATAGTGCGCCTCGATCGCGGAGAGAAGAGAGAATCGGTGCCGTCATGGCGTTGGACCGCCTCGATGCGTTGGAAGTTCGCATTAAAGACCTGGTGAAATTGATCCAGGAGCTGAAACGGCGCAATGCGTCGTTGGAAGAGGAGCTGAGAGTCGTTCGGCAGCGGCTTGCGTCTCAGGACGATTTGAATCAACGTTGGGAACGAGAGCGGGTTGATATCAAATCGCGAATCGAGCGGGTCATCAGCGAAATCGAGATGCTGGAATGTGCGGACGAAACCAGGGAGGTGGCCCATGAGTAAAACCGTCGAGGTTGAAATCTACGGTCAACGGTACGCCATTCGCGGGGAAGCCGAAGATGCCTATGTTCGGCGGCTGGCTCATTACGTGGACGATCATATGAAGCGCCTTGCCGAGGGCATGAAGACGGCCACGCCGGTCAAATTGGCGGTGCTGACGGCGATTAACCTGGCCCACCAACTTTTTGAATCAGAAAAGAAGCGGGTTCAGGGGGAGGCCGACTTTGAACGGCGCATGGAAGTGTTGATGGAATCGCTCGAGGAACACATCCCGACCTCCCTCTTTCGTTAGCCTACCCAGCGTTAGCCTGCACAGTCTCCTGTGTGAGAAACCAAGTTTCGCCTTGCTTTCAGAACCCCCCTTTGTTATCGTGAAAACGTGTGAAGGAACGAATGTTTCGGGCGGGTTAGTGCGGACGACCGGGACTGGGAAACAGACTTCTGGACCTTGGTTTTAATACAAGGTGGAAACGACGGAGAGCTGAGACGCGCGGGCGAATGTTTCATGAGGATTAAGATCGCACCCTGAACTGTTATCGTGATGAGTTCAACCGACTTTCGATTTTTGTTGAGGAGAGAGGGTTGCCTTGTTACTCAAGCAAGGTGGCCATTGATTGGTTCCGATGAGCGTGGGCGGCCAGCCCCCACTCATGGAGACCGGTTCTCAACAAGGATCGAAAACGATGGAGCAATCCTCCATTCGGCAAGAGGGAGATCCTGAGTATCCTCAGAGAAATCATAAGTCTACGCTTTCGCGCGTTTTCAAGCTGATCCGTTCCCCCGTTCCTGCCTGGTGCTTTGTCGGCACAATCACCCTGCCGTGCTTCGTTCGCTCTCTGAAATTCTTTCATAAGAACGGGCTGAACTGTGTCAGCCGTCTGAGAGGGGGGTGACTCTTATTTCTACCTCAATCATCGCATATATCCTGTGCATAATAATCGGGGCTGTGGTGGGCGTCGGCCTATTCGAAGTCGTGCGCCGCAACATGGCCGCAGCAAAACGGGTTGAGCTTGAGGAACAGGCCAAACATATCGTCCAGAACGCACAGCGCGAGGCCGACAGTGTCTTGAAAGAGGCCAGGCTTGAGGCCAAGGATCTTGTCTTTCAGGCGAAAGCGGAGTGGGAAAAGGAGCAAAAGGCGAAACTTGCCGAACTCTCGGCGATGGAAAAACGCATGCTCCAGCGAGACGAGGTGTTGGACCGAAAGCTCGCCGCGCTGGAAAAACGCGAAAGCGAACTGCAGAAACGCGATCAGGAACTGACCAAACGCGAAACCGGACTCTCGGCAAAGGAGGCCGCTTGCGCCAGGGCCGAGCGCGATCATCGTGAAGCCTTGGAACGTGTGGCCGGCATGACGGCGGAAGAGGCCAAAAAACAGTTGATTGCCGAAATGGAGTCTCAAGCCCGGCTTGATGCGGCTGGAATCGCCAAACGAACGATCGAAGAAGCGCGCGAAGTGGCCGAGCGGGAAGCTCGCGAAATCATCACCAGCTCGATTCAGCGGGTGGTGCGGGACTATGTGTCGGAATCGACGATCTCGGTGGTGGCGATTCCGAACGACGCCATGAAAGGACGCATCATCGGCCGGGAAGGCCGCAACATCCGGGCGATCGAGGCGGCGACGGGAATCGACCTGATCATCGATGAGACGCCGGAGGCCGTGATCATCTCGGGGTTTGATCCCTTGCGCCGAGAAATCGCCAAAGTTTCGCTTGAACGGCTGATGCAAGACGGAAGAATTCATCCGACCCGCATCGAAGAGATCGTGGAAAAGGTGAAGACCGACATCGACAAGCTGATGTACGAAGAAGCCGAAAAAATCATCTTCGAACTGGGGCTGTCGGATTTCCACCCTGAATTGATCAAGGTGCTGGGCCGGCTGAAGTATCGAACGAGTTACGGACAGAACAATCTGTATCATGCGCGGGAGGCCGCGTATATCTGCGGCATGATGGCGTCGGAGTTGGGATTGGACGTCAAATTGGCCCGTCGCGGCGCCTTGCTCCATGATATCGGCAAGGCGGTCAGTCATGAGGAAGAGGGACCCCATGCCATGCTTGGCGCCGAGTTGGCCAAGAAATACGGCGAATCGCCGAAAATCGTGAACGCGATCGCCGCGCATCACGAGCAAGTGGAACCTATTTGTCCGGAGAGCGTGCTGGTGGCCGCCGCCGAGGCGCTGTCCGCCGCTCGTCCCGGAGCTCGAAGAGAAGCCCTGGAGTCCTATGTCAAGCGTCTGGAGAAACTCGAATCCTTGGCGGCCGGGC
>JANDJG010000028.1 GCA_024331085.1 Nitrospira sp. | reverse complement strand
CATAGCTCTCGTGCAGGCTCCGTTCCACGACGATCGTGTCTTGGGCCAGTTTGTTGAATCGCAAAGCCGAATCGGAATCCGGCGCCTTTTGCGCGGCGGCGGAAAAAATCCGGGCGAGACCGCCCAGGAACCGCGCATCTTGCAGAATGTAATAGCGGAATTTCCGCTCGGGCAGGGAGCCGTCTCCGAGTCCGGTCACGAAGGGGTGGCGTAGTTGAGCGTCCCAGATCGGCATGGCCAGTCTTCGCAGGTGGTTTGAGAAGGACATCGCTACATCCTTTGTGATCGTTTCGATAAAATGGGGCCGGTTTGCCGTGTTTATAGAAAATAGGGAAGCCACGGTCTGGGTAGTCGGTTGATGCCGTCCAGCGCGGCCACTTTGTAACATTCGGCCAACGTCGGATAGTTGAAGACCGTATCGATGAAATAATCGATCTTCCCATGAAACGCCATCACCGCCTGGCCAATGTGGATCAACTCGGTTGATCCTTCGCCGATCGCGTGGACGCCCAACAGGTGTCTGGTATGGCGATGAAACAAGAGTTTCAGCATGCCGCGTTGATCGCCAATCAGTTGGCCGCGCGCGATTTCTTTGTAACGTGCGATGCCGACTCCGTAGGGAGTGCCCGCCTGCCGGATCTCCTCCTCATTTCGTCCCACCATGGAGATTTCAGGAATCGTGTAGATGCCGTAGGGAAGCAGCGAGGTGTCGGTATGATCCGGTTGGCCGAAGGCGTGACATGACGCGCGGCGGCCCTGCTGCATTGACGTGGAAGCCAGGGCCGGAAATCCGATCACGTCGCCCGCCGCGTAAATGTGTGGAACCGCGGTTTGAAAGTGTTCGTTGACCGCGAGGCGGCCGCGGTCGTCGGCTGTCAGTCCGACGGCTTCCAGGTTCAGCGAATGGGTCGCGCCGACCCGCCCAATGGCGTACATCAACGTGGAGGCCCGGATCGGCTCATGGTGCTGCAAGACGACCCGTACGGAGTGTCGGCTTTCTTTTTTAATCTCGATGACCTCTTCGTTATGGTACAGAGTGACGCCGATCTCTTTCATTTGCTGCTGAAGAGCTTCGATGATTTCCGCATCGACGAACTCCAGCAGTCGCGGCCGCTTGTCGATGAGGGTGACGGCGACGCCGAGCATGGCGAGGATCGAAGCGTATTCCGTTCCGATCACGCCGCCTCCCACGATGACCATCGAATCGGGGATCCGTTTCATCGTGAGCAGCCCGTCCGTGTCGATGATGGTCTGACCGTCGAACGGGACGTGTGACGGCCTGGCCGGTTCCGTGCCCACCGCGACGACGATAAAATCCGCTGTCAGCTCGAACGAGCCCCGATCGGAGTCGATCCGCAGCCGATGCGGATCGACGAAGCTCGCCGATCCGAAAAACAGATCGACGCCGTTTCTGGCCATTTGATCCTGCACCACCTGAATTTCATTTTTGATGACGTGGTTGGAGCGGAAGGCCAGGTCCTCGACCGTGATCGTCTTTTTCAATCGATACGAGGCGCCGTAGATCGTTCGCTGACGGAAGCCGGACAGGTACAGCACCGCTTCGCGCAGCGCTTTGCTGGGAATGGTGCCGGTATTGATGCAGACGCCGCCTACGACCCTTTTGCGCTCGACGATGCCGACCTTCTTATTGAGCTTGGCTGCCTGGATGGCGGCCTTTTGGCCGGCCGGTCCGGTCCCAATGACGAGCAAATCGTAATGAGCCATCGGCATCCTCGGAAGATGAGCACATAACATGACGCGGGCTCACCTTCTCCGGCTTGGGCGAAATCCGCGTCGGACCAAAAAAAGCAGCCCTAACCGGCCGAAATCAAGGATCGCGCGACCTGGAACGCTTTGTCCATATCCGGCAGATGTTTGATCTCCGGCGTGATTTGAAGGTGACGAATAGTGTTGTCCTTGTCCACGACCATGACGGCTCTGGCCAAGATGTGCAGATCTTTCACCAAGAGGCCGTGCGCTTTGCCGAATTCGGCTCCACGATAGTCGGACAGGAACGTGACATTGTTGATCTTGGCTTCTTGCGCGAAGCGCTTTTGAGCGAACGGCGTGTCAATACTCACCGTGATCAGCTCGATCATGTTGTCGAGGCCGTTGTTTTTTTCGCTGAGATAGTGGGTTTGCTGCTCGCAAACCGGCGTGTCGAGCGACGGCACCACGCTGATGATCCGGACTTTCCCCGCCCCTTTCGTGCGGGCGATGTTGACCGCTGAAAGATCGGTCTGGGTCACGTTCACATCGCGCAGAGCATCTCCCGTTTTGACGGGAAGACCGGAAAGAGCAAGTGGCCCTCCATTGAACAACACCTTGTTCCCCTCTCCGGCCGCAGCGCTGCCGTCGGCGACGGCGATGTTTTTATAGGTGAAACCGGAGCCGCTCATCTCTCCCATGCCGGTGCAGCCGGCCAGGCTGAAAGAAAAACCCATCACTACTCCCAGGATCGTGCGCGCAGATGTCAGCATGGTCCGTTCCTTTCTTATCGAACACGTAGCGATTGTGGTCAAACCGGCCGATAGGCCGTTCCGTTGTCAGGGATGAATATACGCGATGAGCAGCTCGTTGACTAGATCCGGCCGTTCCCATTGAGGAAGGTGACCCGCAAGGGGGATGGTCTGAAGCCGGGACCCTTCGATGAGACGGTGGAGTTCGTGACCGACCGAGGAGGGGAAGACGCGGTCTTCTTCTCCCCAGATGATGAGAGTCGGGTGTCGGATCGCATCGAGGCGCAAGGCGTAGCCGGATTCCCAGAGACCGAGCGTCTGTTTCATGGCGAGCATCGGCTTGATGATGCCGGGGAGACGGCGATTGCGGTTGGATCGTTCAAGGACGGCGGGGGTGATGAGAGACCGATCGTACACCAGTTCCTCCAGAACGGGCGTGATCATCCAACCGCCGAAGAGACGGTTGCCAAGAGAGATCAACCATGAAGGCGCGTGTGTGTCGAGCGTCCGCTTGACGATGGGGCTGGTCAGTTTCGCTCGAATGTCTCTTGGTAGCCCGCCGATCAACACGAGCTTATCCACCCGTTCCGGATAGTCGAGGGCCACCGCCATGGCCAGGCCGGCGCCCATGGAGTTGCCGATCAGGGTCGCACGGGAGATGTGCAGGGTGTCCATGAAGCGGGTAAAAAAATCCACGAGCTGATCCGGGCGGTACTCGATATCCGGCTTGTCGGATAAACCAAAACCGAGCAGGTCCGGGGTAATGACGCGGAAATGCCGTGCCAGCTCCCGTTGCTGGTGCTCCCATTGCCACATGGACCCGCCGAATCCGTGGATGAGGAAAAGAGGAGGACCGGTTCCCACGTCCAGGTAGGCGATTCGCCGGTCATCGATGGTGGCGATGTGGATGGGGATGCGTTCGAACGCGTCGAAGTAGGGTGGAATGGAAGACTGAGAAGTGCAGGCGGCGAGGAAGGCGAACAAGGGCCATATACCGAAAGGGCCGGGACGGAGCCGTCGGTCTGTCTTGGCGAACCGGGTGAAAAAATTCGGTCGGAAGGCGTTATTGCAACTGGATGACGGTTTCATCCGGTTTCACGTTTTCTCCCTCCGCCACAAAAATCGCCGTCACGGTTCCATCGATCGGCGCCGGGACGCGGCTTTCCATCTTCATCGCCTCGATCACCAGCAGAGAATCGCCGGCCTTGACGCGATCATTGACCGACACGAGGATTTTGACGACCCGGCCCGGCATGGGCGGCGCCACGTCGCCGGGTTGTGACGGCCTCGGTCGCTTCGCCTTGGTGGTTTTGTCGGCTTCATGAGTCTCCGGCACGCCGGCGAAGACTTCCTGGATCGGTTCGAGCGACACTTCTTCCAGCCGATCGTTGACGCGGATGTAGTAGGGTTTTCGCCCGTCCACCTTCCGGCCCGACCCGGATACCTTGACGTGATAGGTCTCGCCGTGCACGGTGACGTTGAACTCGACCGGCGCCAGATGCAGTTCGTGGGCCACGGCCGGGGCTTTAGGAGACACGGTTTCAAGCGGGGGGGGCGTCAGTTCGCCTTTCTTGCGCGCCTCGAAAAACTCCCGCGCGATGGCGGGGAAGAGGGCGAAGGAGAGTTGATCTTCAAGGGAGTGATCCGGCAGCTCTCTCTTGATCGCTTCCATCTCCGGCTCGAGCCGGTCGGCCGGTCTGGTTTTGATCGGCTCTTCGTCTCCGATGGCGCGCGCCATGACTTCGTTGTCGACCGGTCCGGGCGCCCGCCCGTACAATCCGAGAAAGTAATTCTTGGTTTCGGTCGTGATCACTTTGTACCGCTCGCCGGTCAGGACGTTGAGCGTGGCCTGCGTGCCGATAATCTGGCTGGCCGGCGTGACGAGCGGCGGATAGCCCATCTCTTTTCTGACGCGGGGCACTTCGTCGAGCACTTCTTTCATCCGGTCGAGCGCCTGTTGTTCGGCCAGTTGCGCGGCCAGGTTCGACAACATGCCGCCGGGAATTTGCGACGTCAGAATCGCCGCGTCGACTCCGGTAAAGTCGCTCTCGAATTGTCGATATTTACGCCGGACGACGCGGAAGTGGTCCGCAATGGGCTGGAGATCGGTCAGATCGAGGCCGGTGTCATAGGGAGTCCGCTGCAGCGCGGCCACGACGGATTCGGTGGGCGGGTGCGAGGCGCCGCCGGAGAGAGGCGACATGGCGGTGTCCAGAATGTCGAGGCCGGCCAGCACCGCCATCAGCGCCGACATCGCGCCCATGCCGGCCGTGTCGTGGGAGTGCAAATGGATCGGAACCGAGACGGCGGCCTTGAGCCGCCGGATCAAGTGATAGGCGTCAAACGGAGCCAGGAGTCCGGCCATGTCTTTGACGCAGAGCGTATCGGTGCCCAGATCCTCCAACCGTTTGGCCAGGTCCACGAAGCGGTCGAGACTGTGCACGGGGCTGACCGTGTAGCTGATGGCGGCCTCGACGTGTTTGCCGCAGGCGCGCACTTCCCGCACCGCCCGTTCGAGGTTGCGGACGTCGTTCAGCGCGTCGAAAATACGGAAGACGTCGATCCCGTTGGCCGCAGACCGTTCGATGAATCGCTCCAGGACGTCATCGGCGTAATGCCGGTAGCCGACAAGGTTCTGACCGCGAAGCAACATTTGCAGCTTGGTGTTCGGCATGGCCGCGCGGAGGGCGCGAAGCCGCTCCCATGGGTCTTCTTTCAAGTATCGCAGACAGGTGTCGAACGTCGCGCCGCCCCACACTTCCAAGGACCAGAACCCCACGGCGTCGAGTTTCTGGGCGATCGGCAACATGTCCTCGGTCCTCATGCGGGTGGCCAGCAGGCACTGGTGCCCGTCGCGCAGCGCGACGTCGGTGATCAAGAGACGTTTTCCCGGCGCCGGTTGGATGATCGATTCATCCCGCCGCAAGGCGGTCGGTTTCGATCGTTTGACGTTGGGCGCGGCGGATCGGGTGCTCGCCCGCTGTTTTTTCCCTGAGGATCGTGTGGTTGCCATGCTGTCAGACGTTGTGCGTGTGGGATAATGCCGCGGCGCGTCGGTTACAACCCCTCATAGGCGGCGATGGCGGCGGAGATCGCCAAAACCAAATCTTCCGGTTGCTGAAACTCATGGTACGCGTACAACTCCGGGTGGGTTTCCAAGTACGATGTGTCGAAACGCCCCGCCATGAAATCAGGCTCCTGCATGATGGCTTCCATAAAAGGAATGGTCGTTTTTACCCCGCGCAGGACATATTCTTCAAGCGAGCGGCGCATGCGGCTCACGGCTTCTTCCCACGTGCGGCCGCGCACGGTCAGTTTGGCCAACAGGGCATCGTAGTAGGGAGGGACCGTATAGTCTTTGTAGACGGCGCCGTCAATGCGGACGCCGATTCCCCCCGGCGAAAGATACGCCGTAACGGTTCCGGTGCAGGGCATGAAGTTGTTTTTGGGGTCTTCCGCATTGATCCGGCATTGGATCGCATGGCCCTGGAGCACGATGTCTTTTTGTTGGAGATCGAGCGGGAGGCCCGCCGCGATCGAGATCTGATGACGGACGATGTCGATGGCGGTGATCTGTTCCGTGACCGTATGTTCGACTTGAAGCCGAGGATTCATCTCGATGAAGTAGAACCGGCCCTCCCGATCAAGCAAGAATTCCACGGTGCCTGCGTTGTCGTAGTCCACCGCCCGAGCGATGGCGATCGCCGCGCGGCCCATCTCTTCCCGGAGAGCCGGCGTCAAGATCAACGACGGCGCGATCTCGATCAGTTTTTGGTGCCGGCGTTGAATCGAGCAATCGCGTTCGCCCAGATGAATGATATGGCCGTGGCGGTCTCCCAGAATTTGAAATTCGATGTGGTGAGGCCGCTCGATGTATTTCTCGATGAACACGCTGCCGTCGCCGAACGAGGCTTGCGCTTCCCGCGACGCGGTCTCCATGTTTTCACGAAGCTCCGCGTCGGATCGCACGACGCGGAGCCCCCGTCCTCCTCCGCCCGCGCTCGCTTTGATCATGAGCGGATAACCGACGTGCTTGGCAAAAGTCAGCGCGTCTTTAACGTCGGTGATGGCGCCGTTCGTGCCCGGGACGATCGGCACGCCGGCTGCCTGCGCGATTTCACGGGCCTTGACCTTGCTGCCCATCATAGTGATGGCATAGGGAGAGGGACCGATAAAGGTGACGCCGGAAGCCTGGCAGAGCTCGGCAAACTCCGCGTTTTCCGAGAGAAATCCGTATCCCGGATGAATGGCGTCGGCGCCGATGCGGACGGCCAGGTCCACGATCTGTCGGCTGTCCAGGAATCCCTTGACCGGTCCGGGGCCGACCACATAGGCCTCGTCGGCTTTTTTGACGTAAATACCGGTTGAGTCGGCCTCCGAATAGATGGCGGCCGTGGCGATGTTCAACTCGCGGCAGGCCCGGATGATGCGCATGGCGATTTCGCCGCGATTGGCGATCAAGATCTTCTTAAACATGGCGCGTGAGACCGGACTGAAAAATGAGCGCGTAAGCTAACACAGGATGAAATGATCTGTCGAGAGAGGGGACATCATTGCGTGGGAGCCGACTAGGAGAATAGAGGGATGCCGATTCGCCGTTGACATGCTTGCGCGAAAGGTTCAGGCTTCAATCGACGGCAAGCTGATTGTACGACCAGAAGAGAGAGTGATTGTCCATTGTTTCCGAGAAATGAACGTTCTTCACCGTTCGTCAGCGGCGCAATGGATTGACGGACATACAAGAATGCGGTTGCGTTTTCCAAGAAGATGGACAGTGACGATCGGAGTCCTCGTGCTTCTGGGATTCAACCATGTATCGGCATGGGGAGAAAGCCCGGCGCCGTCGGTTCATTGGGGCGGCCTGTCCTTTCCCGATCAATACTCCACGGTGATCGCGGGGCTGACTCTCAATCGGTTCACGCCGACGGATGGGAACGGGGCCAGGTATGATTCGACCGTCGCGAATACGATCGGTTTTAATCTGATCACGCTCAGTTGGACCCAACATTGGGGCGGAAACTGGGAAGGTTGGAGCAGCAATTTCACGGCCGGCATCAGTCCCACAGGCGACCAACCCAGTGAATTCTTCCAGAACAAGGTCGTTCATCAGTTGCGGCACCTGCCCCCGGTGCCCACCGTGGATCCCCGAAAAGAGACCGACGTGATGATCGATGGCTCTCTGACGCGGTGGTTCGCGGTGGGCGAGCCAAAAATTGTGTTTGTCGGCGCGGGATTTTCCGTCGGCACGGTCTATCAACAGGGGTTTCTGCGAGCCGGGATCAGGCGGTTGCAGATCTCGCCGACGTTCTATCGCGGTGAGTGGGGAGAGGTCAGTCTGCGGGCTTCCCTCTTGGGCCGCATCAGCTATCAAACCAATGGAGCGGCGCTCCATTCCGTCAGAAACACCGCCGGGTTGGTCCAGCCGGCCGTGGCCTTCGGTCAATACCGCGTCACGGGGAAGGGAGAAACCGTTCCCACCTGGGAGATTGAATTCGGACTGATGTGGGATTCCGGTATTTTTGTCAATCCTGTCGGGGAAAGTCAGAAACAGTTTGCGTGGGCCTTGGCTGCCTCGGCGGGGCCGCTTCGGTTTGAAACCTGGAACGACAGTATGGGCAATATCGTGACGAGAGACTTCGGGCCTACCTATGGCGCAAGCTTGACGCTCGATCTCCTGCGGGTGTGGCGCTATATACAAGAACCGACAGAATCCGCCAGCCTTTCCCCAGCCTCATGAAACTTGTCACATAACATGTACCAGAATGCGTTTGAGCCGGTGTTGTCCGAGCATCTGCCGATTTCGATGAGCGCCATGCCGGGTTTTCGTCGGTTCTGCCGGAAAACCTCACGCGTGTGAGTCAACACTCAGCTATCGCAAAAGTCAGTAGGGGCCGGTCCGATGGATGGTCCGACTGCTCCTAGGCTCTCCTCTGTGCATTCTGTCGCTGGCGATCGTCCTAGTCCTGCGGGATTCTGCATCAGTCCGGTGAGCTCTGGCTACGCAACCTCCTCTGTCGCGAGAAATCCCAGCGATCGTCATGCCTCATACTCAGAATGTACGGGCCGGACAACGTCGTCACAGGGTCCGCATCCAGCTTCATCTTGGTTGACATCCAGATTATCAAAGAACCACCTCCGGACAGGCGACAGAAGGTCGCAGAGCTGCTCTGTCAGTCCGTGGAAAAGGCCGGGTCGTCCGACTTCGTCGTCAACGCCAGCCGCGACATGGTGTGCCGGTACGAACGCAAACAAAGATACCCTTTATCGGAGCCGGGGCGTCGGAGTCCGCGACACCGGCGTTAGGCTCCCGGGGTGGAAACCGCCCTGTCGTTTTCGATTCCGCCAAACTGTGTGACGGAAAGTTTCCCGTTTCGTGTCATCATCAACGCCAAACCTGACGACAATGTCGAGGAATCCAACGCCGGCGACAATGTCGACAGCAGCAGTTGCGGAGGGGTGAGTTAAGGCATATGTGGGTGTGTAGGGCCGGCGGGGTCTTGGAGGAGGGAAGAAAGGAATTCGCCGTGTTCCTCTGAGCGTCCAGCCTCCTGCCCAAGGCGCCTGGGGGCGATCGTCCGACCGAAATATGGTGATCGGCCGGCTCTTGCCTTCTTTGGTAATTCTGGCTACGTTGCTCCCGAAACGGCTCCTTGCTCCCTTCGTGCGCTCGATCCATCCGATGTATGCCTTGGTTTCGGAGACCAGAACGAAATTGTCCGGTGCGCGAAGGTGATGAGGTGACTCTGAGAGATGTTGGCGGAGGGACGGAAACATGAGGCATAGAGGGATGATAGGTATTGTTTCGTTTGCTCTGGTCTTGTTGATCAACCGCGACCCTCTTATCGCGGCGGAGCTTGCGGGAAAGGTCTACCGTGGCGGGATCCCGGCAGCCAATCTCAGCATTACCGTGGAAGGGAAGAATGTTGAGACAAGAACGGACGGCAAGGGGGAATACAGGTTTGATCTTCCGCCGGGAAACTATACCCTCATCATACGAGGTCAACGATTCACTGTCACGGTCTCTCCCGAGGGCACTCGGCAGGACATCCGCCTCTGATCGCAATGGAGTGACACGAGGGAGGAGCGCGGATGGCCGATGAAGCACGAAGTAAGAAGGACCGGTGGGATAAGTGTGAATCGTTCGCGAAAACCCTAGCCGGCATCTGCGCCGCCGTCGGAGCGATCGCGATTCCGTGGTTCATCAATCAATACACCGAAGCGAATCGCAAATCTCAGGTGTATGTTCAGATGATGACCGAAAGGGAGAAATCCGATACCAGCATCAGGGAGAACATGTTCAAGGCCCTCTTGGACGGATATCTCCAAACGCTCAAGGACGATGTGAAAAGGGAAGATCTGGAATCTTTTCGAAAGCGCATTGTCTTTCTCGAGCTTCTGGCGGTTAACTTTCAGGAGTTTTTCAACGCCAAGCCGTTATTTGAGGAGGTCTACGAGAAGCTGGTGATCCATCGGCACGAGGCGAAGGATGAACCGTCACGCCGGGCGTGGGAAGAGTTGGAGAAGAAGATTACGGGCATCTCCAAGGAAACCGCTTCCAGACAGGCGACGACGTTGAATACGATCGGGGATAGCGTCGTCTTTACCATGAGAAAACATGAAGTCGGTTGCGTGCGCCTCTACGAAAAAGCAGGCATTGAAACGCTTCGAAAACGCGACGGGGTCACTCGCTTTAGGAATTTTGAAGATGGAGAGTGCCCGCGCGGCCGGGACATACAGGAACCAGGAAAGGTCGGGACACCGACGCCGATGAGCCAAGATCGGGACGGGGCACGGTCGCTTGTCACTAAGGGATACCATAGACAACAATCCATCGAGCTCCGCGTCGCGGAAGTGAGAGAGACCAGCGTCTCCGTTGAGGTGACGGTCTATACCGATTTCTTCGACGGGAGCACGTATGTGGGCAGTGAACCGGGGAGAGGATTTCCGGTCGACGTATCCTATTTTGATCTTCCCTACATGGACAACATCAAATTGGCGGAGGGTAATCGGTTTGCGCTGGTCTTGAAGGGTATCTACAGAGGATCGGATGGAGATGAAAGCGCGGAGGCTGATATCGAGGCGATCCGGTTTAGGAATGATTTCATGAGCCTGCGAGACCGCCCTCTTTTTGAGGAGATGCTGAAGAAGCTCCAACAGAGCCCTTCGACCAGGTGAGCCAATCTGACGAAGGGCGCGGTGACAGTGAGCCGGCCCGGGAGAGAAGGGAAACCGCCTGCGAAGAATACGTGCTGAGGCCGGCCCCTTAGACGCGAACTCGTTACTTGGGTTGAACTAAAAAGGCCTTGGACCGGGCGTTGCCTCCTCCCGCCACAATGTCGATGAAGGACATGCCGGCCGGAACGTTGGGTACCGTGGCCTCAATGGTCGTGTCGTTGATGAAGGTGTAGTCGATCGTCGCCGCGCCGGCGGCGCTGAACGCGACGCCGTGAAAACATTCCTTGGTTCCGAAATTTTCCCCCTTGATCGTGACTTTCTCACCCGGTTTGGCTTCGTCCGGCTCTACGGAGAGAATCTTCGGCCGTTTGCTGCGATCGCAGACCGGGTCTTGCTGAATCGTGCGCTCGTCCGATCCCTCGATCGATTTCATATCGTACAGTGTAAAACCCGATCCTTCGACCACGGCTCCCTCCTCGGCATAGACCGTATGGGAAAGCGGCGGCATAAGGAGCAATGAAAAGATGATCGCGATCCGAGAGGAGAGATGAAGGTGCATAGAACCTCCTGTGCGAACTTATTCGCTCTGTAACGAAATATACTCGTTTCCGACGATCGCCTGACCGGGGGCCGAGCGGGCGAAGGTCATGAAGGCTTGGACCAACGGATCGGGCTGCGGTCGGGATAACAACAACAAGGGGCGGCGGAGGCTGTAGCGGCCGTCTCGCACGGTCGGTGCTTCGGGTTCGACTTTATCGACGGGGAGCAAGCGAACGGCGACGCCGCTTGAGACCGCCGACAGACCGGAACTCAAAGAAATGTAGGCGACGGCTGACAATGGCGGCAGCGTGCCCGCGACGGTTTTCACGACCAGGTCATCGGAGTCGATCGTTCTGGCGGCGTCGGAAATTTTTCCAACGATCTCCAATTGCGATTCGAAGGCGTCGCGAATGTTTTGATTGCGCGGGCGGTCGATCAGCGAAATCCTGGTCTCCGGTCCTCCCACTTCGGACCATTCCTTGACGGCTCCGGTAAAGATGAGAGCGACCTGCTGCTTTGTGAGTTCTTTGGTGAAGTTGGACAGATGAACCAAGATGCCGATCCCGTCCCATCCGATTTGTGTGGAGGCCAGATCCGGATGGGCTGAAGCCGAGACGGCGATATGGGCTTGACCACGTTTGACCATCTCGGGAGGATTCGCTTGGGCATCCCACAGCACATCGATGTAGACTCGCGGGTGCGCCTTTTCAAAAGCGCGAGCGAGAGCCTCCATGACGGTTTGTTCCGGGCCGTTTCCGACGATAATAAGGTTTCCCGACGGCTCAAGCGCCCGGGCGGGATCGGTCACCGCCGTCGAGAGCAGCGCCAGGGCGGTGACAACGGCTCTCGCGATGTTCATGGTGCCTCCGTGCCGCGGAGGCGTGAAAAGGAATGACACGACAGAATGCAAAAGAGGCGACTCATTTTTATGGTTCAGAAGGAGGGTCCGATTCCGTAGAAGATTCCCATCCGCAATAGGCATTCGGCCGAGGCATGTTGCGTTTTACATCCAAGGGCGGCAGTTTCGCGAACCGTTCCATCCGCTCTTGATTCATGGCGGCGGCTTTCATTTCGACAAAGCCGGGTTTATGAGTTCCGACGATTTTCGACGAAAAAGAAGAAAGCAGCCGGGTGGCTTGCCTGGCGTGACACGAGGGGCACTCGGTGTCCTCGATGCGGTCATGAATCGATTGGGCGGCTTCAAAATGTGTCGAGCAGGCTTCGCAACGGTATTCATACAGCGGCATGGCTGACGTTCTTTCTTTGAGCCGGAACTCGCCGGCGGTCCGGAGACGGCCGTATAAGGGCCGCGTGGACGCCCTTGACCGGGCGATGACATTGCGTTTATTGTAGCACGATTTTGTTCTGAAACGACCAGTGTCGGAGGAGGAAACCAATGCCGGTGCTTATCAGACGATATAAGGGGCACAGCGGGGTGATGCAGGAAGAGCGGATCGACGACGATGATCGCATCGAGCGGTACATGCGGCTGTTCGAGAAAGACGATCTGAAAAAGCTGGAGACGGGCCAAAAGGTCTTCATTGAAAAGGATGAGTGGCAACTCCTTCCCTGATCGCTCGTCATTCGCATTCTATCCGGCTCGATATGACATACTGGGTCCACGTCGCCCGATCGATCGATCGGGCGACGTTGCATCGTGATCGGTGTTCGGAAATCCCGTCGAATGCCACTTCCAGTGATTTCTGGGAGGGAGGGTGGTTCGATTACCCGGACAAGGAACGGGCGCTCCGTGCCATGGAGCAGGCGGGCGTCACGGAACAGCGGCGGTGTTCTCTCTGTAAGCCCTGATCGAAGAATCCTCAACATAGGGGATGAGGAGCACGGATTGCCCCCCAGGGCTTCGGCCCCCGTGCTTCGGATTGAACGATGCCTCGCTTCGTCTTGCTCTTGACGACCGTGATTTGGGGGGCGACGTTTCCGGCCACAAAGGCGGCTCTCGATCAAATCCCCCCGCTCTCGTTTTTATGCCTGAGATTTTTATTGGGGACCGTCCTGATCGGAATGTGGTTCGCGGCGGTGAACAGACGGCTTGCACGTGAAAAGCCGGTGATCGCCGCCGGAGCCGTGGCGACGCTGTTCCTCTTTTGCGGCTACGTGTTGCAGACCGTCGGGCTCCGGTACACCAGCGCCTCCAATTCCGCCTTTTTGACGGTACTCTACGTGATATTCGTGCCGCTCTTTTTGAGGCGATTCGGAGGGCGTGTCCTGCTCGCGGCGACGGTGGCCGTGGCCGGGCTGTGGTTGTTGGTGAAGCCCAGCGCCGACGTGAACGTCGGCGATCTGTTGACGATCGGCTGCGCGGCGGCTTTTGCGGGCCATATCATTTGCCTTGAGCGATTCACCCGCCTCTTCGATGCTCCGTCGCTCCTGGCTTGGCAGATGATCGCCGTCACGGCGTTGTTTGTCCCCATTGCATGGTGGGAACATGCGCCGCCCGGGGCCTTTGCGCCGACGACGGTCTTGTTGATCGGGTTGGGGGTTACGGGAGTCTTGGCTACGGGAGCCTTCGCCGTGCAGATGTGGGTGCAGCAGCTCGTTCCCGCGCAGCAAGTGGCCTTGATCTTCGCTTCCGAGCCGGTCTATGCCGCATGGCTCTCATGGTATTTTCTCGGCGAAACGTTGGATCTGCAAGGATGGATCGGCAGCGCGCTCATTTTGGTCGCAGTGCTGACAGGCGCCTTTGCGAGCCAATCTCCTCCGGCTGTTCCCCTCGTAGCCGATTCAGGATCGGAGCGCACGGTGTAAACGAAGGCGGACGACGATCATCACGGAGAGAAACGGGAGGTGTCACATGGCGCAAAAATTTGGAAACGGTCGCTGGGTGCGCGAAGGATTTCTCGATAATCGCACGGCGGGGACGGTCGTCGGCCAGGTCGTGTTTGCCGGCGTCGGTTCGGTCGATTTCTTTTTGCTGGGGGACTTCAAGGCCGATATTGCGGGGGAAGTGATTCGGTTTCGAAACAGCCGATTTGAAGATGATGAAACGGCCGTACAAGTGATCGGCGACATGGAGAATCCTCAAATCGGAACGGTCAACCTCATCTCGCTTGACCCGCACCCCAATCTGATGCCGCACCCATACGTGGAATGGTTTTCGCTCAAGAAGGAGCATTATCGATTTGAACTGAACGCGGATGACGCCTGGATCGTACGGGCGGATGAGCTCGAAGCGATCGATCGGGAAAGCGGGAGAATTCGTCGGTCGTTGGCTGCTCAACTGCCGGCTCAACCGGCGTCGAACAATGAGTCGGAGTGGGTTTGAGAAGAAGCCGCGCGCCCTTACAAGCTTCGTCGATCAATTCGGCCTACAAAACCAGCCGCCTTGGATCATAGCTCTGAGAAGGGCGGCGTCCCGATCCTTCTTGAGACGGCCGACTGACTGAGACGGCCGACTGGCCGCCGTGACCGTTGGATCATCCTGCAGGCCAGCCGTTTCCTGAAGCGGGAGCGAGCTTATGCCGGGATGTTCTCGGCCGGAGCCTGAACAGGGATCGTCATGTCGATGGGACGTTTCAGAATGCTACGATCCGGTTCCTGTTTGGCCGATTCCTGCTTCGTTTTTCCCTCCCGCACGTATTCGGGCACCTCTCGAATGTCCCATACCAGGCCGAGTCGCTCCAGCAGCTTCAGCCCGTAATAGGTGAGGTCGATTTCCCACCAATAGAATCCCTGCCTGGTGGAGGCGGGGTAATAATGGTGATTATTGTGCCAACCTTCTCCCATGGTAATGAGGGCAAGGATGAAATTGTTCCGGCTGTCGTCTCCTGTTTTGTAACGCTGCGATCCGTAGACGTGCGACAGGGAGTTGATGGTGAAGGTGCCGTGGGCAAGGGCGACGGTCGAGATGAAAAATCCCCAGATGAGCATTTGGGGGCCGTTGGTGCCGAGATGCGGAGCGGAAATTTCCAGCACGCGACCCAACCCGAACATGGCGAATCCGGTCAGGACCGGAATCACGATGTCGAATCGATCCAGGAACCGCAGTTCCGGAAACTTATAAAAATCGGCGATCGCCTTGAATCGGGGAGCAAAATGCGTTTGAGAAGTAAACCAGCCCATGTGAGACCAGAAAAACCCTCTCTGCCGCGGCGAGTGCACGTCGTCCGGCGTGTCGGAAGCGATATGGTGGTGACGGTGATGACCCGCCCACCACAGGGGGCCGCGTTGTACGCACATGCCGCCCAGCACCGCGAAGGCGAACTGAGTGGCGCGGGACGTCTTGAACGTGCGATGTGAAAAATACCGGTGATACCATCCGGTAATCGCGAACATGCGAATGAAATAAAAGGCCACCGCCACGCCGACGGCCGTCCAGCTCCAGCCCACCCAAAAGACTCCCAGACACATGAGATGGACCGCGATGAACGGAATGCTGCGGATCCAATCGAACTTGGGAGGGCCCTCCACCTTCATGTGCTCCAGGCCGGCCCACGAGTCGAACCAGCGAAGAAACGAGTACCATCGATCCCGGCCCGTCGTTTTCGGCTTTTCATCAGGGGGGGGCGTCAGCATGTTGGCCATTCCATATACCTCCGTGTCGTAGAGACTGATGCAAGGCGGCGTTGAAGACAGAACACAACCGTCTCTCTTGGAGCTGAATTCGGCGGCGTTTGTGTGATGAAAATGAATGTATGCCGCAGAGTCCGATCTCACGTATGACAGGGGCGCATTATACACGCAGCGCTTCGAAAATAAAACCGCTTCCGATGATGACTTCGACTATTTTTTGTGTGGTCGTCGCCGGAGCGGACCGTCCGCTCTCTTGCGTCCTTTCTCCCGTCCGTCCTTCCTACCTACCTTCTCTCGCCCTCCCGGTGTGCCGGAAGTCGAAATCGTGAAAAAACCGAGCATGTCGACATGACGTCCCCGGAGAGTGTGCGCCCGGAGAGCGTGCGATTGACAAGGGGCTGGTTCTCAGGACCCGGTTGAAAGACCTGGAATAGTTTTTCGACACCCTGCTACAATGCGCGGGATGAACGATCGTTTTTTGAGGGCCTGCCGACGAGAGCCGGTCGACTGTACCCCGGTCTGGTTCATGCGCCAAGCCGGGCGCTATATGGCCGAATACCGGGCGCTGCGCGCCAAACACTCGATTCTTGAGATGTGCAGGACGCCGGAACTGGCCGCTCAAGTGACGCTCCAGCCGATCAATCGGTTTCCCCTCGATGCCGCGATCATTTTCGCGGACATTCTGCTCCCCCTCGAGCCGATGGGCATGGATCTGGAGTTCGCCCAAGGTGAAGGGCCGGTGATTCATAATCCGATCCGCGACCGCGCGTCGGTGGATCGGCTGAAGGTCGGCGACGGAGACGAGCTTGACTATGTGGCCGAAGCCATCAAACTGACCCGCCGTGCCCTCGATGGGAAAGTGCCGTTGATCGGCTTTGCCGGCGCGCCGTTCACCTTGGCCAGTTACGCGATCGAAGGCGGAGGATCGCGCAACTATCTCCATACCAAGCAGATGATGTACGGTGATCCCGCGTCGTGGCACAAGCTGATGGACAAGTTCGCCAGGGTTATTACGGGCTACCTTCGGCGTCAAATCAGAGCGGGCGCCCAAGCCGTCCAGCTTTTCGACAGTTGGGTGGGGTGTCTGTCCCCCGGGGATTATGCGGAATATGTGTTGCCGCACGTGCAGGTGATTTTCGAGGGACTCAAACGGGAAGGGGTGCCGATGATTCATTTCGGGACCGGCACGACGGCGCTTCTTCGACTGATGCGCGAGGCGGGAGGCGATGTCATCGGCCTCGATTGGCGGGTGCGCCTGGATGACGGATGGGCGGCGGTGGGGCACGACCGGGCCGTGCAAGGGAACTTGGACCCGCTCGTATTGTTCGCCCCGCTCCCCGAAATCGAGCGTCGGGTTGAAGACATCCTGCGGCGGGCCGGTGGACGGCCGGGCCACATCTTCAATCTCGGTCACGGCATTCTTCCGACGACGCCGGTCGATCACGTCGCCGCGACGATCGACATGGTGCATAAACTCAGTCAACGGTAAGGACGACGGAGATCTTCTCGCACGCTCGCCCTCTCATGCTCGCGACCGGCGTCATGTTTTGACCGCCCTCTTTAGAAAGACACGGATGGAACAATGCCGGAACAGAGACGTCACATTGCCGTGTTGCTGATGGCCATGGGGGGACCCGATTGCCTGGAAAACGTCGAGCCTTTTTTGCTGGACGTGCGGGGAGGGCGGCCGACCCCTCCCGAACTTGTCGAAGAAATTCGGGAGCGATATCGAGCCACCGGCGGACAGTCTCCGGCGCTCGGCATTACGCGAAGCGTCGCCGAACGGTTGGAGCGGCGTTTGAATGAGTCGGGAGCAGGACGGTACCGGGTGTCCGTGGGAATGCGCCACTGGCATCCCTACATCAAAGACGCCTACGCCGAGCTGCTGAAAGAGGATCCCGAACAGGTAATCGGGGTCTGCATGGCGCCGCAGCAATCGTCGCTCAGCACCGGGGCGTACAAGAGAAAGGTCGAAGAGGCAAGGGCGGCTCTGCGAAGCACCGTGCCGGTCGGTTACGTCGGCGCCTGGAATACGCATCCCAAGCTGATCGCGGCCATCGTCGATCACATCGAACAGGCGCTGCTCAAGTTTTCGGCAGACGAACGAGACCGTGTTCCGGTCCTCTTTACGGCCCACAGTCTGCCGGAGCGGATTGTCGCTCAGAACGATCCCTATCCCATGGAGGTCAAGGCGACGGTTGATGCCGTCACCGCCCGTCTGGGGGAGAGACCGACGACGTTCGCGTACCAGAGCCAAGGGCGATCCAACGAGCCGTGGCTGGGGCCGACGGTGGAGGAGACGCTCGATCTCCTGCATCGGGCCGGACACAGGCGGGTGGTGGTGGCGCCGATCGGCTTCATTTGTGACCACGTCGAAACGCTTTATGATATCGACATCGAGCTCAAGCAACGGGCATCCGACTTGGGAATGCGGCTGGAACGCATGCCGATGCTCAACGACCATCCGGCTTTGGTCGAGGTCTTGGCCGACATTCTGATGGCGCACGACGCCGCGCCCTCTCCCCAACGGTGAAACGACTCCACACAGTCATCGTCGGCGGCGGCATCTCGGGATTGACCGCCGCGTTTGCTTTGCAGGACACGGCGTCGGCGAGGGGGCTGTCCTGCCGCTGTACGGTGCTTGAATCTGCTTCCTATTGGGGAGGGAAGATCGTCACGCACCGGATCGGCGATCTCGTCACTGAAGCCGGTCCGGATTCTTTTCTGTCCCAGAAACAAGCCGGTCTTGACCTCTGCGCCAAGCTCGGTCTTGCCGATCAAGTGATCAATACCAACGAGACGAGCAAAAAGGCCTGCGTGCTGCGGGACGGGCGGCTCTATGAATTGCCGGACGGATTGATTTCCTTTGCGCCGCGACAATGGAAACCCTTGTTGCGGAGCGGATTGCTCGATTGGATCGGACTGGCGAGAATGGGATTGGAGACGTTGATCCCGCGCGGACCGGCGGAGGGGGACGAATCGCTGGCGTCGTTTTGCCGCCGCCGCTTCGGCCGTCAAGCGTTTGAACGGGTGCTGGAGCCGCTCATGGCGGGGATCTACGCGGGCGACGCCGAGCAAATGAGTCTCAAAGCGACATTCCCCAGATTTTGGGAGCTGGAGCAACGGCACGGCAGCGTCATACGAGGCATGGTGGCCGCGAGGCGGGTGGCGTCGCAGGCCGCGCCCGGTCGTCCGCGGCATACGATGTTCGTGAGTCTCAAGAACGGGCTCGGCGACCTGGTGTCCGCCTTGACGGACCGGTTAAAGCAGCGAGACGTGGAACTTCGGTTGGGATGCAAGGTCGAGGCGTTACGGGTGCGGTCTCATCAGCCGGGCCGCTGGATGTACGATCTGATTCTTGACGACGGATCGGCGCTTTCTTCGGAGAGTCTGATTCTCGCGACGCCGGCCTATGTCTCCGCCGACCTGTTGCGACCGCTGTCTCCGATCGCCGGAGGACTGCTCGACATGATCCCTTATGCCTCGACCGGCACCGTCGCGTTGGCGTATCCGGCCGAGCAGTTGGCCGGTGCGATCGAGGGATTCGGGTTCGTGGTGCCCCGAACCGAGGGCCGCGATCTCCTGGCCGCGACGTGGACGTCGCTCAAATGGCCGTATCGCGCTCCGGCGGATCGGGTGTTGATCCGCTGTTACGTCGGCGGAGTGGGCCGCGACGACATACTGAACCTTGATGATCGCGAGCTTGCGGCCAAGATTCGAACCGAACTTTCATCTCTCTGCGGAATCCGAGCGGAGCCGGTCTATGCCGAGGTGAATCGTTGGTGGAAGGCGATGCCGCAATACACGGTGGGGCATCTTGACCGGCTCAATCAGCTTGAGGAGGCGTTGAGCCGCTATCCGGGACTTGCGCTCACGGGCGCGGCCTATCGCGGGGTCGGGATTCCGGATTGTATTCGCGATGGAACGGCGGCGGCGGAAAAGATCGTGCGAGACTTGTCGGGCGAAGGCCGTCACGCAGAATAGCGCGACGGTCTCCGGTGCCGCGCGATTCGGTCAGCCGTACATCCATCTCCTCGTCAACGGCAGTTCGGTCGGGCCCTCGGTCTCTTGCAGACTGGCGAGGACCTGGTGGACGTTCATCCATCCGCGGTGAAACCCCAACGACGTACCAGCCAGGTAAGCCCGCCAGATTCGTACCGTCCGTTCTCCCACGACTCGACGGGCGGCGTCCAATTGCCGTTCCAACCGTTGCGACCAGAGCGCGAGCGTGCGGGCATAGTGCGGTCGCAGGCTCTCGACATCATAAATTTCGAATTGCCGCGCGCCCATTTCTCGAATGATCGTATGCAGGTGGGCCAACTCATTGTTGGGAAAAACGTAGGTGTCGATGAAATCGTCGACGCCGGAGCCGACGGGACGGCCGTCGACGTCGGACGACGTAAAACTGTGGTTAAGAATCAACCCGCGATCGCGCAAGAGACGGCGGGCGACGAGGAAATAGGTCGAAAAATTCTTGAGGCCGACATGCTCGAACATGCCGACGCTTGCAATTTTGTCGAACGAATCCTCTCCGAACCGCTCGGGTGCGTCGCGATAGTCCAAGAGGTGCACTTCGGCTCGGCTTTCGAGTCCGGCTTGCCGAATGCGATCCCGAGCCAGCATGAATTGATTGTCGGAGAGGGTGATACCGACGGCATGCACTCCGTACTGTTCGGCGGCGCGGATGACGAGCCCCCCCCAGCCGCAGCCGATGTCCAGGAACCGTTCGCCGGGACTCAATCGCAGCTTGCGGCAAATATGATCCAGTTTGGCCAGTTGCGCGACGTCGATCGTTTCCTCGCCGGTTTCAAAATAGGCGCAGGAATAGACCATCCGTTCGTCGAGCCAGAGGCGGTAAAAATCATTCCCCACGTCGTAGTGATGTTGAATGTCGGCGCGGTCTTGATGCGGCGGATGGTCTGATGGCGTCGCCTCGACGCGCGCCGTCACCGGCGCGCCGCCGGCCGCCACGAGCCGTTCGGCGGCGACGATGGCGGTCATGATGTCGCCTTCGACGTCGATGCGGCCGTCGACGAAGGCCGTGGCGAGCCCTCCGAGCGTTGGATCGGCCAGCTCGACCAACACCGTCGGATCATGAATCGACAAGACGGCTTGAGGCGCCATGCCGAGGTTCAGGCGCGATCCGTCGGGGAAGACGACGTCCAACGGCTGTCCGCCTTTCGCGCGGATCTCCTCCGCCAATTGACGAATCCGATGGGCGACGGCCTTGTCCGTGATCCAATGGGCCACCTGCGACAACAGATCTCGATGAGACATACGTGCCTCCTGGGTCTGTCGCGGAATCTTTCCCTCTGGAGAGTATGGGCGGCTCGGCGTGCGTGATGCGATATGATCTTATCGTAAGACGGTGTCTTATGAAAATAGCGGGAAGAGCCGAGATCGAATGATGGACGATCCGGATTACGGATTGTCGCACCGACGCGGCGTAATCTGCGCTACGGAAGAATGATCGCTTGTTGCGGGTAGCCGAGTTCCAAGAGCATGGCCTCCACCGCATCGACCATGGGAGGCGGGCCGCACAAGAAAATACATGTTTCAGGTCCCGGAGGGGGGAGGTGTCGGCGCAGCACGTCGGGCGTGACGCGGCCGGTTCCTTGCCGCCACCCGGAGGGAGGATCCTCCAAGAGGTGGTGACAGTGGAAGTTTGGATATTCTCGAACATTCCGTTCCCACTCGCGGCGGAAGATGATGTCCGCCTCGGTCTTGTTGGCGAAGATCAAAAACAGCTCGGCGTCGATCCGGTTGGCGAGAATCCAGCGGATGATGGAGATCATCGGCGTGATGCCGGTGCCGCCCGCTACGAAGCCGACCCGTTCGGCCATGCCGTCCACCCAGTGACCGCCGGCATTCGGTCCGCTCATCAAAACTGTATCGCCGATGCCTTGCTCGTGCAGGTAGCGGGAAACAAGCCCTGTTTCGTACCGTTTGACGGTCAGATCGAAATGGCCCGTGACTCCCGGTAGAGACGAGGGGGTATAGGCCCGTTTCACGGTCTTGCCGTTGATGGTGGCGTGGACGTAGAGAAAGTCTCCGGGCAACATGTCCAATGTCGCGTCGGCAGGGAGCTCAAACCGGAACGTCTTGGTGTCGTGTGTATCCGGCTCAATCTGGATCAGTTTGTAGGGAACGGGTGACGCGGTTTTGATGCGAGCGATAGGGTTCATACGGGAGAGCCATCATACGAGGTCGATCCCTTTGGCGCAATCTCAAAATGATGCGGCGCTCCAGCCGTTCGTCGTATTTGCAAGGCGGCTGAAGAGGCTTTCTGCGTGGCGACTGCCGGTTTCGAGCCTGTGTGCTCGTTGAAGGAACGATCGCGGCCGGCCGCTTGTTGCTCGCAAAGGAGAAAGAGGGCTTAGTCGGAATAGCAGAAAGGCAGGAGGGGGGTCACCCGTCGTGGTCCGTTCTGATGTTCTCGGCCAACCGATGTTTTTCCAGACCGGCCAACACCGGACGAGCCGCCGCAATCCGGTGTTCGACGGCCTGAATAAGCCAGCGCCGCGCCTCTTCGGTGTCGCGCTTGACGCCTCGCCCAAAGGCGTACATCACTCCCAGCACGTACATGGCTTCTCCATTGCCGGCTTCCGCCAAACGGCGCAGTCCGGTGGAGGCCTTGCCGTACCAATTGACCGATTCCGGCGTCTGTTGCCCGTCCCGCTGGGCGTAAAATCGACCGAGGCGGTATTGGGCAAACGCATCGCCCTGTTCGGCCAACTGATGGTCGCGGGTCGCGTGTACGGTCGGAACGGGGGAGGAAACAGCGGTCGGCACCGTAGTCGGAACGGGAGTCGGCCGGGGTGAAGCCGTGTCTGTCTGGCGACCAAGAATTGGCTTCTCCTCCTGCTTGGCCATGGGGCGAACCGCGACTTTGGGTTCGGAACCAGAAAGGCCGGCAGGGAAGTTCTGTTTGGTTTCTTGTTGAGCGATCATTCGGTCGGCCGCCGGTTGCGGCGTGACGACCTTGCGAGATTCGGGCCGGTCGATTTTCTGTGATGGCCCGTTTAAAGCGAGGTCGGTATTACGAGGAGGATCGGTTGCCGCTGCCACGTGTTGATCGGTCGGCTGCTCCGGTCGGTTGCACTTTTCGTGCGAATCGGCGGAAAAACTCAGGTCAAGATTCCGGAGGCAGTCGGTGGATTGATCCGGCGAAGGGAGCCACACGTTCAGCGCGGATATGCCGCCCACCATGGAGAGGGCCAGAAACGCCCATCGTGTCAACCGACGTTTGACGAGTTGTCGATCGCTGGGAGGGACCAGGACGAGTCCGGGATAGCCCTGTTTGGCCATACACGCTCCGGGAAAACTCCCGGCAGTATACCAAGACATCGGCGGCTTGTCTCGCGATTCTTCTCGAAGGACGCTGAAGCGGCGGAGGAGGGGTAAAAACTGCATGTGCCGACGGAGTGGGCGGAGTCCTGAACCCGTTTCCGGAACCTGGTCAACCGCCTCTTGTCCTCTTTCACCGGGAGACTCTATAAAGATCAAACATAAAGCGGTAGCATGCGTATTCCAACAGGGGAGGACTTGTGCAATCGATCGACGCCAAGTTGACCGTGGTCGCGACCGGCGGTCCGTTCCGTGAGCCGAGGGAAGAGGTCTTGTCGTATGACTATGCGATTCAACGCTCAACGTGGCCGACTCCGCATGGGGTCCGCGCCAAGGTGTCCATACCGGATGAGCTTACGGTGTTTAAACGGCGATTGTTGGGCGAGATCACCGGTTCTCCCGGGCAGCAATTGGTGATCAACAACGTGCTCTCCAAGAAAATCGCCGATTGGAAAATCCGAGTCGCCGAGACGGAAGGGCTCTTGACGGAGCGGCGCGATGTCATGCTGGCGCCGTTTGTCGGATCGCTCGCCCACTTGTTTCCCAGGTTGGAAGAGTGGTTCGCCTTGGAACAAGCGGCCGTTCGGGAGGAAATCCGAAAACGGGCCGGGATCTGACGGCGGTCAGAAGATTCTACGGTAGTGTTTGGAATGCACGCCCGACTCGTCGGCGAATCCCAGCGACCCGGTGTCCGGATTGCCGGTGTCGTTGAGATCGATTCGGTAGTGGCCGCGGACGGCCTCCATCGCGACCTCGAACGGGACGGCGCCTGGATAGAGACTGCCCGGGGCGTGGGCGCCGCGAGTCAACGTGCGGAGAGTCTCCGCTTCCGCGAACGACGCGTCGGAAAAAATATAGATGTTGGCGATCGCGTGGTCGCCTAGAAGGTGGCCCGGCGTGGTCGCGGGCAGGTGGTCGCCCAGGGTTCCGGCCAGCCGATCGTGCTTGAGGCGTTTCAACAGCGCCGCGATCTGGCTGTCCGTCGCTTGCGGCGGCACGACCAATCCGATCGCGTTCATCTCCGGGACCGTCGAGCGGACGGTAAAAATGACGGGGGCCGCGTCCGGATCCTCGATGGAAGAGACGGCGGGGCCTTCGGTGCCGGTCGCCTGTTTATTGCGGGAGCTTGGAACAATCAGGGCGACGAACAGCCACAATCCCGCCAACACCCCCAGTAGGACGAGCATGGGATGGAGGCCGGCCCGTTTTCCCTCTTCGTAAGGACCCTGTTGGTCACTCATCCGCGGTCGCCTTTCTCCAAAACGGTCCGTGCAGGTGAAAATGGATCAGGCCGGGGATCGGCCAAACGCCGCTTGGCCTCTTCCCACAGGAGATCCATGTCGGCCACCGTCATTTCTGGGAAAGCTCGTCCTTGTTCTGCCGCTAGGGCCTCGACCAAATGGAAGCGATCGACAAACCGATTCGTGGCCCGCCGAAGGGCCTCTTCCGGGTTCACCTTGAGAAAACGGGCCAGATTCACGAGCGAAAACAGAATGTCTCCCAGTTCCGCTTCCACCTCGGTCTGCTCGGTCGGCGGGGCGGAGGCGGAATCTATGTCGGCATTCCCCAAGGCCTGTTTCAATTCGCCGACTTCTTCCGCGATCTTCTCGAAAATTTGTTCGAGCCCCCCGGCATTGTGCGGCCAGTCAAATCCCACGCGAGCCGCTCTGGCTTGGATCTGAAATGCTCGCAGGAGGGCGGGCAGGGTTTTCGGAACACCATCGAGGGCGGATTGGCTGTTGCCGGCTGCCTGCCGCTCGGCCCGTTTGATCTGTTCCCATTGGCTCAGGACGTGCTCGCTGCTCGTCACTGTGCCGCCTTGTCCGTCTGTCTTGAACACATGGGGGTGCCGGCGAATCAGCTTTTCCGCCAGCGTCTTCAAGACATCGTCGATGGTAAAGGTGCCGGCTTCGGCGGCGATCTGGCTGTGAAACAACACTTGCAACAGCACGTCGCCCAATTCTTCCCGCAGCTTGGCCTCGTCACCCTGGTCGATCGTCTCCAGCACCTCGTAGGTTTCTTCGAGCAGATAGGGCTTGAGTGACTCATGGGTCTGTTTGCGATCCCAGGGGCAGCCATTCGGGGCGCGCAGCGCCGCCATGATGTCCGTTACCTTGTCGAATTGTTCCGACATGATCCGCTATATCCGTCCGATCGATGATGCCCCGATGCGCCGTCACTCTATACCGAGAGCGACTGTCTCTTCAATGTCGGCGGCAAACGACCACGACCATAGGACTTGACAGCGGATAGGAATCGGCCGGCAAGGCGCATAAGCGTTGTTCTTGCACCGCATAAACAGTGACTGTATTTGCCATCCATTTGCGGGGGAACCGCTACGGCATCCGGACGATTCAGAGATCTTGGGGCACCAGAACGCCAGGACGACCATGATCCGCACGCAGGTCTTCAAGCGAGGTGGGCAAGGCGTAGGCAATTCCATGAGCCGACTCTGACCTTGGGCGAGTAATCGGGAAAGATTGCAGGATTTGCAACCTACCTCCAGGGGGGAGCCCGAGCGAAATTTTGACAACCGTCTGGCTTCGCGGTAGTTTTTGCTCCCCCCAGAAGGCGGCGACATACGATAGACGTTGCACGAGCGGGCCGGAGCAGACTTAATGGTTAGCCGCCTCACGTTGCGGCATGTTGTAGAGGGAGAAACATGTATAAGAATGGCAAGGCAGCACGGAAATTGGATTTTGGATATTATCTCTAATTACGCGGGAGGTCCCCGCCCGGAAGGGCGGGGGTGTGAGCAAGGTCCGGTGTCCTGCGATATGCTGAGAGCCGATGAAGCTCCACAAAGCGGCGCACACGGTCTACAAGACGCAATAT